>JAIVJM010000242.1 GCA_020199995.1 Acidobacteriota bacterium | reverse complement strand
GGATCACGGAGCAGGGCGAGGTCTTGAATTTCAAGTACGCCGACGCCGTGCTTGCCGAGCGCAGCTTCGAGTTGATGGTGGCCGCCTCGCTCGACGCGCTGGCGCGTCCGCGCAAGTTCGAGGTTGAAGCGGAATGGGAACGGGCGATGGAGGAGATGTCGGCGACCGCGTTCGAGTTCTACCGCGCCTCAATCGTCGAGAATGAAGACGCCGTCGAGTATTTCCATGAGGCCACGCCGGTACGCGAATTCGACCTCGCCAAGACCGGTTCGCGCCCGAGCCGGCGAGGCGAGGCGAAAGGGGCAGAAAAGTCGGCGGGCGGCATCGGAGATTTGCGCGCGATCCCGTGGGTGTTCGGCTGGATGCAGAGTCGCCACGTGCTGCCCGCGTGGTTCGGCATCGGTCACGCGCTCGAAGCTTACTGCGAGAAGCACGACGGCGGCGAAGAATTGCTGCGCACGATGATGCGTAAATTCCCTTTCTTCCATGACCTCATCAGCAACGTCGAACAGGGGCTGGCGAAAGCCGATCTTTCGATAGCGCGAGAGTACGCCGCGCTCGTCGAAGATACGGCCTTACGCGAGCGCGTCTGGAAGATCGTTGTCGAAGAGTTCGCGTGCACGCACGCGATGATCCTGCGCGTCAGCGGCCAGAGGGAACTGCTGGAGAACAATCCCGTGCTCGCCCGCTCGATACGTTTACGCAACCCGTATGTCGATCCGATGAGCTTTATCCAGGTCGAGCTGCTGCGTCGTAAGCGCGGCGACGAGGCGGATGAAAATTTGAATTACTCTCTGGCGGCGACGATCAACGGCATCTCGGCGGGATTACGCAATACAGGGTAAACATGCCACTAAGAACGTCACTCGTGGTAGCCACCGGGAGTTACACGGCGCGGGCGAGTTGAGATGAACGAGGCCTTGAAGGGGCCAGCCGAGAGCGCGAGAGATACGCCGAATTCAGAGCACAGTTAGGATGAGAGACGTGTCTATTTCTCGATAAGCGCAAGAAGGGGCATCTCGGGCCCCATAGTTAAAGACTCGACCGACTGTGGCATCCCCGCCGATTCACAAAGATAACTTCGCGTGCCGCTCGCTCGTCTGCGCAAACCTTTGTCCGAATCGCGCTTCTCTGCTCGTCAGCACGGCGGGCGTTGAACTATTTCACCACGTACAGCCCGGGAAGCTGCTTGCGGAGGTTTTCCACCTTGGGGAGGTCGTGAACCACGATGTAGGGCTGATCCGGGTGGCGGACGGCGTAGTCCTGATGGTAAGCCTCGGCCTCATGGAAAGCGCTGAGTGCGCCGACCTGCGTGACGATTGGACGGTCAAAGAGTTTCGCCTGATTCAGTTGAGCGATGTAGCTTTCGGCGATGCGCTTTTGCTCCCCGCCGGTGTAAAAGATAGCCGAGCGGTACTGCGTCCCGACGTCCGGTCCCTGCCGGTTTAGTTGGGTCGGATCGTGCGCGACGGAAAAGAAGACCTTGAGGAGTTGGCCGTATGTGATCTGAGACGGATCGTAAGTGATGCGAACCGCTTCGGCATGTCCGGTGCGGCCCGCGCTGACTGACTCATAGTCAGCCGTCTGAGCCGACCCCCCCGAGTACCCGGACTTAACAACGGTGACGCCTTTGACATGTTCAAAGACGGCTTCGACGCCCCAAAAGCAGCCGCCCGCGAGGACTGCGGTTTGCACGCCTTTAGCCTTTGCCAGCGGTGCGTCCACAGTCGGGTCAGGGAGGGCGACGACAGTATTCGTGGTGGCCACAGCCGCGTTGCAAGCGAGCGTCACGCCGACGAGAATGACGGCAAGAAGTCCGGTAAAATGACGAATCATATTCATTTCCTTTCAAGCCGGACACTCAACGGGCTGGTAGCGCCCCGGCGCCAAATTTTCGTTTGTTCGCCTTTTTCTCTCTGAGACTTGGCGTCCAGTCGACGTGCCGGACGTGACAGGAATCGCCAGGATGGGCTATGCTTTTTTGCTAAGAGCTAAAGGCTAATCGCTATCAGCTTCTTCGGAGAGGTGCAGGAGTGGTTGAACTGGCAGCACTGGAAATGCTGTGTACGGGGAACCGTACCGTGGGTTCGAATCCCACCCTCTCCGCCATCAGATTTGGAAGCCGCTCGCCCGACTGCCGCGAGCGCCGGTCGGGCTCAACCCTCCTATGACTAAAGTCAGGATCGTCTGCATCGTCGGGCTGGGTTTACTGTTGAGCGCCGCGTCCTTGCCGCCGGACGGCGCGACGACCGCGGCGCAGCGTCGAGGGAAGCGGCAGCCCGCGGCGGCGGCGGCGGTCTGCCCCGACCCGACCGCGCCCTGCCGGACGAGCGTGAAGTTCGAGCCGCACCAGATGCCGTTCCGCCTCCCCGAGAATGCCTTCATCTTCGAGACCGAGCAGTTCTACGCCATCATCCTCAAGAGCGTGCGCGGCGCGGCGAACGAGTGCATGGTCTTCATCCCCGAGGTCGAACGGCTCGCGGCGCAGCAGCTTTTCCCGCGCCACAAAGTCTTCGCCTCGCGGTGCTCCGACCCCGGAGAGCTGTTCTACACGGACGTCGCGCCGGATCAGCAGTTCATGGCCGTCTATGCGGGCCGGACGCGGGCCGAGGCCGAGCGGATGCTGGCCACAGTGAAGGCCACGGGCAGGTATGGGGGCGCGAATTTGCGCCGGATGCGGGCGGGCTTCAACGGCACTTGAGACTCGGCGTCACTCGAGCCTGCATCCTTTGCGGCGGCGGCGGCGGTTGCAAACGCGGGCCGAAGCCGTTAGAGTCTTCGTTGTCAGACAGTAGGGACGCCGCGAGCGTCCTCGAAGGTTCTTGAAAATTTATCAGACTTCGGGCTCCGCACAACGTTTGCCCTGCGAACCCCGCCAGGCCGGGAACGGAGCAACGGTAGCAGCGGCGGCGTGTGTTGCGGGTCGGTCCGGAGTCTGGCCACATCGGAAAAGAGTTGCCCCGAGAAGGCGATTGCTTGCCGAAGTGCGGCCCGTTGGAGCACAATCCGACATCGCCGCAGTCTTCGCGAAGCGTTCGACCACTCGCGGCAACTCTTTTTTCTTTGCCGTGAAGACAGATATTCACCTTAAATCTTTGCCATGAAGATCAACATCCGGCGTCTCAACCACGTGCAGATTTGCGTCCCCTTCGGAGAGGAGGAGAGGGCGAGGCAGTTCTACGGCGGCCTCCTCGGCCTCGAAGAGATCGAGAAGCCCGAGGTGCTCAAAAAAAACGGCGGGCTGTGGTACAAAATCGCCGACATCCAGCTCCACGTCGGGGTCGAAGAGATGGGAGACCGTGCCTCGAAGCGTCACCCGGCCTTCGAGGTGGAGAACGTCGGCGAAGTCCGCGCCTATTTTGAGAGTCAAGGCGTCCGCGTGAAAGACGAGCCGTCGCTTCCGGGCGTCGAAAGGTTCTCCTTCTTCGACCCGTTCGGCAACCGCATCGAGCTGCTCGAAAACACCGGCGCGGCGCAATCCTAAACGCGCCGAGAGCCCCGATAAACATTCCTATGGCCTATCAAGTCATCGCACGCAAGTGGCGCCCGCAGACCTTCGAGGAGGTCACGGGGCAGGAGGCGGTCACGCGCACGCTGCGCAACGCCATCGAGCATGAGCGGCTGCACCACGCCTACCTTTTTTCTGGCGCGCGCGGAGTGGGGAAGACGACGACGGCGCGCCTGCTGGCGAAGGCCGTCAACTGCCACCGCTCCGCGGCCCCGACGCCGACGCCGTGCCGGACGGACGACCCCGAGCAGTGCCCTTCGTGCCACGAGATCACCGAAAGCCGTTCGATGGATGTCGTAGAAATTGACGCCGCCTCCCACACACAGGTTGATAACGTCCGTGAGGTCATTATCAATTCAATCTATATTGCTCCGGCGCGCGATCGTTTTAAGGTCTTCATCATTGATGAAGTCCACATGCTGTCCGGGCACTCGTTCAACGCCCTATTGAAGACTATCGAAGAGCCGCCGCCGCGCGTGCTCTTCATCATGGCGACGACCCACGCGCATAAGGTTCCCGAGACTATCCTCTCGCGCAGTCAGCAGTTCGAGTTCCGCACCATCGCCGCCGCGAAAATCGCCGCGCGCCTCCGGCACATCGCCTCGGAGGAGAAGATTGAAGTCTCGGACGACGCGCTGCGCGAGGTGGCGCGCGCGGGCGAGGGCTCGATGCGCGACGCGCAGTCGGCCTTCGATCAGGTCATCTCGTTTAGCGAGGGCGCGATTGAGAGTGCGGACGTGGAGGCCGCGCTGGGGCTGGCCTCGGTCGAACTGCGCGCGCGCGTGATGCGCGCCGTCTCCGGAGCCTCGCCCGCCGAGGCGCTCGCCGTTGTCGAAGACCTCGTCATGCGCGGCCACGACCTCAGAAACTTCTGCCGCGACCTGCTCGCGCATGTGCGCGACCTGCTCGTATTCAAAGTCGCGGGCGACTCGACGGCGGCCTCCGCCGACTCGACCGAGGCGGAGCGGAAAGAACTTACCGATGGGGCGCGCGAGTTCTCCGAATCAGACCTCGTGCGCTTCTTTCACAGCCTGACCGAGACCGAGAAGCACCTGCGCGAGAGCGCGCACCCGCGTTACCAGCTCGAAATCGGACTGGTCAAGCTCATCGAGATGCGACGGCTCGTCCCGCTCGGCCAGCTCTTCGAGCGCCTCAGCGCGCTCGAAGAGGCGCTGCGCACGGGCCACGCCCCCGCCGGCAATCCAAGCGCGCAGCCGCCGCCGCCCTCCACGCCCGCGGGCGGCGCGACGCGGCGCGGCGGCACGGCGAGTGGCGGCGGCGGCGGCGGCGGCGCGGCCTCATTCAGTGCCACACCTCCCGACGCCGCTTCCGGCAGCGCCGCACCGACTCAAGAGCCCACGGATGCGGGAAGCCTCGCGGCACAACCTCCGGGCGAGAACGGCGCGATGTTGACGACCATGCCAACGTCGTTGCCAACCTCGGCGCCAAGCGCAACGCCAAGCGCAACGCCAAGCGCAACGCCAAGCGCAACGCCAACGTCGCTGCCTCCGGCTCCGGTCTTGCGGAGTCCGGCGACGGCGAAAGTCCCACCGCCGTCGTCGGGCGCGGCGCGTTTGCCGTCGGCCCCCGCGCCGAATCTGAAACTCGTGCCGGCGTCCCCCGGCGCTACGGTCGTCGGCGGACTGGCGGCGCAAGGCGCGACGCCCGCCGCCGAGGTGCCCTTCCCGGTCTCGAACGCGGGTGCGCCCCCGAAGAGCTTCTTCAAAGCGCCGGAGCCCTCGCCCTCCTTCTTCGAGGAGGTGCGGGCCGGGGAAGACCGAGCGGGCCAGCGCGTCCCGCCCTTTGCATCTTCATCAGGCCCGGCGGACGCTCCCGCGCCGGGCATCTTCGACGCGCCGCCCCGGATTCATGTAGAGCCGGACGACACCGTCGGCCTCATCAAGAGGGGACTTGAGGAGCGCAGCAAGCCCCTGCTGGCGATCACGCTCGAGAGCGCGCGGCGCGTCGCGGTCGAGGGCGACGAGCTGTGCGTCGAGTTCGCGCCGGAAGCGAAGCACCTGCGCGACACGCTTTCGAGGCCGGAGAACATGCGCGCGCTGCGCGAGGATGGGTGTGCGGGTCAACACAAGAACGCGCGCTGTTGAGGGCGACGATTCGCCCCCGTCGCGCGAGGATGAGGAGCGGCTCGAACAGAAGCGCCTGCGCGAGTTGGCCGAAGGCCACCCGCTCGTCCGCGAGGTGCTCAAGACGTTCGGCGGCGAGATCGTCGAGGTGCGGCGACTCGACACGGGGCCTCGGCAGTAGCGATGCTCGGCGGCGAGGCTTCCCGGGGGCCGCCTCTCGTGAGAGAACAAACTTTGGCGACCGGGCGTATAGCCTCGCACGGAGGTGGATTGAAAATGCGTGATCCGGTACTGGCAGGCATCCTCAGCTTTCTGATCCCCGGCGTGGGGCAAATCTACAACGGCCAGGTTCTCTGGGGCATCATCTGGCTCATCCTGACGGGCGTGTCATGGATCGGCTCAGCCGGGATGCTCGGCTGGGTGGTTCACCTCATCGCGGCCTACTTCGCCTACACCTACGCGAAAGAGCACCCGGTGCGCGGCTGAAGCGGAGCAAATTCCTTGAGCCCTGACAGGGGCGGAAGAATTTAGCCCACGGCGTGAGCCGTGGGTTGAAGTCCACGATAAAAACAGTTCGAGCCCCGGAGGGGCGAAAGAAATTCAACGGGCGTGTGTGCCGAGCTTGAATTTCTTTCGCCCCTCCGGGGCTCTTCCATTTCTCGCGATGCACGCTCCCACGGCTCACGCCGTGGGCTAAATTCTTGCGCCCACGAAGTGGGCTCGCTTCATTGAGACTAGGGCTTCGGCGTTACTTTCAGCATGGGTGGCGTGGCGCGCGGGATGTCATCTTCGAGGATGGGCGCGAAGGATTCGGTCTGTTCCTGCGTTGACAGTTTAGGCGGTCCGCCGCGCAGGGCGGGCGGGAGACGGGGGCGCGGAATTTTGACGGTGGCGACCGCGTCCGTGCGTTTCAGGATCGTGCCGCCGCGCCCCGCGACCCACGCGGCTGAGCCGCCGCGGTAGGCCGTGCCGAAGAGAGCTGCACTCGTGATCGTGGACTGCGGCTCCCATGTCTCGCCGCCGTCTTTGGTGTGCAGCACGCGGCCCTGATCGCCGACCGACAGCGCGTCGTCGCGGCCCGCGGCGGCCACCGAGTAGAGGCTGATCTTGACGCCCGACTCCTGATCTTTCCAGTTTGCGCCGCCGTCGTCCGTGCGCAGGATGATGCCGCGCTCGCCGACCGCGTAGCCGCGCGTGGCGTCGGCGAAGGCGACGCCGTAGAGCCACTCCTTCGCGTTCAGTTCCACGAAGAGCCACTTCTCGCCGCCGTCCTCCGTGCGCAGAATCGTGCCGTTCGAGCCGACGGCGACGGCATGTCCGGCGTCGGCGAAAGAGACGGCTTCGAGCCAGTTCTGCGTGCCCGACGTTTGCAGGTGCCACGTCTCGCCGCCATCGTCGGTGCGCAAGATACGCCCGCGCGCGCCGACCGCGAGCCCGTTCCGCTCGTCGGCGAAGTGGACGCCGAAGAAATCTTCGCCCGCCTCCGTGACGGCGCGCGCCCACGTCAGTCCGCCGTCGGTCGTGCGCAAAAGCGTCCCCTTCTCGCCGACCGCCCAACCCTTCGACGCGCTGATGAAGAAGACGCCGTTCAAGCGCGCCGTCGTCCCCGAGAAGCGGAGCGTCCAGCGCTTGCCGCCCGATGAAGTGTAGAGGACGCGGCCCCTTGAGCCGACCGCCCAGCCGCGCTCGCCGTCGAGGAAGAAGATGTCCGCCAGATCGTCGCGCCCGCCCTCGGTCAGTCGCCGCCACTCGATGCCGCCGTCGTCCGTGCGCAGGATGAGTCCGTCGCGCCCCGCGGCCCAGCCCGTGTTCTCGTCGGCGAAGTGAATCGAGGCCAGTCGCGGTCGCGTCTTGACGCTCACCGGGAACCACGACGCGCCGCCGTTGCCGGTGGTCAAGACCTGCCCCTCGTCGCCCGTCACCCACCCGTGCTGCTCGTCGGTGAAGAAGACCGAGAGCAGGTCGGAGCGCAGGTATGTGTCCACCACTCCCCAAGTGTCGCCGCCGTCTCCGGTGCGGACGATGAGGCCGCCCAGTCCGACGGCCACGGCGTTCTTCGACGAGCCCGCAAACGCCACGCCGGTGAAGGGGAGGCCCGTCGAAATCGAACGGCCAGACCACGTCGCGCCGCCGTCGCGCGTGACAATAAGCGTGCCGTCCGAGCCGACCGCCGCGCCAGTCTTCGCATCGGCGAAGGCCACCGAGTAGAGGTGCGCGCGCGTGCCCGATTTCTGCGCCGCCCAACTCTGCCCGCCGTCTTCGGTCTTGACGATCTGCCCGTAGCTGCCGACCGCCCAGCCGTGCCGCGCGTCCGCCGTGAAGGTCAGCGAGTAGAGATGGTCTTTGACGCCAGTCTGCCGGACGAGCCAGCGCCGCCCGCCGTTCTGCGTCACGAGCGCCTGCCCGCGCGACCCGACGGCGATGGCCGTCTTCGCATCTTTGACGAAGAGCCCGTAGAGCGGGACGGGCGTGTTCGAGCGTTGCTCCTCCCAGCGGTAGCCGCCGTCGGTCGAGTGGAGGATGACGCCGTCGGCCCCGACCGCCCACCCCGTCAGCTTATCCGCCGCGAAGCGCACCGCGAAGATCGCGTTGCCCTGCGGCAGCGGGTTCTGCCACATCCACGCGCGCTGGCCCGCCTGCTGCCGCGCCGGCACGGCGGACGCGCACACGCCGGCCAGCAGCGCGACGCAGAGCAGCGAGGCGCGCAGACGGATCCGTGTTGTCGTGGCGGTGAACATAAAAAAACGGATTTGCCGGGGGGGAGATTTTAGCTTGAATGGTGCTCAGTGCCTAACGGCCCGGAGTGCGGTCTTTGCGCCGCGGAGGGGTGTTTACCTGTCCCGTGTGGGGCGGCCAGCTCATTCGCGTGGCCCTTGATCCACTCCCAACTAATCTGGTGCGTTTTTGTGACGGCGTCGAGGCGCGCCCACCACTCGTGGTTCGACTTGCGCCGGAAGCGCCCGCACATCGTCTCGATGACGTAGCGCGAGTCGCTCAAGAGACGCACGCGGCAGGGCTCGGTCAACTGTTCGAGCCCGAGCGCGGCGGCGGCGATCTCCGCCTGCTGGTTCGTCGCCGCGCCCAGATAGATGCCGAAGGCGCGCCACACTTCCCTGTAGCCCAGCATCGCCACGGCGGCCGCGCGCGGCGATCCCTGACCGTTGCCGAGGCTCGACCCGTCGCAGTAAATCAAAACGTCTTTTAAAGACTGCGGGCCGAGGGCTGAGGGCTGAGACAGTCCGTTCGACTCATCACCTCGCTTTTCCGCCGATGTCTTCTTACTCTTAACCATTAACTCTCACTCTTTCACAGTCCTCAGTCCTTCCTCACGCCACTTCTGCGACCGCCGCGCGCGTGACGGCGATGACGTGATCGACGGCCTCCTCGAAAGTGTCGTCGTGCGAGATGACGAAGAGCTGGTCGAAGTCGCGCACCTGCCCGATCTGCTGCGCGAGACGCTCGCGCCGCTCGGCGTCCATGTTGACCGTCGGCTCGTCGAAGAAGGCGACGCGGATGTCCGAGAGCTGCTTGAGGAGCGCGAGGCGCACGGCGAGCGCGGCCACCATCTGCTCGCCGCCCGAGAGGTTGATGAAGGGGCGCTCGTACCCGCCCTCTTCGAGCATGATGTCGTAGTCTTTCGACCAGCGCAGCGCGCGCCCGCCCTCGCCCGTAATCTCGCGGAAGAGTTGGTTCGCCTCAATCGAGATGTTGTAGAGATAGCTCTCGGTGACGAGCGGCCCCGCCTTCTTGAGAATGTCGCGGATGAAATCGGTCGCGTCGTAGAGTTCCTTGAGGCGGGCGATGGCGAGCTGCTCCTGCTGCCACGAGGCGCGCACCTCTTCGAGCCGCGCGATCTCCGCGACGAGCGCCGCTTCGCGCTCGCGCGCCGCGTCGAGCTGGGCCGAGGTGTGGGCCGCGCGCTCGCGCGCCAGCGCCAGCGCGACGCGCTCCGCGCCGTGACGCTCGCGGTCGTAGGCCTTGAGCGCCGCGTCATAGTCCGCGCGCCGCTCGTCGGCCTCGCGGCGCGCGCGCGCAGCCCTCTCTGCGGCCTCCTTCGTCTCGGCCTCGCGGAGTGGAAGCGTCGCGGCGAGTGTCTTGGATTCGAGGTATTCCCGGTAAGCCCCGGCTGTCCGCTCGCGCTCGGCGGTCACGCGCGACCAGCTCTCGTCGAACGTGGAGAACCTTCGCAACTGCTCGTCGAGCGCGGCCTGCTGCTTTTGAAGAGACGCGAGCGCGTCGCCCGCGCCCTGTGCTTCGCGGCGTAAATCGTTCTCGCGCTCGGCCTCCGCGCGGAGGCTCGCGGCGCGACCGCGCGGGTCTTTCAGCTCGCGCAGACGCCGCTCGACCTCGGAGGCGTCACGCGCCAGACCCTCGCCGGCCCCGGCGGCGGCGGCCACCTGCTCACGCTCGTCTTTGCGGCTGCGGCCCTCATCCTCGATCTCTTTGAGGCGCGCGCGCAGGGGCTCCAGCTCGGCGTAGCGCAGGGCCTCCTCGCGTGCGTTGATGAGACCGCCGCTGACGCCGATCATTTCTGCGCGCAACTGGTCGCGCAAGGTTTCGTCCGCGTCCGCGAGTGCGGCCAGTTCAGCGTCAACGCGCGAGAGCGCCGCCTCGCGCTCCGCCAAAAGTTCGCGCTCGTTGGAGAGGCGCGCGCGCGTGCCCTCGAAGCGCGCCGCCATTTTCTCGGCCTCACGCGCGGCGCGCACGTCCTTCGAGAGTCGCGCGCCTTCGTCTTCGATTGAGACGAGCTGCGAGCGGTTGGTCTGGAGCTGGACGGAGAAGTGATCCTCGAAGGTGCGGCCCTCGGCGGCGAGGTTCTGGCAGGGTTCGTTGAGGATGGGGCAGACGCCGCCTTTGGCATTCTCGCCGGCGCGCTCGTCGTGCTCGATGGCGGCGCGCAGCGCCGCCGCCCTATGCGTCAGCTCGCGCTCGCGTGTTTCGAGCGCGCCGAGCCCCAAGGCCGCCGCCGCGCCCTGCTCCAGCTCGCGCGTCTCCCTCTCTAAAGCCGCGACGCTCCGGCGCAGGCGCTCGACCTCGCGCGCGCCTTCGCGGCGCTGACCCGTCAAGTGCTTGCGGGCCGTGAGCGCCTGCTCGACACGGCTGAGGCGCGTCTCGATGCCGAGGCGCTCGCTCTCCAAACGCTCGGCCTCTGCTTGCGAGCCCGCCAGATTCTCAGTCGCGCGCACGCGCTTCGAGGTCTCCGCGTGCTGGCGGCGCAGAGAATCAAGCGCCTGATCGAGACGCGTGAGCCGCTCGCCGGCGGCGCGCGCCTGCGCGAGCAGGTCTCGCAGACGCTCGCGCTCGCGCTCGAAGTCCTCCTGCGCCGTGATCTCCGCGCCGAGCGCGGCCAGAGCTTCGCGCGCCTGCGCGGAGCGCGCGAGCGCCTCTTCGAGGCGGCGCACGTCCGACCCGGCGGCGTCTACCATGCGCGTCGCGGCCCCCGACTCCGAGAGCAGTCGGTCGCGCTCGGCGCGCTCCGTGTCGAGCGCGCGCAACGTGTCAAGCGCCGCGAGGTGCGCGCCGGCGTCTTCTTCGGTGGCGCGCAGGCGCTCGCCCGCGCCCCGCGCCGCTTCGAGTCCGGTTTGCAGATCGCGCAGGCGGCGCTCGGCTGAATCGCGCTCGACTTCGAGGCGGTCGGCCAGCGAGCGCGTCTCGCCGACGCGCCGCTCGCCCTCGTCCAGCCCGGCCACGACCGTCTCTCTGTCCTTCGACTCCTGCTGAAAACCTGCGAGCGCGTCGCCCAGTTCTTTCGCCTTCCCGCGCGCGGCGGCGTGCTCCGCAACCAGCTCGTCGTAGCGCGCAAGCTGCGCTTCGGCCCCGCTCAGGCGACCGCGCGACTCGGCGATGCGCTCGTTGATGAGGTTGACGGTGTCACCCAGACGGGCCGCGCTCTCGCGGTACTCTTCGACTTTGAGCAGGCGGTCAAACGCATTCTTGCGCTCGGTAGGCGAGCGCAGGAAGTCGGTCGTAAAGAGCCCCTGCGGCACGCCGATGGCCGAGCGGAAGAGCGCGCGCAAGTCAGTGCCCGGCTCGACGCCGAGGTGAAGGTCGAGGAACTTCCGCACGTCGGCCTTGCCCGTCGCCAGCTTCTGCTTGAGCACGGGGTCGTAGACGTAGTAGCCCGTCCCCGTGTCGCGGTAGACCATGTAGAGCCGCTCGTCGAGGTCGTCCTGAAAAGTGACGCGCACGCTCCCGCGCTTTGCGCCGCGTCGGAGGAAGTCGTCCTTGCTGTAGTCGAGGACGTCGAAGAGCGACCACGCGATGGCTTCGAGCAGAGTGGTCTTGCCCGCGCCGTTCGGCCCGACAATCGCGGTCGTCCCGCGCTCGAAGTCGAAACTCCGGCCCTCGTAAGACTTGATGTTTTCCAGCTCGACCCGTGTGACGTGCATGATTAAGATTTTTGATTTGCGATTGAAAGAGGCTGCATTAAAACTCGCGGCTGTGAAGAGCGACTGTAGCAAATCGCTCATTCAAAATCCAAAATCGCAAATCCATAATCCTCAGAGGTCTTCGACGCGGAGTCTGGTGTCGGCGTCCCTCCACGCGCTCTCGAACTCGCGGCGGACGAGCTGCGCCTCGTAAAGTTTGCCCTGCGCCTTGAGGCTCTCGGCGAGGCCGAAGAGCGAGCGCCCGTTGCGGCGGTTGCGGCGGAGGTCTTCGCGGAAGACCTTTTCGGCCTCGGCGTGCTCGCCGACGGCCATCAGCGCGCCGCCCAGAGACTCACGCGAGAGCGGGTGATACCAGCCGGGCGGCTCGTCGTAGGCGAGCGCGTCCTCGGCGCGGACGGCGAGGCGCAGGTGTTCGACCGCGCCCCGGCGGTCGCCGCGCGCCGAACTGATGCGGGCGTTGAGGAAGTGCTCGCCGATCTGCAAAACGTCGCGCGCGGTGTTCTGCCCGTAGCCCGCGTCGGCGGGGATGGCAGCGGCGTCGGCATCGAAAATCTTGAGCTCCCGTTCGGCCTCCGCGGTCTTGCCCGTGGCCGCCAAAGCCATGCCGCGCGCCCAGCGCCAGAGCGCGTGGGTGACGGGCTGCGAGGCGGGCGGCTCCGCCTCGCGCAGGACTTCGCCCCAGCGCCCGAAGCGCACCATCGTGAGCGTCGCCGTCGGCATGAAGCTCTCGAAGAAGGGCATCTCTTTAAGATATGGACGGACGTTCTCTTCGAGCTGTCGCGCGGCGCGCATCGAGTCACGGTAGCGCCCCTGCATGCTGCGCGCGGCGGCGAGGAAGTGGAGGTTGTGGCTGTAGTAGGCCGCCGAGTAGATGCCGCGCAGGTCGCTCGCCGCGAAGTAGGCGCGGTCGGCTTGAGCCGCCCTGTCGTTGCTGCGCGCTGCCGATTCGTAGTCGCCGACGCGCATGTAGATGTGCGCGGGCATGTGGACGAGGTGGCCGGCGGCGGGCGTCAAAGCGCCGAGGCGTTCGGCGCTCGTGAGCGCCCATTCGGGGTGCGGCGACGCCTCGACGGCGTGGATGTAGAGGTGGTGCGCGCCGATGTGTTCGGGGTGGCGGCGCAGCACGGCTTCGAGCGTCGAGACGATCTCCTCCGTGCCTTCGGCTGGCCTCCCTTCGGGGCTCCAGAGCTTCCACGCGTTGAGGATCATCAGGCTGTCGGCGTAGAGCGTCGCCGCCTCGGGGTCATCCGGGTACCGACGTACGAGAGCGCGCATCGCATCAGCGTAGGCGACGGCGAGCGCGCGCTGGTCGGCCCCCGCTTTGGTCGAGAATCTCTTCGCCAGCGCCTCAAGATATGCGCGCTCCTGTTCGGGCGCGCGCGCCGCGAGCGCGAGACCTTTGCGGACGGCTTCGAGTCCCTCACTCATCTGCTCGGGGCTGACCGAGGTCTGGTTGTAGTTCGGGCTGAGCGCGAGCGCCAGCCCCCATTGCGCCATCGCCATCTGCGGGTCGAGCGCGGCGGCGCGGCGGAACGAGCGCGCGGCCTCCGCGTGGTTGAACCCGTAGACGAGGATCAAGCCCTGATCGAAAAACTTCTGCGCCTCGGCGTTCGAGGTCGAGACGGGGAAGTGATGACGCCCGAGCCCCGCCAAAAGCGTCGCCGGCTTCGTGTTACTCGACGCCGGATGCGCGTGCTGCGCGAAGGCGAGATGGGAGGTGATGAGTAACAAAAGCAGACAAAGGGGGAACTTCATCCTGCACTCTCCTGTTTAGTGAATTATTCGTTGACCTTGAGCACGGCGAGGAAGGCTTCCTGCGGGATTTCGACCTTGCCGACGTGCCATGTAGCCTTACTTTGGTGGAAGCGGAATCTCGATAAAGTCACCAGCCTGAACCGTCGCCAGTGCAGCCTCGATGTCTGGAATAAGCGCTTCTACTATCGGTACCTGATTGCTCGGCAACAGCAATACTGCGAATTTCCGCTCCGTTAGATTCTGCTGGTGGCGAAGGTTTTTGTCGGTAGTGATGAAGACATCGAACTGACCCTCCGCTGCTGCCAGGAGTTCTCCATTCTTAAGCCCCGACCAACCCATCTCCTGAACCGTGCGAACATCTCGCCCCGGGAGACGTTTCTTCACGACGCGAGGCGTACATTCATCAAGCAGAATGGTCACGCGGTACGGCCTAAGCGTGTCAGCGTGTTCTTGGAAAATTCAAGCACCTGAACCGCCTGCTCGCGCGTGACTGTCGGGAAGTTGTCCAAAAACTCGTCCAGCGTCAGCCCCGCCGCGAGGTTGTCGAGCAAAGCCGCGACAGGCACGCGCGTCCCGCGGAAGACCGTCGCCCCGCTCAGAGTTTCAGGGTCGCTGGAGATGGGCAGTCCGGCAATCTGTTCGTCTTCGAGTGTCAGCATCGTTCTTGCTCCCGGAGTTTCTATTCGTTGACCTTGAGCACGGCGAGGAAGGCTTCCTGCGGGATTTCGACCTTGCCCACGCGCTTCATGCGGCGCTTGCCCTCTTTCTGCTTTTCGAGGAGCTTCTTTTTGCGCGTGATGTCGCCGCCGTAGCACTTGGCGATGACGTTCTTGCCGAGCGCCTTGACGGTCTCGCGCGCGATGACCTTATTGCCGATAGCGGCCTGAATCGGGACTTCAAAGAGTTGGCGCGGGATGAGCTGGCGCATCTTCTCGGCGAGCGTGCGCCCGCGCTGCTCTGAGATCGAGCGGTGGACGATGATCGAGAGCGCGTCCACGGGCTCGCCCGCCACCAGCACGTCCAGCTTGACGAGGTCGCTCTCCCAGTTGCCGACGAAGTGATAGTCGAGCGAGGCGTAGCCGCGCGAGACGGACTTCAGCCGGTCGTAGAAGTCGAGCACGATCTCGTTTAATGGCACTTCGTAGGTGAGCATCACGCGGTTCGAGGCGATGTACTCGAACTTCTTCTGCACGCCGCGCTTCTCTTCAAGCAGAGGCAGGATGCCGCCGAGGTATTCGTCCGAGGTGAGGATGGTCGCCTCGATGATGGGCTCTTCGATCTTCGCGATGCGGACGGGGTCGGGCATCCGCGCGGGCGAGTCCACTTCGATGACCGCGCCGTCGGTCGTCGTCACGCGGTAGCGGACGCCCGGCGCGGTCGTGATGAGGTCGAGGTTGAACTCACGCTCCAGACGCTCCTGCACGATCTCCATGTGAAGCAGGCCGAGGAAGCCGCAGCGGAAGCCGAAGCCGAGCGCGACTGAGGATTCCGGCTCGTAGAAGAAGGAGGCGTCGTTGAGACGGAGCTTGTCCAAGGCGTCGCGCAGCTCTTCGTACTGGTTGGCCTCGACCGGATAGAGCCCGGCGAAGACCATCGGCTTGATCTCCTGAAAGCCGGGGAAGGGCTCTTTGGTCGGGCGCGCGGCCTCGGTGATGGTGTCGCCGATCTGCACGTCGGCGACGGTCTTGATGGAGGCGGTGAGGAATCCGACTTCGCCGACGCCGAGTCGCTCGATGGGCGTGGGCCGGGGCCGGTTGACGCCCAAAGCCTCGACCTGATACTCGCGCCCCGTGTTGAAGAAGCGAATTTTCATCCCAGTCTTGATCGAGCCGTTGACGACGCGGAAGAGGACGACGACGCCGCGGTAAGAGTCGTACCACGAGTCGAAGATGAGGGCCATCAAAGGCGCGTCGGGGTCGCCCTTCGGCGAGGGGATGTCGCGGACGATGGCCTCTAAAATTTCGGGAACGCCGAGGCCCGTCTTGGCCGAGGCGAGCACGGCGTTGTGCGTGTCGAGTCCGATGACCTGCTCGATTTGCTCAAGCGCCTTCTCGGGCTCCGCGCCCGGCAGGTCTATCTTGTTGATGACGGGGATCATCTCGAGATTGTTCTCAATCGCGAGGTACGTGTTCGCCAAAGTCTGCGCCTCGACGCCCTGCGACGCGTCCACGACGAGCAGCGCGCCCTCGCACGCCGACAGACTGCGCGACACTTCGTAAGAGAAATCCACGTGCCCCGGCGTGTCTATCAGGTTCAGGACATACTGCCCGCCGTCGCGCGACGTGTAATCCAGACGCACCGCGTGCGACTTGATGGTGATGCCGCGCTCGCGCTCGAGGTCCATGTTGTCTAAGACCTGCGCTTCCATGTCGCGGCCCGCGACCGCGCCCGTCAGCTCCAGCAGCCGGTCGGCCAGCGTGGACTTGCCGTGGTCAATGTGCGCGATGATCGAAAAATTTCTGATGCGTTCGGGGTTCATTGCAAGCTCATAGCTGTTAGCTGTTGGCTGTTAGCTCAAGGAATAAAGCTAACGGCTAAGAGCTAACAGCTATGAGGCTAACATAACAAAACGGGCGCGAAACCGCACGCGCGCCCGTCTCTCGCCAAAGCTTCACCGGATTAAAAGCTAAATTGCCGTGCCGGTCGAGCGAGCGGCGTCGCGCGCGAGCATGGCGGCGCCGAGGGCGACGGAGTCGGAGCCGAGGGAGGCGGCGACGATCTGGGTGGCTTCGAAGCAGGGTTGGAAGGCGCGGCGTCCGGTCTCGCGGATGATGGGGTCGAGTATTAATTCTCCGGCGTCCATGACGCCGCCGCCGAGGACGATGCGCTCGATGTTGAGGAGGTTGATGACCGCCGCGACCGCCGTCCCGATGTAGCGGCCCGTGCGCTCAATCATCAACAGCGCGAAGTCGTCGCCGCGGCGCGCCTCGTGCGCGATGTCGGCGGCGGTGAAGTCCTTGTTCATCGCGAGGCGCGAGAGCGAGGAGGTGCCGTCGCGGTAGAGGCGCTCGTGCGCGCGTGTTGCGGCTGCCGCGCCCCGCGCCCACCGTGTACTCGCCGAAGGCCCCGGCGTTGGCGTCGTTCTCGACCAGCACGGGGAGCCCCGTCGAGCCCTTCAGCTCCGCCTGCAAATCGCCGCGCACGACCGTCGGGAGGTCGCTGGAGATGACGACGCGGCCCGTCTGCGGGTTGACAAGGCCGGGCACGCCCACGCCGAGCGCGGCCACTTCGACGCCCGCGGCCTCGTCGCGCAGCTCCGTGACGAGGCGCGCGACCTGCGCCGTCAAGCCTTCCGGGTCGAGCGCGGCCTCGCGCCGCGCCGCAGTCTGACCATCGGCTGAGACGAGCGCGGCACGCACCGACGCGGCGGAAAGATCGACGCCGATGTAGTGCTGGTTGCTGGATGCCTGAGAGCTCATCTGGAAAGCCTTTCGGGTGAAGCAATTGAACGGTTTACGGGGTCGGGCGGAAAACGGCGTGATGGTAACAAAGGGTCGGGGGGCTGTCAAACCACACCTTCTGCGTGTAGAATACGGCGGCGAAATGATGAATACGGAATGCGGACTGATAAATGAAAGAGAAAACCGCACTCATCCCGACCGTCACCGCCGCCGCTGAATTTATTCATCGTTTTCTTATGAACATTCGCTCCATTCTGGTGCCGACCGACTTCAGCGAGTGCGCGCGTCACGCCGTGCCCGCCGCGGCCCAGCTCGCGCGCCTGTTTGGAGCGCGCGTCGTCTGTCTGCACGTCGTCGAGCCGGTCGTCCCGGCGGTCGGCTGGGCGCCGGTCGCGGAGGCTCTCCCGCTCGCTGACGTCGGCGAGCGGCTGGAGAACTCGGCGGCGCGCGAGCTGCCGAAGGTGGCCGCGGGAGCGGAGTTCGCCGGGCTCGACATCGAGGACGTGATCGCGCACGGCGAGGCCGCCTCCGAGAT
>JAIVJM010000241.1 GCA_020199995.1 Acidobacteriota bacterium | reverse complement strand
GTTCGGTAGGCGCCTTCGCGCGCAGAGCCGCGCGCCGCCCCCGCGCCGGTCTCGCCTCTCTCTTTCCCGCGCCCGCGCCCGCGCCCGCGGTCGCGCCTGCGCCCGCTCGCGTCTTCCTCTTCGGACGCGGCTGCGACTTCCGCTGTCTCCTCGACGCGCGATGCGATCAGGGCCGTTGCGGGCCGGGTCGGGCCGTCGTCGGCGACTTCCGCTATCTCGTCTTCTTCTTCGTCCGCGCCTTCGACTCCGGGCTCGGCCTGTTCCTGCGCCGTCTCCATCTGGCGCTCGCGCTCGATGCGCGCGCGCTCCACGCGGTCGGCGGCGGCGCGCGTGGCCGTCTCGTCATCCGCGCCCTCGGTCTTCTTCTTGTCCACGACGATGCGCTCGAACTCCTCTTCCTCGTCGAAGAAGTCAGAGACGTAGAGGAAGGCGTCGCGCTCGAGCCCGATGTCCACGAAGGCCGACTGCATGCCGGGCAGGACGCGCATCACGCGCCCCTTGTAGATGTTGCCGACGATGCCCTGTTCGGACTCGCCGCGCTCGATGTAAAACTCCGTGACGCGACCGTTCTCGACGATGGCGATCTTCTTTTCGCGTCCGTTGACGCTCACGATTAACTCTTTCGGCATGTTGGTAAAACTGTCTCCTGATGATTGGCGGTGCGCGCCCGGTTCGGCCTGCGTGCTGCGCAGACCGGCGGCGAGGCTTTTAGCTGACCGCGCGATTGGAAAGCCCGGCACTCGACGCGGCACGCCTCAGGCATGGCCGGCAGCTCGGCGCAAATTGGCCGGGCTGGCTGGCGGTGCGTGCGTGCTGTCGGTGCTTGCGTGAGAGCGCAGCCGCTCCGGCTGGCGCTTCATGTGGGACGGAATTTTGTGTGCTGATGTTTCGAGAGGCGTCACTTCGCCGGAGGGACTTGAGCCGGTCTGAGCCGACGCGTGTGTCGCAGTGCGGGACGTTGTGCCCGCGCCACTCCACCTGCCGCCCGACCGGAAGAAGGTAGAACCCCTCCTCGCGGAAGCGTTGAAAACGAATCACCCGGAATCTCCGTCCACGGGCCGCCCGGCGCGTCGGGCCTGCGGTGGTGCTCGTCCTCCGGCGTCGGAGCCGGAACACGACCGAACGCTTGGAAAGCGTCGGTCGTGCCGCGGACAGTCGCTTTCGACGATCTCACTGCGGCCTTCGCAGCCTGTGGGCGGAATCGCCGCCGAGAGGCGCGCCACTGAAGTGCGCCCCGGCGTCTCTGGCCGCCCGACGGCCTGAAGAAAAACGTTTCAAAATTGAGCCGGCATCCTACCAGCGCCGCTCGAAGAGAGCACACGCCGACCGATGCCTTTTCAAAATCCGTTCCCGTCTTTTTTTTGAGGACGCGCGAAAACTGCTTCGACTCTCGGTCGCCAGACGCGCGCCGTGCCGGAAAGCCATGTTCAGGCAAAAGGACAGGCGTGCCGAGTATAGACGAGTGCGGAGCCAAAAGGCGAGTGTGAAAGATGCGACGCCGAACGCGCGGGGCGAATTGAGGGGGCGAGGGGGGGGCCGCCTGTGACAGGCCTTCAGTTGACGAAGCGGCGGAGGCGGATGCTGATGGCGAAGCCGATGGCGACTGAGGTGGCGAGGATGGCCGAGAGCCCGGCGCTCATCAGCGGCAAGGGCACGCCGATGACGGGGAGCATCCCGAGGGCCATCCCGACGTTGATGAGAATCTGGAAGGCGAGCCCGCCGACAATCGCCATGATGACGAGCATCCCCGTGCGGTCGGGCGCGCGCCGCGCGCCGTGAATGAGCTTCGTCAAAAGCACGGCGTAGGCGAGCAGCAGCAGCACGCAGCCGATGAAGCCGGTGTTCTCGGCGGCGACGGCGAAGATGAAGTCGGTGTGCGGCTCGGGCAAAAATTTGAGCCGGCTCTGCGAGGCGTCGCCCGCCGTGTCCGAGCCCGTCAAGCCACCCTTGCCGACCGTCACGATTGATTGCCACGTGTGATAGCCGTAGCCGCGCCGGTCGGCATTCTCAGGGTCGAGGATGACGTTGATGCGCTCCTGCTGATAGCTCTTGATGGCGCCCGTCTCGACGCCGACGTAGTAGGCCGCGGGCACGGCCACCGTCGCCAGCAGAAGCGCCGCGATGACGACCCACATCCGCACCGCCGAGAGGAAGAGGACGACGGCAAGCAGAGGGAAGTAGGTGATGGCCTGACCGGCGTCGGGCTCTAGAAGGATGAGCCCCACGGGGAGCGCGAGGATGCCTCCGCCCATCAACGTCTCTTTGAGCGTGAGTGTCGAATGTCGCGGCCTGCCGAAGTAGCGCGCGAGCATCAGCACCGTCGGGATTTTCATGAACTCCGAGGGCTGGAACTGGCCGAGGCCGGGGACGCCGATCCAAGCGCGCTGGCCGTTGATCTTGAGGCCGATGCCGGGCACGAGCACGATGACCAGCAGGGCGAGGCCGAAGAGGTAGAAGGCGGGCGCGATGTGGACGAGTTTGCGGTAGTCCGTGAACGCCACCGTGAGCATCACGACAAGCGAGACGCCGAGCCCCAGCAACTGCTTCTTCCAGTACCCCATGGTCGGCTGCGCGTTGTAAATCTGCCACGTCCCGAAGACGGCAATCGCCACCGCCAGCAGCGTCAGCAGCCAGTCGAAATCGCGGAGCTTGCGATGTTCCAGAAGTGCGGTCATAAAAGCCGTCAGCCGTAAATCGTGAATCGTAAATCGTGATCAGGAGGTCGTGAGCTTGAGCTGTCGTCGCTCAGGCCGGGGGAACCAGCTTCGATTTACGATTCACGGTTTACGGGTTTTGAGCTACCTGCTCGGGCGTGGGCTTCGGCCCGAGACCGGGGTGTTCTTTGCCGACGTAGATATCGTAGACGGCGCGGACAGCCGGGGCGGCGTAGGTTCCGCCGAAGCCGACGTTCTCGATTAAAGCGATGGCCGCGATCTCGGGCTTGTAGGCCGGGGCGAACGAGACGAACCACGCGTGGTCTTTGTTCTCGCCCGTGTCTTTGCCTAAGGAGACGACCTGCGCCGTGCCGGTCTTGCCCGCGATGTCGAAGCCTTCGAGCTTGATTCGGCCCCCCGTGCCGCCGTTGTTGACCACGTCGAACATGCCCTCCATGACGAGGTGGTGGTTCTCAGCCGAAAGGGGCACGACCTTCGGCTCGGGCCGCTCAAAGCCGACCGAAGGGCGGGCCGGGAAGGGGCCGGCGGCGCTCACCGCCTTCGCCTCCTTCAAAAGGTGCGGGATGTAGAACTTGCCGGCCACGCCTATCCCCGCGACCGTGCGGAGCATCGCCAGCGGCGTGACGAACTCGTGCACCTGTCCGAACGAGGCGTAGACCGTGTCGATGTCGCGCCACTCTGGGTCGCGCGGGTTGAAGCGGCGCTTGAACTCGCGCGAGGGCGTCCAGCTCACCAGCTCGCGCGGCAGGTCAATGCCCGTCCGCTTGTTGAGGTCGTAGTCGTCAACCATCTTCTGGATACCTTCGAGCCCCATCTTGAGGCCGAGGCGGTAGAAGTAGCCGTCGCACGAGACCTGAATGGCGTAGCGCAGAGGCGGCGCGCCGTGGCTCCCCATGCAGCGCGTGAATTTGTTGCCGATGGTGATGCCGCCGCCGCACGTCATGTTCGAGCGCTTGATGGTGATCGCGCCCGCTTCGAGCCCCGCCATCGCCATCGGTATCTTCCACGTCGAGCCGGGCGGGTAGCGCCCGCGGATGGCGCGGTTCGTCAAAGGCGACTTCGGGTCGCGCAGCAGCTTCGAGATTTCGGCGCGCCCCTCTTTGGTTCCGATGCGCTGCGCGAAGATGTTCGGGTCGTAAGTCGGGTACGAGGCCATCGCCATGATCTCGCCGTTGTTCGGGTTCATGGCGACGACCACGCCGCGTTTCGAGGGCGAGTTGCGCAACTGTTCCTCGGCGGCCAACTGCATTTCGAGGTCAATCGTCGTGACGATGTCCTGCCCCGGTTGGGGCGTCACGGTCTCCAGCTCACGCTGGATGCGCCCGCGGCTGTCCACCTCGACTTTGCGATAGCCGTCCCGGCCCCGGAGATAGCGGTCGTAACTTGATTCCAGTCCCTCCTGCCCGATGACGTCGCCGGGATGGTAGGGGTTCTGCGTGTAGTCCTTGAACTTCGGCTGCTTGAGCTGCTCGGGGCTAATCTCGCCGACGTAGCCGAGGACGTGCGCGAGCGTGCCATTGTCGGGGTAGCGGCGCTGCGGCTGTTCGCGCACGATGAGCATGGGCAGCTCCAGCGTCCGCGCCTCGACCCACGCGATGTCCGCGCTCGTCGCGCCCTCCATGAGCGCGATCTCCTCGAAGGCCGGCTGGCGGCGCATCTCGTCGAAGCGCTCGCGCAGGATTTCGGGGTCGAGCCCGAGCCCTTCGGAGAGCGGCTCGACCAGCGTGTTGTAGTCTTTGCCCTTCATGTCCTCGCGCGAGAGGATGATGTTGTAGGTCGAGCGCGAGTCAACGAGGAGCTTGCCGTTGCGGTCGAAGATCGCGCCGCGCGGCGCGGGTATCCGGAGCAGCCGGATGCGCTGGTTCTCGGCGCGCTCGGCGTAGTAGTCGCCGTTGACGACTTGGAGGTAGTAGAGGCGCACGCCCAGCACCACCAGAATGACCAGCGCCAGGAAGTTGATGACGCTCATGCGCATCCGCAGGTTTTGTGGGCCGTCTTCGAATTTCATAATGTTAGAGGTTCACGACGGTCGTCCAGATGATCTTATAGGCCGCCGTCTCGGCCAGAGAGCCGCCCATCGGCGTCATGTCCTGACCGAGCAGGCGGTGGAGCACGACGTAGATCAGCACGTCGAAGGCCGCCGCCCCGGCCATCACTGGAATACGCAGCAAGGCGTTGTCGAGCATCACGCGCGTCACGAGCGCCGCGAGCAGGTAGGCCGTCAAGGTCTTTGAGAACCCGCCCGCGCCGAGCAGCCCCGAGGAGAGCACATCAGTCGAGAGCCCCGCCACCGTGCCGATCATCACCGCCAGCACGGCGTCGCGCTGGAGCGCGAAGTAAGTCACCACGATGAGCGGCAGGTCGGCGTAGGCCAGAGGAGGCCACAACGCGCGTAAGGTAGATTGCAGAACGACGGCCAGCGCCACGCAGACCGCAAGCTTTAATTTCATAAAGACCGTGAATCGTCAATCGTCAATCGTCAATCGTGATGAAGAAAGAACTGGCTTTATCTCTTCACGATTGACGATTGACGATTTACGGCTTTTTCCCCTTGTCCATGTTCGGGAGCGCCTTCTGCGGCACATCGCGGGGCGGCGGCTTATACTGCAAGACCGCCACCTCCTGCAAAGAGTTGAGGCGCGCGCCCGGCTTGACGCGGATCGTGTGCGGGGTCGTCGCCGAGCCCGGCACGACTTCTACCACGGCGCCGACGCTCAGGCCCGGTGGGTAGATACGGTCCTGCCCGGTGGTAACCACATAGTCGCCGACGTTGACTGTTTCGAGCCCCGACACATAGCGCATCTCCAGCAGGCCGTTCTTGCCGTAGCCGCGCACCGAGCCGATGGCGTTCGACGCGCCGAGTTGCCCGACGACCGCGCCCGCCGCCGCGCGCTCGTCCGTCACGAGCATGACCTGCGCCGTCACGGGGCCGACCGCGACGACGCGGCCCACCACGCCCTCGGGCGTCACGACCGGCATGTCGAGATCAACGCCGCTCGTCGTCCCGCGGTTGATGATGAGGGAATTGAACCAGACCGAAGGGTCGCGCGCAATGACGCGGGCCGCGACTCTGCCGTAGACCGCGTCCTTGTCGAAGTCGAGCAGGCGCTTGAGCCGCTCGTTCTCGTCGCGCGCCTGACGGGCGTCTCGCAACTCGTTCTCGGCCTCGGAGAGACGCCGCCGGAGTCCCTCGTTCTCGGCCTCGGCGGCGCGCAGGTTGGCGAACCGCTGGAAGAGATTGACGCCCGCCCCGCCGACGCCCGTCGTCGCGCGCTGGAAGGGCGAGAGCGCGGCCTGCGCCCAGACGCGAACGACGCTCTGTCTGGTCGCCGGGTCTCGGGCGTGCCAGGACATGAGGCCGAAGTTGAGCGCAAGCAGGGCGAGCAGCCACAGGGGCGCGCGCTGCCTGATCTCTTTCTGCGTGCTCCGAACCATAAAAGGCCGTAAACCGCGACGGGTGACAGGTGACGGGAAAGAAGATTTCTTCCCGGCACTGTTTACGCTTCACCCATCACGGTTTTCTCCTGTCACCTGTCACGGTTGACCCGTCACGGCTTTTCTCACATCCCGCTGGTGAGAGTGCCGTCCCACTTGACGCGCTTCAGGAGGTCGAAGTCGGAGAGCATCTTGCCCGCGCCGAGCACGACCGAAGAGAGCGGGTCGTCGGCGATGGAGACGGGCAGCCCCGTCTCTATCGAGAGCCGTTTGTCGAGGTTCTTCAAGAGCGCGCCGCCGCCCGTCAGGACGATGCCGCGCTCGACGATGTCGGCGGAAAGTTCGGGCGGCGTTCTTTCGAGCGCCACGCGCACGGCGTTGACGATGGTCGCCACCGAGTCGGCCAGAGCCTCGCGCACTTCCTCGTCCGAGATGGTGATGGTCTTGGGGATGCCCTCGATGAGATTGCGGCCCCGAACATCCATCGAGAGCGGCTCGTCCAAGGGGAAGCCCGAGCCGAGCTCGATCTTGATGGCCTCGGCGGTGCGCTCGCCGATGAGGAGGTTGTACTTGCGCTTGATGTACTGCGTGATTGATTCGTCCATCTCGTTGCCGGCGACGCGCACGGCGCGCGAGTAGACTATCCCGGAGAGCGAGATGACGGCGATGTCGGTCGTGCCGCCGCCGATGTCCACGATCATGTTGCCGTGCGGCTCGGTGATCGGGAGCCCCGCGCCGATGGCCGCGCACATCGCCTCCTCGACGAGGTAGACTTCGCTGGCCTTGGCGCGGTAGGCCGAGTCTTCGACCGCGCGGCGCTCGACCTGCGTGATCTCGCTCGGGATCCCGATGACGACGCGCGGGCTGACCCACGTCTTGCCGTTGTGTGCCTTGCGGATGAAGTGCTGGAGCATCTTCTCCGTGACCTCGAAGTTGGCGATCACGCCGTCCTTCATCGGGCGGATGGCGACGATATTGCCGGGCGTGCGGCCCAGCATCTCTTTGGCCTCTGTGCCGACGGCCTCGACGGCGTTGGTGACTTTGTTGATAGCGACGATGGACGGCTCGGAAACGACGATGCCGCGCCCCTTAGCGTAAACGAGGGTGTTGGCCGTGCCGAGATCAATTGCCAGATCGCTGGAGAAAAGGCTGAAAAGGGATTTAAATGCCATTCGAGTTTCTGTCTATACCTCTGATTCTGTGGATGGGCATGACCTTGATAAAGAGCGCACACCCGGAAGCAGCCTTGAGGCCGGGCAAGGGCCATTGAACTGCGAACACTCCGGGCGTCCTGACCCTCCGGCGTCCGCCCACACGGATGGGACGAACTCGCAAAGATACAAGAAAAGGGTCAGATTTGCTAACCGCGAAAACCGCGGATGATGAGTCTGGGAAAAGCAAAGGCCCGGAATTGATGTGCTTGAAACTCTCCGGGCAAGGGGGGTTGTTTTCCGGAAACTACAAAATAATGCTTTACCGCATGCGGGGGAAAATGTCTACAACTTTTTTTTCAACCCGGCGGTCAAGCGTCTTCTTGCCGAAGCCGAAGGTGAATCTCCGCGCGCCCTCGGCTACCGTTCGAGCGAGATCAACCGCCATGGGGCGACGAAACCCCAGTGTGCCTGATGTGCGAGCCGGAAAGCAAAAGGGGGCTCGCGGGTCAATACCTTGAGACCCGCGAGACATCGAACGCGAATGATTTGATGAGGCCCGCGAGGGCTTTCGGTTTAAAAGTCGCGGCTGGTCTCGGCGGCGAAGCGGACGCAGTTTTTGCGCGCGGCCTTGGCCTCGTACATCGCGGCGTCGGCGCTGGCGATGAGCTGCTGCGGCGACTGCGCGTGTTGCGGGAAAGAGGCGACGCCGAACGAGGCCGTGAGGCACAGGCGCAAAGATCGCCCGCCCGTGAAGATGTGCCGGGAGATGTGCTCGCGGACGCGCTCGGCGACGTAGAGGCTCTGCTCTAATGGAGTTTCGGGGAGGATGACGACGAACTCGTCGCCGCCGTAGCGCGCCACCACGTCAGTGTCGCGCACCGACCCGAGGATGACCCCGGCCATCTCCATCAGGACATGCGAGCCGACAAGGTGCCCGTGCAGGTCGTTGACCTGCTTGAAGTCGTCGAGGTCGAGGAACATCGCCGTCACGGTCGAGCCGTAGCGGCGCGCGCGCTTGAGTTCGCTCGTCAGGAACTGGCGCAGGTGGCGCGCGTTGTGGAGCTTGGTGAGATCGTCGGTCTGCGAGAGGCGTTCGGCCTCGGCGACGCGCACCGAGTTGGCGAGCGCCGCCGCGAGCGGCAGCGCGAGCGCCGAGAGCAGCGAGGCGTCGCCAATCGAAAACTGTCGCGCCTGAGAGCCCTCGCGCACGGCTTCGAGCACGCCCACGACGCGCTCGCCCGAGACGAGCGGGACGGCGACGACGCGGCGCTCGCCCTCCTTCTTCCTGATGGTCTCGGCGTGCCTCGCGGCGACGCGCGCCGCGCCCGACTGCGCGCCCGCCAGCGCCAGCGCGTCGCCCATCAGGGCCTTGCGCCAGTCGCCTTCTGGAAGCGCGCGTTCGCTCGCCGTAAGGCCGCGCACGGCCAGCGGCTCGAAGAGAGCCTCGGCGGCCTTCCCGGCCTCGTTCACAAGGTAGATCGTCCAGCGGTCGGCGCAGACGAGCGCGGCGAGGCCCGCCAGCGCCGTCGCCGCCGCGCCTTTCCGGTCGGCGACGAAGTGGAGCGAGGCGACCATCTCGAAGGCCGCGCGCAGACGCTCGATGCCGAGCCGTTCGGGGAGGAGCAGGCTGGCGGGCGCGGCTTCGGGCGTCTCAACGGATGTGCGGGACGCGTTCGAGCCCAACGCCTCCACCTCGCGCAGCACCGCGGGGAGCTGCGACGGCTCGTTGGCGACGGCATGAAAGCCCATCCGCCTGAGCGTCGGCGCATCGAGGCGCGCCGATGCGTCGCCGTTCTCTTCGCTCGAAGCCTCTCGCCGGCAAGCCACCAGCGGAGCCTCGGGCCAGGCGGCGGCGGCGCGCAGGGCGAGCGCGTGCAGCGACGCCATCTCGGCCCCGGTGGCGAGGTCGAAGACGACGGCGAGCGGGGCTTGGGCTCCGTCACCCTGCGGCCCCGTCGCCGGAAAAGAGTGTTCCCCCATCGTCCCGTTCGAGACGTTGATCGTGGCGGACGGAATCCCCTCGCCGCGCAACGCCTCGACCACGCCGCGCGCCGGCACATTCTCGTCGCTGAAAAGAATGACATGCCTCATAATCAAAGCTGTTAGCTATGAGCTGTGAGCTGTTTTGTTTCTGGCTGAAAGCTGACAGCCAACAGCTCATAACTAATGGCTATCTCACGGCTGCCACGCTCCGGGGGTGAGCGGGACGCGGGCCGTGCTGCGGTTGCCCTGCGTGTCGGCGACCTCGATGGCGATGTCGCGCGCCCCCTTCTGGGCGTTGACCTGGAGCTGGAACGAGCCATCGCGGGCGGCGAGCGTTTCGCGACCGGCCCCGCGGACGGTGTTGCCCGCCTCCGTCCGCCCGCGGATGACGTAGATGCTGCCCGCCACGTAATCAACCGTAACGCTCGAGAGGGCGACGCTCTCGCCCGTGCCGCCCTCGGTGACGATGACGAACTTCTGCGGCTCGCTCCAGTCGCTCGTCTGCCCCGAGGGGGCGACGGCGAGCACGCGCCAGAAGTAATTGCCCTGCCGCAGCGAGTCCACGGTGAACTCGGTGGCCTGCAACTGGTCGCGCTCGACGAGCTTGCCCGAGGGGACGAAGAAGGGCGAGGTGGCGACTTCGACGCGGTAGTGCGCGGGCGCTCCCACCACGGGGCTCTGCCAGCGTAAGGGGACGCTCGTCGCGTCGCCCTTGCGCGTGGGGACGCGTTCGAGGTTGCGCGGCGTGAGGGGCGCGGGCGCGGCGAGCAGGCGCTCTTTCTGCGCGATGCTCCCCAGCGGATTGACGGCCACGTACTCGCCGCCCTGAAGCGTCGTCACGTCGCCGTTGCGCGTACTGGTTTCGAGCTTGCCGGTCGAGACGCGGATGGCCTCGGACTTGTCGCCGCGCACGTCGAAGCTGGCGTCGGTCTCGGAGTTGAGACGGCTCTCGGTCAGTTGCGTGGCGACGATGTTGCTGGCGGCCTCGGCCTGCTGCTCGGTGTGGAGGTTGATCTGCCCGCTCTCGACGGCGACCCGCACCTTCGAGCTCTTGCCGTTCTCGGTTCCGGTGTTCTCGGCGATGGTGATGACGCTGTTCGGCTTGACGAACAAAGTCGAGCCGTCGGCGAGCGAGATGCGCGCGCGCCCGTCCTCCTGCGTCTGGACGATGTCGCCGGGGAAGAGCCGCGTGTCGGAGCGCGCCAGCGTGACCGCGCGCGTGTTGGCGCGCACGACGCGCACGCCGCCCTCGAACGTGATGAAGCGCGCGCCCGTCGGCGCGCCCGCCTCAGCCGCGTCGCCCTTGAAAGGGTTGCCGTGAATCCAGAGGTAGACGCCCGCGCCCCCCGCCACGAGCGAGAGCGCGATGATCGCGACGACGATGTAGATGAGCCGCTTCGGAACGGTCCACCAATCGAGGTCTTTGAAGCGACTGACTTTGGTGTTCATGACGAGCTTTCTTGAGTAGTCCGGGGACATCGCAGGGCGGAAAATCTGGCGGTCGGCAGGAATGTTCGCTTAAAAGTCCGGCCCGCGGCCACGCCCGCTTTTGAGGACATGGCCGCCACAAACAAGTTAACACAGTGCGAACGGCTGGTTCAAGAATCCTTTTCCGAGGGTCATGAAGCGCAACGGGCAACGGGTAGAAATGAGCGCCGTCAGGCGCGGAAGATTTTAGACGAGGCGCTCAATTCGTGCTTACCGCTTTTCCGGCAGCCCGCGCTCGTCGCCGCCGAGGCGGCCCTCGTCGTCGTCGAAGGGCGAGTTGAAGCCCTCGGGCAGCTCGACCTCGACGTTGGTCTCGGCCCTCAGCGGCCAGATGTACGAGGCGACTACCGAGCTGAGCAGCACCAGCGCGACAATGACGAGCGAGCCGGTGATGACGGTCTCTTTGCTCACATCGAAGTTGTGGATGATGAAGCCCTCGGTGAGCATCTTGACGCCGACGAAGGCGAGCACGATGGAGAGGCCGACCTTGAGGTAATGGAACTTCTCGACGACCCCGGCGAGCAGGAAGTAGAGCGAGCGCAGGCCGAGGATGGCGAAGACGTTCGAGGTGTAGACGATGAAGGTGTTGGTCGTGATGCCGAAGATGGCCGGGATCGAGTCCACGGCGAAGACGAGGTCTGTGACCTCGACGATGACGAGCACGAGCAGCATCAGCGTCCCCGTCTTCTTCCCGTCCACGACGGTGAAGAATTTGTCGCCGTCGTAGTGGCGCGTGATCGGGATAAAGCGCGTCACGAAGCGGACGACGGGGTTATCTTCCGGGTGGACTTCAGTCTCCTTTTGCAGCAGCATCTTGATGCCCGTATAGATGAGGAAGACGCCGAAGATGTAGATGATCCAGTGAAAGCGGTTGATGAGGGCCGCGCCGAGCGCGATCATCGTGATGCGCATCACGAGCGCGCCGAGCACGCCCCAGAAGAGCACGCGGTGCTGGTACTTCGCGGGGACTTTGAAATACGAGAAGATCAAAAGGAAGACGAACAGGTTGTCCACCGAGAGCGAGAGCTCGATGAGATAGCCGGCGAGGAATTCCTTGCCCGTCAGAGAGCCCCTCTGCCAGAAGACGAGGCCCGCGAAGACCAGCGCGAGCGTCACCCAGACGGCGCTCCACGTCGCCGCCTCCTTATACGTGATGGCGTGCGCCTTCCGGTTCAGAATGCCCAAGTCAAGGGCCAGCATCAAGAGAATGAAGATACCGAAACCGGCCCACGCCCAGATTGGATAGTCCATGCCTAAAGATATAGCACAGGTGGAAAAAGTTTTCAGTTTTGAGTCTTCAGTTTTGAGTCTTGAAAGGTCACAAATCGGTCGCGGACTTCGTATTCCAGCGTTGAGGTAAAACGCTTATCTGAAAGCTGAAAACCGAAGACTCAAAACTGAAAACTGTCGGGCGGTTGCGGCGTCGCGGCGTCGTCCGCTACAATTCGCCTTTTGCGGGGTGTGCTCGGCCCGGAGCCTATCAACCGCAGGCCGTCCGGGACCCCGGACATTGCCAGTCTCAAGATTCGGAAAAAGCCAGCGTAAGGAAGGTTATCGTGCATGCTGAAATTGTTCACCCGGCTTGAGCGGACGCGGAATTGGATCATCATTTTCTTCGCCGCCCTGTTGGTCATCGGGATGGCTGTCGCGGGCGTCTACAACCGTTCGGGCTCGGCCATCGCCAACCCGTTCAAGAGCCGCGACGTGCTCGCCAGCGTCAACGGCGACGACGTCACCGTGGCCGACTTCGCGCTGCGCAAGAAGGTCTTCGAACAGCGCACGGGCGGGCAGTTGAGCCTCGCGCAGTTGGGCATGACGGGCGAGCGCGTCCTCGACTCGCTCGTCAACGACCGCATCACCGGGCAGGAGGCGGCCCGCCTCGACCTCGAGCCTTCCGAAGAGGAGGTGCGCGAACTCATCCGCCGGCAGTTCAGCGACGCCTCGAACGCCTTCGACTTCAAGCGCTATAAGGATTACGTCGTCAAGAACTTCGGCGGCGTGGCGCTCTACGAGAGCGGCATCCGCGACGGGATCGCGGCGGAGAAGCTGCGCTCGTTTGTGACGGCGGGCGTGCAGGTCTCCGAGCAGGAGGTGCAGGACGAGTTCGTGCGCTCGGGCACGGTGTTCGGCATCGTCTACGTGCCCGTCACGGCGAGCGAGCTGGCGAAGAAGGTCAGCGCCTCGGACGAGGAGCTGCGCCAGTATTACGAGGCGCACAAAACGGACTACCGCTTCCTCGAACCGCAGAAGAAGATTCGCTACCTCTTCGTCAGTCAGGAGAAGGCGGGCGCCAAGCTCGACATCCCCGAAGAAGAGCTGCGCAAGGAGTACGACTCCTTGAAGCCCGAGGCCAAGCAGGCGGGCGTCCGCGTCCAGCAGATCGTTTTGAAGGTCGCGCGGCCCGAGCTCGACCAGGAGGTGCTGAGCCGCGCGACCCAACTCGTGGCGCGCGTGCGCGGCGACGACACGTCGGCGACCGAAGAGGAGTTTGCCGCTCGTCTCGCTCCGCAACCGACGCTCTTACGCCGTCGCGCAGCAGTTGGCGCAGAAGGCCGGCGCACGTCTGAAGGAGACGAAGGACTTTCAGAAGGTGGCGCAGGAGATCGCGCCGGAGGCCAACATGACGCCGGGTGAGATGTTGAAGGAGACGCCCTTCGTCAGGCCGGGCGACGACGTGCCCGAGATCGGCAGCTCGCCGCAGTTCGAGGAGGCCATCAAGCCGCTCGAAGAGCAGGGGCAGGTCGGCGAGCGCGTCGGCGTCAAGAACGGCTTCGCCGTCCCCATGCTCGTCGAGCGGCGCGACCCGCGCATCCCCGACTTCGATGAGGTGCGCGAGCGCGTCCTCGATTCCTTCCGCAACGAGCGGGCCGGGCAGCAGCTCGAACAGACGGCGCGCGAGCTGGCGGCGAACTCCGGGAGCCCCGACACGCTCAAGGCCGCCGCCGAAAAACTCGGGCTCAAGGCCGAGACCGAAGAAGCCTTCAATCTGGGCAGACCGCTCGGCAAGCTGGGAGCCAGCGCTTCGGTGGACGAGGCGGTCTACGCGCTCAAAGTTGGCGAAATCACGAAGACGCCGCTCAAGGTCGGCGACTCGTGGGTGGTGGCCGGCCTGACCAGCCGCAAGGATGCGGACCTCGCCGAGTTCGGCAAGCAGCGCGCGCAGTTGCTGGAGAAGGCGCTCGGTGAGCGTCGCTCTGAAGTCTTCGACGAATACATCGCGGCGCTCCGCCGCCGTCTCGAAGAGTCGGGCAAGATCAAGATCAACAAGGACGTGCTCGCGCGCGTGGACGAACCCGAAGTGCCGCCGACGGCGCTGCCCCGCATGCCCCGCGCGCCGATCCAAATCCCGCCACAGCAGGGAAATTAATAAAGGCAGAAGGCACAAGTTAAAGAGCGAGCCTCACCCGTGAGGCTCGCTCTTTAACTTGTGCCTTTTAACTTGTGCCTGCTGTTCAGAGCATGCGGAGCAGCGCCGCGAGGTCGGCCTGCGCGAGTTCGAGGCGGAGTTGGACTTCGTTGCCCTGCGTCGCGATCCTGAGGCTCTCGACGGCTTTCTTCGCGAACCTGCCGCGCTCGCCCGACATCGAGATGAGCATCGGCGCCACCTGCTTGAGCGCCTCCAGCGTCTCGCCGAGGCTCTTCGCGTCCGTCGCGTTCAGCGTGCGTAGGGTCGTCTGCATCTGGTAGCCGGCGGGAGTCACCTCGATGGCCCCCGAGAGTCGCCGGACGGAGGCGACGGCGGTGTTGAGTTCCGCCGTCCCGAGGTCGAGGCCGGCGGTCAGCGACGGCGGCACATTCCCCGCAAAGAGAATGAGGTCGTTCGGGCTCCGCGCGAAGTTCAGGAGGTCTGCGTCAACGCGGCCCCGTCCGGCCTGCGCGTCAATCGTCGCGCGCACCGCCTCCGGCTCGCCGACGGCCAGCGTGCTCGTGTCGAGCACGGCGAGCGCCAGATCGCCGACGCGCAGCTTGAGCAGACCGAAGAGCTTCAACTGGTCGTTGAGGCTGATGACGTAGACCGATTTCCCCGCGTGCTTCACCTCCCTGAATTTGTCCGGCGCGGCGAGCCGGGCGGCGGCGACGAGCACATCGGGCCTAAACGTCCCGTGCGCGATGGCGACCATGTGGTCAATCTTCGTCACGCCGGGCGAAGGGTTCGTCAGGCGCACGCCCGCGGTCAGCGTGTCGAAGGCGCGCGCGTCAATCCCCGTGCGCGCCTTGAAGAGCTCGATGTCGGCGTTGACGGCTGAGAGGCGCGCCGGGTCGGCGGCCAGAGCGCGCGGCACGGCCTCGGTCAGCAGTCGGCGCAGGTCAACCGCGAGCACCGCGTCGGAAACGGGCAGCGGCACGGCCTGTCGCGCCGCTGCGGACGCGGCCTGCGGTCTGGTGGAGGGTTTAGCCGCCCCGCCCCGCCGACGGGTCTGCGCGCCGGCAGTAGAAGGGATTGCGAGCGCCACGAGCGCGACGCAAAGTGCGAGAGTCGTCGTGTAAATAATCCTCATAATCTTTTAATCAGCGCCTTTGGTCTAAAGATAAACGGCCTGTCTGAGCCTCAGGCCCGGACAGCGGCGGCGAACATTTCAGGGAGATTCACGCGAGTTTCGGATGCGCCGGGCGCACGTGCGGGTTGGCTCTAACATCGAGCCCGGGCGCGGGCCATGAGAGGGAAAACTCCGCCGGGCGGTTGATGAGCCGCACGCTCAAAATGAAGGACAGAGAGTTTTTCATCGCGGCTCCTTATCTGTACATCAGTCACGTTGAGCTAGTCAGCACCCGTCCCCGTCCGCCCCGCGAGACGCGCGACCACCGCAATCAGCTCGACCGGCTCGACCGGCTTCGGCACGTGGACCTGAAAGCCGGCGTGGAGAGCGCGCACGCCGTCTTCCGCTCTGGCGTATGCCGTGAGGGCGATGGCCGGGATTCTTTCCCCGAGCCCGCTCTCCGCCGAGCGCACTTTGCGGATCAGCGAGTAGCCATCTTCCTCCGGCATGCCGATGTCGCTGATGAGGACTTCGGGCCTCGAACGCTCGATCACTTCCAGCGCCGCCGCGGCAG
>JAIVJM010000240.1:10344-61817 GCA_020199995.1 Acidobacteriota bacterium | reverse complement strand
GCCCTCCGCCGAGCCTACGCCTGCACTCCCCGACAACCTGCAATTCGCGCGTGTGCCGGTCGGCCCGCTCGGTCGGCGCTGGTGGGCGGCGGGCCTCCCGCGCCACGCCGCGCGGAGGGGCTTCCAACTCTTCCACGGGACGAATTATGAAGTGCCGCTGTGGGGACGTTGCGCGAGGGTCGTCACCGTCCATGATCTCTCGCTGCTGCTGCGGCCCGAGACGCACGAGCGGGGCCGCGTGCGCCGCGCGCGCCGCCGCCTGCCCCTGATGGCGCGCGCCGCCGACGCCTGCATCACGCCGACCGAGAGCGTGCGGCGCGAGGTCTGCGAGCACCTCGGCCTCGCGCGTGAGAAAGTCTTCGTCGTGCCTGAAGCCGCGCGCTCGGTCTTCCGCCCGCTCGCGTTCGAGGCGACTGAAGTCGAGCGCCGCAGTCTCGGCGTCGGGGAAGATTTCCTGCTCGCCGTCGGCACCGTCGAGCCGCGCAAGAATTTGCCCGCGCTCATCCGTGCGTTCGAGGAGTTAGCGCGGCTGCGTCCCTCGGACCCCCTCCAACTCGTCTTGGTGGGGAGCCGCGGGTGGAAGAGCGAGCCGGTGTTCGCGCGGCTGGAGAGTTCGCCCTTCAAAGACCGCATCCTCTTCACGGGCTACGTCGCGGACGAGACCTTGCGCGCTCTCTACGCTTCGTGCCGCGCCTTCGTCTACCCTTCGCTCTACGAGGGCTTCGGGCTCCCGCCGCTCGAAGCGATGGCCTGCGGCGCGCCCGTCGTCGCGAGCCGCATCCCCGCGCTCTCGGAAGTAACGCGTGGCGCGGCGCTCCTCTTCGACGCGGCGGATGCGGATGATCTCACGCGCCGCCTCTCCGGACTCCTCGCGGACGAGCAGGCCCGCCGCGAGCTTTCCGCCGCGGGCCTCAGCCGCGCCTCCGAGTTTTCGTGGGAACGCGCCGCGCGCGAGACTCTGGAAGTTTATGAAGAAGCGTTGAGATTTCGTCGCCGGGGCGCTCGCTTCTTCACTCCACTTTGATGGACAGCTTCAACGTCTGCAAACCTCTCAGTCCGAACCAGCTCACCCCCTCCTGCAACATGTCGAGTTCGAGAATGTACTCGCCCGGTTGGCGGGGCGCGTTAACGACGAGAGAGAGTTCCGTCTCTTCGCCGGGGCCGAGGTCTCGGAGGATTGCGGCGCGCCCGTCGTCGCGAGCCGCATCCCCGCGCTCTCGGAGTGTAAGGGTCGCGGCGCGCGATGATGCGGCAGCGCGGGCAGCTCTCCTCCGTCGAGATGACGAGCGCGCCGACGGGCGGCGAAGCGTCGGGCGCGAGGAGGACGAACTCCGCACGCGCCGCGCCGCGCAGCGTCGCGTGCCAGTAGGCGTGTATGTAACCGGGAACCGCCAGCGCGTCGGCCAGATAGATCGGCCTCTGCGGGGCGTCGAGCGTGGGCGCGAGAATCTTCTCCGCGTAGTCGGAGTCGAAGAGGTACGTGCGGCGCGGCGCGCGCGCGTGCGCGTGATACTGCCACTGGAAGACCGCGCCCTGCGCGAGCGTCAGAGAGACCAGCAGGATGAGCGCCGTGCGCCGCGCCCTCTTGTGCGCCGCGCGCTCTTCGAGGAGCCACGCGAAGGCCGGGGCGGTCAGCACGAGCAGGAAGACGGGCACCGCGGCGAGGCGTAGCATGTGGAAATACTCGTTGGTGAGCGAGGCGGGCACGACTGAGGCGGCGAGGCCGTAGAGAACGAAGAGCCACCAGCGCCGCCCCGCCGCGTCGCGCGTCCCGCGCCGCAACGCGAGCCACGCGCCCGCCAGCGAGAGCGCAAACGTCGCCGCCAGCACGAGCGTCACGCCGTGGATGCTCGCAATCTGATTCACGTTCGGGTCGCCCGTGACGAGCAGCCGCCACACGTCGAGGTTGCCGGAGTAGTGCTTGAGGAACTCAAGGGCGGTCTCGGCGGAGGTGCTCTGCGGCGAGAGGTAAGTGATGGCCTGAAACCGGCCCGTGAGCACGCCGGGATGCCTCCATCCGTAGACGAAGAGCGGAACGAGCGACAGCGCGTAGACGAGCCACACGCGAAAGATTCGGAGCAGATTGGCGCGCGTCGCGAAGAGGGCGAGGCCGAGCGCCAGCAGCGGCCCGAGCAGACGCCCGACTGAGTAGCTGTAGGTCAGGAGCGCGAGCGTCGCCGCGAGCCGCGCCGCGTCGCCCCACGTCCAGCGCCCCGCCGAAGCCGCGCGGTGCACACAGAGCAGAAAGAGCGCGACCGCCAGAGGGTACAGCGCGACCTCGATGACGACGCGGCTCAGCTCGAAGAGCCACGGCGTGAGAAGCGCCGAGAGCGCGACGAGGGGAGCCGCCTCGCGCCGCTTCGTGAGCCGCGCCGCGAGCAGTCCGAGCGCGAGCGCCGCGAGCAGTCCGAGCGCGACACTGAGGAGGCGGGCCGCGACGATGCTCGGCCCCGTCAGTCGAAAAAGCGCCGCGAGCAGGTAGACGTAGACGGGATTCTTGTAGTCGCCGAAGGCGCGGAAGAAGAGCGGCCAGCTCGTCCCGTGCTCGTCGCTTCCGGTCGTCGCGATGAGGTGCGCGTTGTAGGCGATGGACGACTCGTCAATGTAGAAGCCGGGCGGGTTGCCCGGCATGTCCGCCGTGTAGAGCACGACGCCCAGCACGACGACGGCCAGAAAGACGAGCGCCGCGGTGCGCCGCCTCTGGGGGGAGTGTTCGTCTTTGAGATTCGTCATCCGTCAGAAGGGGCCGTTGCCCGTCTTCACTCGTGCTCGCGGAAGATGTAGGTCGAGCCGCCGATGACGGCCTCGGGCGTGCGCCGCCGGTATTCGTCGAAGAAGTTGATGCGCTCCTCTTCGGTGAGCTTGCGTCCGCGAAGCTCGCGCGCGGGGACGGTCGAGCCGTTGAGGAAACTCGCCCCGATGGCGACGTAGCGCGTCTCAGGCAGTCGCACGTCGGTCGGCGCGATCAAGTCAAGGCTCTCGATGCCGTAGTATTGGAGCGTGGCGTAGCCGCCGAGCGTGGCGGCGCGCACGCGCGTCTCGCCGCGCGCTTTGAGGTACTCGGCGAGCCCGCGCACGTCGTCGCCCCACTCGACATTCGAGTCCGAAAGATAGTGCCAGTGCGGGTGACTCCACGCGAGCTGATTCATGTATGACATCTGGTTCGGGTACGCGCGCAACGCCTCGACGCCGACCCACGCCAGTAACACGAACGTCGCCGCCCATGCGCCGCGCCGCGCGCGTCCTGAGTTGAGCAGCCGGTCGAGGAGCGCGCCGCCCAGAATGAACAGGAAGGGGAAGGCCGGGAGATAATAGCGGACTCCGATGTCGATGCGGCTCAGCAGCACGAATGCCGTGTAGAGCGCGAAGGGGGCGAGCAGGACGATAAACCGCCGGTCGCGCCTGACGAATAATTCGTAGCCGCTCCACGCGAGCGAGGCGAGCGAGAGGAGGAGGAAGGGGAGCGTCGTCTTGAGCGCGAAGGCGACGGGGAAGTAGTACCACCAACCCGTATGGCTGTGCATGCCGAGGAGCGACGCGGGGTGGCCGGCGCCGTTGTGCGAGATTTGCCAGAAGACGCCGAGCACGAAGTCGGTGGGGAAAATATACGAAAGAGCGCGCACCGCGTCCCACACCGCGCCGGAGTTTTCGCGGAAGGCGTCGGCCACCCAGCGCGCGTCCACGTCGAGCAACTCGCGGCTGTGGAAGAAGTAGGTCGCGTGGATGATGAGAAAGAGCGCGAGCGCGGCGACCGAGGCGTGCGCGGCCAACGCCGCACGGCTTTGTCCGCGTCGCGGCGCGCGCCACAACATCCAGAGGAAAGTCGCCGCGAGCACCGGCCCCGCAATCAGCATCGAGAACTTGGCGAGCACCGCCACGCCGCCCGCGAGTCCGAGCGCGCGCGCGCGCTTCATTGAAGGCGCGGGCACGTAACGGTGGAGCGCGTAGAAGAGCAGGAGGTAGCCGAAGGCCGCCGGGATGTCGGTCTGCACGACGCGCGCGTGCGCGAGCACGGTCGGCTCGAAACTGTAGAGCGCGACGGCCAGCACGGCGGCGCGCGGGCCGAACAGCTCGCGCGCGAAGGCGAAGACGAGGACGCCGAGCGCGACGGCGAGCGCGATCATGGGGACGCGCGTCCAGAACGAGATGGTCTCGAAGGCGGCGCGGTTGTCCTGCCAGAAGTGCTCCTGATAGGCCCACTCCTCGGCGGGCGACGCGGGCGGCGCGCCGGTCCGGCGCGAATCGAGTTCGCGCGGCTGGATGAAGAGCAGCGGCACGGCGGCGAGTATCTTCGAGAGCGGCGGGTGCTCGTGGACGAGTTGGAAGTTGCCCGCGACGAGATGGTAGTATGCCGAAGGAATCATCACGACTTCATCCACGGTGATGCTCTTGCGCGCGACGACCGTGAGCAGATTGATGGACATGACGCAGAGCAGGAGCGCGCACAATGCTTCGGCCCCGCGGGCGAGGGCGGCGCTCCTCGCGGTCGCGAGCAGCGCGCGGCGCGGCGCGGCGACGAACGCACCGGCGCCGGACGTCTCACTTTCCTGTTTCAATGACTCTTCCATCTCGGCCTGAGCTGAAAAAAAATCGCGACGTGTGGGCGGCGCTCCTCGTCGCGCTCGCGCCCTTCCTCTATTTCCTCCCGGCGGTCACGGGCCGGCTCTTCCTGTCGCCTGATGACGGCGTGATCTTCAACGTCCCGCTCCGCGTCGCGGCGGCGCGAATCGCGCTCGACGGGCATCTGCCGCTCTGGAACCCCGGCCTCTTCAGCGGCATGCCGCTCCACGGCGCGGCGCAGGCCGGGCTGCTCTTCCCGCTCAACTGGTTCTACCTCGTCTTCGACCCGCCCGCCGCCACCAACCTGATGATGCTCTCGACCTACGTCGTCGCCGCGCTCGGCGCGTACCTCTACGCGCGGCGCGGCGGGTCGAACATCTGGGGGGCCGTCGCGACGAGCCTCGCTTTTCAGTGGAGCGGCTTTCTCGTCGCGCAGCTCGGCCACACAAACATCGTGCAGGTGGCGAGCCTGCTGCCGTGGCTTTTGTGGGCCGTTGACGGCTACGGCGCGACGGGCGCGCGGGGTCGCGGGGTGCTCCTCGCCTCGGTCGTGGCGCTGCAAGCCTTCGCGGGCCACCAGCAGACGCTCGTCTTCTCGCTCATGCTCGCCGCCGCCTACGCGATCGCGCTGGCCCGCGCCTTACGCCCCGCGCGGACGTGGTATCTCTGGTCGCTGTTGCTTCTGGCGGCAGGAATGTTGCTCGCGGCGGTGCAAATCTTACCGACCTACGAGTTGATGCGCAACAGCGTGCGCGCCAACGTCTCGTATGATTTCTTCAGCTCCTTCTCGCTGCCGCCGCGCTTCCTGTTGACGTTCTTCGCGCCTTACATCGTGGGCGGCGGCGACGGCGGGCCACTCTTCCGCGCGCCCTACACGGGGCCGCCATATTACGGCGAGTACATCGCCTACGTCGGCCTCCTCACGCTCATGCTCTCGGCGCTCGCCGTGGCTCTGGGCAGGCGCGACGCGCGGACGAGGTTCTGGGCGGCGGCTGGGCTCGTCGCTCTCGCGCTCGCCTTCGGGCGCTACTGGCCCTTCAAGCTCTACGGCGTCGTTTACTACGTGCCGGTGCTGAACCTCTTCCGCGTTCCCGCGCGGCACGTGATGGAGGTGGACTTCGCGCTGGCCGTGCTTGCGGGCCGGGGGCTCACGGCGCTGGCGTCGCCGGAGAATCGCGAGCGGGCGAAGCGTTGGGCGCTCGTCGCCGGCGCGTGCGTCTTTCTTCTGACGTGTCTGGTGGTGACGGTGGGGCGACCGTCGGAGTTCCGTCTGGGCCGCGACGCGCCCGTCTCGTTCCTGCGCGCGCCCGAGCTTTTCCTGCCCGTCGTCATCGCCGCGCTGAGCGCGTGGGCTCTGTGGAGGTTCGCGCGCCGGAGGAGCCGGGGCCCGGCGCTCGCGCTGCTCGGCGTTCTCGCGCTCGATCTGTGCCTGTGGGGGCAGTCGAGCGGTTGGCGCACCTCAAGTCCCAAACCCGACAGCGCGCTGTGGAGCGGCCCCGCGCCCGTCGAATTCCTGCGCGAACAAAAGGCGCGGGGCGAAGGACTCTTCCGCATCCTGACGGTGTGGCAGAGCTTTGACCCCTCGGTTCCTTTCGATGAGAAGGCGACTCCCGAGGCGAACGTCTACGCGCTGCAACCCGACCCGTACATGATGCATGGCGTCCAGAACGCCGCCGGCTACGACGGCTTCGGGCTGGCGCGCTACAGCCGCCTCGCCGACGACATGAAAGTCTGGGGCGACGTGACCGACCCTGAGCGGAGCCTGCGCGGCGCGGGCCGCGAGTTCGACCTCCTCAACGTGCGATACCTTCTGACGAGGCCGCTCGCGTCGCCGGGCGTCACACAGGGGGCGGGCGCTCAGCAGGCGTCGTCATCATCCCCGTCGGTCGCGCAGGCGTCGTCAATACCTGCCGCCCCTTCCGCCCTTCCGCCCTTACCAGCGACGGAGAATTACGGCGGCCAGATGTTCGCGCCGGAGAACCTCAACGTGCCGCCGCTCGATGGGGGCGAGCGCCTCGCCTTCGACGTGCCGCGCGTCGCGGCGGATCGTTTCTCGCTGCTCACGAATCTCTCCTGGTCGGTCGGGGTGCCTGATGGCACTGCGGTCGGTCGCGTGCGCCTGCGCGCGGAGGGCGGTCGCACCTTCGAGTTTACGCTGCGCGCCGGAGAGCACACGTCCGAGTGGGCCTACGACCGCGCCGACATCCGCCGCGCCGTGCGGCACCAGCGCGCGCCTTTGGCGACGAGCTACGCGGTCGAGGACGCGCAAGGGGCGTACGAGGGGCACACATACGTGGCGTCTTTCGCGCTCCCCGAAAGGGCCGTCGTCGAGGGCGGCGAGATCGAGGTCGCCGCGTACCCCGCCGCGCCCGACCTTGGACTCAACGTCGTGCGCGCCACTCTCTCGGACGCGGGCGGGGGCCAGAACGCCGTCGCGCTCCGCTCGGAGTGGATGACGAAAGCCCCGCCACTCCACGCGGGACAGGCCGCCGCAACACCGCCGACTTCGGCAGACGCGACGCTGGCGTCTACGACAGCCGCGCCGACTTCGACTTCGGCAACTGCGACGCCGCCGGTGACTTCGGGGCCGGACTCGGGGCGCTGGCGGCGCGTGGCGCAGGCGGGCAACGTCCTGATTTACGAGAACGCGCACGTGCTGCCGCGCGCGTGGCTGGCGTCGGGCGCGGAAGTGCTCGGCGAGGAGGCGATGCTCGAAGTGATCCGCACGGGCCGTCTGCCCGGCGGTGCGGCGTGGGAGCCTCGCCGCACCGCGCTCGTCGAAGCCCCTTTGGGGGACTTCAATCTCTCGGGCGCGAGCACGGACAAAAGCGTCGAGTTGACGAAATACGAGCCGAATCGAATCGAGCTGAAGACCGTCTCGGACGCGCCTTCGATTCTCGTCCTGAGCGAGAACCACTACCCCGGCTGGCGCGCCGAGGTGGATGGGCGCGGCGTTGAAACCCTGCGCGTCAACTACAACCAGCGCGGCGTCGCCCTCCCGCCCGGCGCGCACGCAGTGAGCTTCGCCTATCGCCCGAAGTCAGTTCTGCTCGGGCTGCTCATCTCGCTCGCGACGGCGGCGGGGCTCGCGCTCTGGCGACTCCGCATGCTGCCGGAAGAGAGAGCGCGTCGCGTCATTGCCGGACTATATTCCCGGAAGGGATGAAGATAAGAGCCGGACTCTTTAAAGCTGACAGACAAAAACGAAGAGGGCTTGCTCCCACGGGAGCAAGCCCTCTTCAGTTTAGAACCGTGACAGTCTTTTAGAACCGCGCGCGGTACTCGATGGAGTCAATGAAGGCTTTGACCATCTGGGCCTGCACGAAGTTGCCGTTGTTGTCGTTGAGCTTGCCGAGCCAGAAGTTGTAGCCGCTGTGATTCGCGTCCGGCGCGTCGTTCGGGTTGCGCTTGAGGTAGCCGAAGAACTGCATGAGGACAAACGCCTTGTTCGTCTCAGCCGCCGCCAGCGTCGAATCCTCGGCCACTTTGCGGAGCACACTGGCGCGGCCCGACGGGGTGTTGTTCGCCGTCAGTTCGTTGATCAGCGTCTGCCGCTCGCCGGCGTCGAGCGCGCCGCCCGTGTTCGTGTTCAAGGCATCCACGAAGGCGGTGGGCGTCAGCGCGGCGAAGGCCGAAGTGAACCGCGAGCGGGAGACGAACTCCTGCGCGAAGGACGCCTTGTTGGCTTCGAGCCGCTCGGGCCAGCCCGGAGTCCCGACGATCACTCCCTGACCGATGCTGCGCGTGTCCGGCATGAACTCCTCGCGCTTAACGACCGGCACCTGTATCGGCGTCAGGACGCCGCCCACGCTGGCCTGCCCCTGCGCGTCGCCGAAGGCGGCCTTGTACATGCGGTAGACGAGGAAGCCGGTCTCCTGAAACTCTATCGAGAGGAAGAAGGCCGCCGAGACGTTGACGCGCTTGTTGTCGATGCACGCGGGGTTGGGGCCGCAGACGTTGATGTCGTTCTGCCAGAAGGCGAAGCCGCCCTGATCGGGGAAGCGCGAGAGGAAATCTACGTACTGCTGCTGGACGAAGAAGTCGGTGTCGTCAATCGTGATCGGCTGGTTGGTGCCGGGCCGGAGGCGCAGCGGCTTGACCTTCGTGTTGCCGTACATCAGCTCGGACGGCAGGTTGTTGCCGTCTTCCGAGACGATGCGGAGTGTGGGCGCGCCCTGACTCTGCCCCAACGCGCCGGCGGCGGTCAAGGCCACCACGAGAACTGCAACGATAAACTTTCGCATGATAGTGCTCCCCGTATTTCTTTCAGGCAGGAAAAGTCCGTGTCGTCTTAAACCTTCGGAAAGGTGTGGTTAACTCTCGTCGGGAGCGGGGCTGCTCCCGTCACGACCGGAGCCAGTTTAGACAGCGCGCCCGCGGTTTGTCAACTTCAAGAGCCTCAAGCTTTTGGCCCGCCGCGCGGCCTCTCCGAGCGGACTTTGCGGGCCGCGCCCGAAGCCCCCGGCGGGAGTTGTTCCGACCCGAAATCTTTGGACGCCGGAAGAGCGCGGAAAGTTTACTTTTCGACTATTCGACGACGATTTCGTGCCTCAAAGTGCCCGAGCCGAAGTCCTCGAACCATGAGACGTGCTCGGCCAGCATGTCGAACTCGACGACATAGCGGCCCGGCCTTTCAGGCGCGCGCACCATGACCGCGAGTTCGACCGCCTCGCCCGGCTCGATGTCGCGCGGCAGGCGCGCCCTCGCGTAATCCCACGCGACCTCGTCCTCGTCATCGCGCAAAAGGTGCGAGCCGAGGTGTACCGCGCCCCTGTCGTCGGCAGCGGGCTCGCCGCGCGCGGGCCAGCGCGCGAGACCGGTGTTCTCGGCGCGGAGGCGGAACGTCAGCTCTTCCGCAGCGCGGCAGCGCGCGGGGCCTTCGACGAGCGCGAGCGAGGCCACGAAGTGATGGCGCACGTCCGCGCCGCGGGCGGCGGCACGGCCCGCGCGCGTCTTGCCAGATGCTTGAGGTGATAGACGAGGCCGAGCGCGAGCGTGATGCCGAATTGTCCGACGGTGCGCCGGTTGAGCTCATAGACGTTCATGCGCCGGTACTCGATGTCGAGCCCGAGCGCGCCGCGCACGAAGACGGCCTGCCGGACGTGCTGGCGCTGGCCGTCCACGCCGAGGACGCGCGCCGCGCCGCGCCGCTTCGCCTCGATGGCGTAGAACCCGGCGTTGCAGCCCACGTCGAGCACGGACTTGCCCGCGAGGTCTGCGGGGATGCATTTGCCGATGACTTCCCACGGCCCCGCCGGGTGATCCACCGGCTCGCCCATCACGCTCTCGGTCTTGGTGAAGATGCCGCCGCCCAGATCAATGCGATGGAACCACGGCTGGAGCCTCTCCAACTCCGACAGAATCTCTTCCCGCGTCATCATAGATTTTCTTGACCGACCTCGAAGCGAAGCACGAGCGGCGCGCTGCCGCGCTCCTCGAACCAGCAGACGTGCTGATCGACGAGGTCTATCTTCATGGTGTACGCGCCGGGGTGTCGCGGCACGAGGTATTCGATTTTGAAATTGATCGTCTCGCCCGGCGCGACGGCGCGCGCCAGCATCGGCTCGCCGTGGAACTCGCTGACGAGGTCGCCTGAGGCGTCGTCGTAGACGCGCACGGCGGGCATGACAACGCCCGCGCGCACGGTCTGACCCGTGAGCCAGAGCGTGTCGCCGGTGTTTTCGACGGTGACCGACGGCGCGAAAGTCGAGCCGGGCGCGAGCCGCTCGGGCGCGCTTTCGCGCAGGGAGAAGAGCGCGCGCAAGAGGCCGGGGCGTCGGCTGTCGGGCACGCCACTGGCGGGCGCGCCCTCGGCGACTTTCTTGCAGGTGAGGTAGTGATAGTTGGTCGCCAGAGTCGCGAGCGGCAGCCGGTCGCCCTCGAGCATCTCGCGCTCGAAGAGGCCGTTGACGCTGACGTAGTCGCCGACCACGGCGAAGCCGTGTCCCTCAAGCAGCTCGCGCAGATACTCGTAGCTGAAGGGCGATTCGAGCGTCCGGTACTCGACCATCACGCCGCGCAGCTCTTCTTCGCTCGCCGAGCCCGCGGGCGGTCGCTCGCCTTCGAGGATGAAGAGCAGTCCGCCCCGTTCCACCATCGCCGAGAGGTTTTGCACGACGGCGCGCTCGTCTTCGAAGTGGTGGAGCGAGTCGTAGCAGATAAGGGCGTCGAACTTCTCTTGAAGCGGCGCGCCCTCGATGTCGTGTACCTCGAAGGTGCAGCGCAGCGGCGTCTCGTGATCCACGCCGTAGGGGACGCGCGCGACGCGCTCGCGCGACATCTCGACGAGCGAGGGGCTGATGTCAATGCCCTTCACGACATAGCCGAGGCGGGCGAAGTATTCCGAGAGCCAGCCCGAGCCGCAGCCCACGTCGAGGATGCGGCTGCCGGGCGCGAGCGCGAGCGCGTGGGCCATGTTGGCGAAGTCGCAGAAGTGCCGGTGCGAGTCTTCGTCGAGCCCCTCGCCCTTGTACTTCGGGAGCTTGTGCGCGAGGTTGTAGAAAGGCTTGGTGCGGAGGTGATGCCGCCGCTCTGCGCCGAGCAGCCCGAGGTATTCGATTGCCGCGCGCTTGTAATCCACCCCCTCAATTTTGGGCAGCCGCCCCGCCGTCGAAGTTGATAAAGGTGACGTTGTTTCCGCTCCGGCATCCGAATGAGGCGAGGCGGCGGCCTCGATGTGCGCCGCCGGGCCGCCGCCGTTCGACGCTTCTTCTGCGCGTGACGCGGGCGAAGCGTGGCCGTTGCGGTGCGAGATAGCGGCGCTCTCAAACAGGCTCGCGGGCGCGAGGGCGGCGAGTTCCGACGCCACGCCGCGCATCAGCGCTTCGTCGCCGGGGCCGACGCCGAGCCGCGACAGTTCAGCCGTGACGCCGCCGACGAGCCGTCTGCGCGTGCGCCGCGCGACCACCTCATTGATGAAGTCGAGGTAGTCGGCGGCGCTCTGCTCGACCGCGTGCGCGGCCAGCGCGTGGCGGCGCGCGTTCTCGCCGATGCGGGCTCGCAAGGGCGCGTCTTCAATGAGCCGCTTGAGGTATTCACAGAGGAGCGCGTCGGCGCACTCGTCCCAATCCACCTTGACCACGCAGTCTCCGGGCAGCTCCGAGTACCATCCGACGTTCGAGACGACGCTCGCCACCCCCGCCGCCATGATGCGGCAGAGGCTCGCGCTGGTCTCGCCCACGGTGCGCTCTCGCAGGTTGAGCGCGATGTCGGTCTCGCTGATGCGCCGCTCGAACTCCGCCAGCGGCACGTGGCCCGTCACCTCGACGCGGTTTTCCAGTCCGTACCGGCGGACGAGTGCGCGGACGTCGAAGAAGGAGTTCGACTCGCCGACGAGCGCGTAGCGGAAGTCGTGCGTGTCGCGGAGCGAGGCCAGCGCCCGGAGCGCCTGCTCGATGCCCTTGCCCGGCGTGATGAGTCCGAAGTTGGCGATGCGCACGGGGCCGCCTTCGCGCACGGGCCGCTCCGCGCCCCCGCCCCCGCCCGCTTCGGAAGCAGCCGCCGCCGCCGCGACGGGCATGTTGATGTGCCTGACGGGGACGCCGGGCGCGATCTCGGCGAAGCGCGCGCGGCCCCATTCGGAGTGGACGACGATGCCTTCGGCCCCCGAGGCCACGCGGCAGTTGACGGGGAAGTCGAGCGGGCGCGCGACCATCGAGGGCGTGCCGCCGCGAGCGAGCGACTCCGACGCCTCGCGCCGCGCCGCCGCGCCGTGGCAGGCCCCGACCTCTTCGACATAGACGCGCGCATCATTGCGCGCGCGCGCGAGCCCGAGGAAGAAGTCCTGCAAGGCGAAGTCGTGAAAGACGACGATGCCGGGGTGCGCCCGGAAGGCTTCGAGGATGCCCGCGTGATAGCGGTGGTCGTTCCCCATGTGATAGACGACCGCGTCGTACGCTTCAAGCGTCCGCAACACTGAAGCGTCGCGCCGGTAGTCGAGCCACGGGAAGCGCGCGAGCAGCCCCGCGCTCGAAGGCCGGAAGCCTTCGACGAAGAGCGTGATCTCCGCGCCGCCCGCCACGAGGTGCGGCAGCAATTCCTCGCTGTAGTCGGAAATCCCCGAGCGTTGCGGGTTCAGCGGGCTGAAGTAGGCGAGTCGCATAAAGAAGCTATTAGCTGTCAGCTATTAGCTGTCAGCTTTTTCCGTGCCGGTAGGAATCAACCTTCGACCGTTCGCTCAACTGCCGGAAGAAGGATTGGCTGAAAGCTGAAAGCTAACAGCTTTCAGCTAACGAACCACCGTCACCTTGACCTTCGCCGTCGGCGAGCCCTTGTCGAGGAACCAGCCGACCTGCTCCTGAATGATGTCAACTTCGAGGAGATAGTCGCCGGGCGTCTTCGGCGCGGTGATCTGGAGCGGCACTTCGATCTCCTCGCCGGGCGCGAGGTCTTTGGGCAGGCCGTAGCGCCCGTCCATGTTGGTGACCATCTCCTCGCCTTCGGCCTTCAGCCAGCGGTTTCCGACGGCGAGGTAGAAGCGGTTGTCCGGGTGCGTGTTGATTTCGCCGCCGCGCGCGTACCACTGCGCGTCGCTCGCGTTCCTGACCTTGACCTGCACGGTCTGCTTCTGCCCGGCACGCAGGCGCGCGGGCGGGTCGGCCACCGTGAGCTGCGCCCTGAAGCCGTTGTCGGGCAGGGCCGCGGCGTCTTTCGGCCCCGGCGTCGGGGTCGGGCTCTCACTGGCCGCGCTGTTCGCGGCGGGCGAAGTGCCGCGGCACCCCGCGACCGAGAGCGCGCAGAGGAGCAGCAGCGCGCCCGCTGAGATTTTGATTTTCATCTGTCTATCCTTTCCGCTGAGTGATAATGTCCGACGAAAAATTCCCGCGCGTTTCTACTATTCGACCTTGACCCTGTAGCGGGGGTACTGCGAGCCCTTGGTCTGGAAGAACGTCACGCCCTCCTGCACGAGGTCTATTTCGAGGAGGTAGTCGCCCGGCCCTTCGGGCGCGTTGATCTGGAGGGGGACTTCGACCGATTCGCCCGGCCAGAGGTCGCGCGGCAGCGCGCCCCTGCCGTCCATGTTATCCACCAGCGTCTCTCCTCCGTCGAGCCAGCTGTCCGCGACATTTATAAAATACTTTCCGTCTTTTTGCCCGCGCGCGGGCCACACGTACCGGCTGATGTTTTTGACCGTCACGCGAATCGTCGCCTTTTCGCCGCCGCGCATCTTTGGCGGTACGTCCGCCGCGCTCAGTTGCGCGTCGAAGGCGTCGTCGTCCAGAGGGCCTTTGGCTTCGGTCACATCGGGCGCATCCGCCGTCCGGCGCGGCGTCTCGCGCTGCTCCGGCACGCCGATTTCGATGAGGGACATGTGGAGCCGCGTCCGCGCCGAAAAGAAAGATACCAAAACGGGGGTCACTTCGCCGATGATGAGCCTGCGTCGTTTGAGAAACTCTAGCGAGGCGTCGAGGTCTTCCGTCAGGCTCAAGCTGTAGACGCGCCTGCCGCGCAAACGCTCGAGCGTTCCCGCGAAGCGCGCGCGCGATTGCCGCCGGTCGAAGTATTCGAGGTTGTTGACGGCGAGCATCGGGACACCGGGGCGGAGCAGGACTTCGACGCCGTTCGTCTTGACATCGCTCACGACCCATGCCTCCACGCGCCCGAAGAGCGCACGCGCTTCCGCCGTCTGAAATTTCATGAGGTCTCGGTCGCGCCACGCCCAGCGCAGCTCTTTGCGGTAGGCGTCGGGGTCGTCGAAGAGGGTCAGGCGCTTGCTCCATTCGGTCTGCGAGACGTAGCGCGCGGCGAGCGCGCACTGCACGCAGAGCAGGCACAAAGGCAGCGCCGACGCCGTTACTTTGAGCGCGCGCGGCCAGCCCGCCCCGCGCTCGAAGAGGGAGCGCGAGAGGTAAACCAAGAGCACGCCCCCCAGCACTTCGCAGAAGAGCGCGTAGCGGACATAGCCGCTCGTCAGTGTCCACAAGAAAGAGCCGAGCAGCACGGCCAGCGCGATGAGGCGCGCGCGCCCCTCGACGCGCGGAAGCAACAGGCAGAGCGCGGCGCCCAGAACCGCGAGCGCGATCCGCCCGGAGTAGACGCCCAGCTCCGAGAGCCGCTCGGGCATCCACGCGCCGATCACCGGCCACAGCAGCGTCTCGGTCAGGTCGCGCGGCCCCCAGCGCCCGTCGTAAGGAGTGATGGCAGGCCACAGCGGCGAGTGGATAAGATTGTTGTAGAGGGGGAAGACCGGGCTCCCCGTCTCGGCGTAGATGTAGAGCGCGTGCGGCAGGAGCGGGACGAGGAAGAGGAAGCCCGCGAGCAGGACGAGCCCCGTCGTGCGCGCACGGGGCCGCCGCGAGAGGACGCGGACAGCGAAGACGGCGAGGACGGGCAGGGCCACCGCCGCGTTCGTCAGCTTGAGACCCATCGAAGCGCCGAGCAGCAGCGCCGCGAAGAGGAGATCGCGCCCCTCGTGCTCAGTCTCGTCGTAGAAGAGCGCGAGGCGCAACGCTTCGAGCACGAGCGGGAGCGCCAGAAGGTCAACCATGTAGTTGTTGACCTGAAACAGCACGTGCTCGGTGCAGAGCGCGAGCAGCACGCCCGCGCACCTCCATCCCGCGCGCGTGACGAAGGGGCGCAGAATCTTTTCCAGAATTGTCCCCGCCCAGACGAGCGCGAGCAGGTTGATGATGGTGCCGAGCCGGTAGCCGAGCAGGTGGCGGACGATCCCCGTCAGCATGTCCGGCGCTGGGTTGAAAGGGAAGATGGTCGGGAAGAAGTCGCCCGGCGCGAGCTGCGCGCCGCTGAGCGCACGCTCGCCCTGTATGAGGCGGTGATTGAGCACGTCGAACGAGAGGTCGGGGAAGGCGGCGCGCAGCGCGAAGACCAGCAGCAGCGGCAGCGCGACGACGGCCCAGAAGACGCGCGGCGTCCGCCCCTCGGGCGCGGGCTTCCAACGCAGGTGCGCGCCCCACACGAGCCCCGTGGCCGCGAGCGTGAGCGCCCACGCCGTCCAGTCCCGCTCGACCGCCCAGAAGCACTGCCGGGCAAAGACGGCGATGTAGAGGAAGAGAAGCGCGTCGCCGAACTCGGGGCGGCTGAGGCGCGGCGGCGGGGCCTGCTGACTCACTTCGGCGTCTCCCGGATGTCGAGCGCGACGGCTTCGAGGATGAGCTGGAAGCCGAGCACCAGCGGGAGCACGGCGAGCATGATCGTACCGGTCGGGGCCGCGTGGCCCGTGAGCACGCTCTTCGCCCAGTGGTACGCGCCGAAGAGGAGGCCCCACGCAAACAGCAGGAGCCCCGCGAAGAGGAAGAGCGCGATGGGCGAGAAGTCGCGCAGCACGTACTTCTGATAGATGCGCCGCCAGAGCCGTGGGACGAAGAGCAGCGGGAAGGTGACGCCCACCTTGAAGGGATTGAGGTCGGACTGCTCGTCGCCGTAGCGCGCGGGGATCGCCACGTCGCGCACGCGCGCGTTGTGGAAGTTGAGCGCGATGAGCATGTCGTTCTCGAAGAAGTAGCGGCGGTGAATCCCCGCGAGGTCGAGGCGGCGGAGCGCTTCGGCCCTAATCGCCGTGTAGCCGTTCTGCGGGTCGAAGACGTGCCAGTAGCCGGAGGCGAGCTTGTTGACGAAGGTCAGGACGACGTTGCCGAAGAGGCGGTGGCGCGGCATGAGCGACAGCGACTCGCCCGCCAGAAAGCGGTTGCCCTTCGCGTAGTCGTACTCCTGCTCGATGAGGGCGTCGAGCAGGAGGGGCAGGTGCTCGGGCGACATCTGCCCGTCGCCGTCCATCTTGACCAGCACGTCGCCGCCCAGTTCGAGCGCCTTCGCGTAGCCGACGAGCGTCGCGCCGCCGACACCCTGATTGCCCTCGGTCTGGAGCGCCACGACGCGCGGGTCGGCGCACGCTCTGAGGGTCGCGAGCGTGTCGTCAGTGCTGCAATCATCCACGGCGACGACGTGATCGACGTAGTCGGGCATCGTGCGGAGCACTTCGCCGACGTGCCGCGTCTCGTTGTAGGCGGGGACGACCACGGCGATGCGTTTGTTCTTATACATGCTCGCTCGAACTAAGGGGGCGGCTGCGGCGTCTCGACTGGAATTTTTCAGCCGCCGGAACCGGTGCGAAAGAAGAGCAAGAACCTAACACTTCGCACGTGAAAATGCCAACCGCGCCTGCCGTCCGGCAGAGAAGCCGAAAGTGTGTGGGCCGGGCCGAAGCGTGGAGCAGCATTTCAGTCGGCGGCCCCTTGCGGCCCGCGGAAACGGACGGCAAATTATTTCTGGAGCACGGTCAGGCGGCGGAGCTGGCCGACCGTGGCGCGCTGCTGCGCGGCGACCTTGGACTGCGGGATGTCCTCGCCGGCGAAGTCGGTGTAGTGCTCGGGGAGGATGAGCGAGCGGTCGAAGCCTTCGGGCACGCACTCCACGTCGAAGTCGGCGTCGGAGAGGTTCTCGTACTTGAGCATCGCGTTCGTCCAGGCGAAGAGCCAGAACTGGAAGATGCCGAACAACTGCCGGTGCCTGCGCGAGCGCGAGGCGACGAGCTTGAGCGCGCGCAGCGTGTGCCACGCCACTTCGGGGCGCGAGCCGATCTGGTAGAGGCGCTGCGCGAGCATCTTGACGGCGCGCGGGCTCTTGAAGACCATCGAGACGTACTTGCCGAGGCTCCCGTAGCCTTGCGACTCGAGCGGCAGGTAGTTGCCGCGGTCGAGATTATTGATGAAGCCCTCGAAGCGTTCGTACTGGTAGCGCCCCTCGCAGAAGCGTTTGACGAACGACTGGTAGCCGCCGACCAAATCCTCGCGCGGCATCAGGTAGCGGATGTTCGTGCAGTACTTGTAACCGCCGAGGCTGTTCTTGTTGTTGCGCATCCTCCCCGAAAGCTTCATCCGGCGGAAGAGCGGCGTCCCCGGCAGCGCCGTCAAAAGCGATGGGTCGCCGGAGATGAGTCCAGCCTTCGTCATCCCCTCCAGCGTGAGGTCGAAGGCCTCCTTCGTGTCCGAGTCAAAGCCGAAGATGAGCCCGGCGACCACGACGAAGCCGTAGGACTGAATCTCCTGCAGGGCCGAGACCATGTCGCCGGTCGTGTTCTGCACCTTGGCCGTCTCGAGCAGCGAGTTGTTGCTGAAGCTCTCGACGCCGATGAAGAGCATGTCGAAGTTCGCGCGCCTGAGTTTCCGGAGCAGCCGCGGGTGCTTCGAGAGGTTGATCGTCAGCCACGTGTAGAGCGCGACGCGCTGATTCGTCCGCTCCTGCCACTCGATGATCCGGTCGGCGACTTCTTCGGCCCAGCGCAGGTCGCCGATGAAGTTGTCGGCGGCGAAGAGCACCTGCTTGATGCCGAGCCGCGCCATGTGGTCGAGCTCCGAGACGATGTGCTCGGGCGGGAAGTTGTGCGCGCGGTTGTTGTCGGGCAGGACGCGGATGTCGCAGAACTCGCAGAGGAAGGGACAGCCGCGCGAGACTTCGAGCACGCCGCCGTAGTAGCGCCGGTGGGTCGCGTCGAGGAAAGGGCGGTAAAAGCCGCGCGCCTGCGAGACGTCGAAGCGCACCTTTGTCTCGAGCACCTTCGGCAGAGCGGCGCGCTCCGGGAACATCTTGAGGAAGCGCGGGAAGGCCTCCTCGCCGTCGCCGATGAAGATGTAATCGAACATCTCCAGCTTGCCGATCTCACCCGCCTGATTAAGCGACCACGTGACGGGGCCGCCGATGACGAACGTCGAGTCGGGGTACATCGCGCGCAGCCGCGCGTGGGTCGCGACGATGGTCTCGTAATCCTGATTGACGCCGCTGAAGACGAAGAGGTCGGCCTCCGGCACTTCGCCCGCGTCATCGAAGCGCACGTCGAAGAGCCGCAGGTCGTAACGCTCGGGCTCCTCGACGTAGGCGGCGAGCGTGTACGCCCAGACGGGCATGAACATCGCGCCGTACTGCTGCGTGTCGGCGAGGAACGCGTCCGGCGTGTGGACGAATGAGATGCGCCTGAGGGTGTTCGGAGTCGTCATGTTCTTACTTATGATGGGCCGGGCTTCAGCGCCTCGTCCGGTGACTCGCGGTCGGGCCGCGGGAGGACGCGTGGTCAGACCGGCCCCACGGTGGCCGGCTCAAGTGTAACACCGGGGCCGTTTTTGAGCCCGCCGTCGAGGCCGGTTTCTCGACCACGTTCCGCCGGGAGAGGTTCGACGACAGCAGCTTCCCGCGCCCGTCGCGTCCGTCAGGGGCATCCTAATTTTCGACTCATGTGGGCGCGCCCTACTGGAGTTTTAAATCGCTCAAGCCGGCGCGAGAGAAGGGCAAAACCTAACACTTCGTGCGTGAAAATGGCAACCGCGTGGAATCCCCTTTCTTGATGGCAGCGGCGTCCCGGCGTCTCCGACTCTATTTTTCGCCGCTCAGTGCGCGCCCCTTCACGCGCGAGCTGCTCATTTTCCTCGGCTTCGTCCTCATCACGTCGCTGATGACGTGGCCGTGGGTGACGCGGCTCAAAGACGCCGTCGTAGACCCCGGCGACCCTTACCTCGTCTCGTGGATTCTGTGGTGGGATTATCACCAGACTTTCAACGACCCGCTCCACCTCTTTAACGCGAACATCTTCTACCCGCTCCCCTACACGCTCGCCTTCAGCGAGAATGACTACGGCATCGCGCTCCTCTTCTTCCCGCTCTTCGCGCTGGGCTTCTCCCCGCTCACAATCAACAGCGTGGCGACGTTTCTCGGCTTCGCCTTCAGCGGCTACGGCGCATTCCGTCTGACGCGGACACTGACGCACTCGAACACGGCGGCGTGGGTCGCCGGCCTCGTCTTCGCGTTCATCCCTTACCGGTTTCACCTGCTCTCACAGCTTCATTACGTCTTCACGGGCTGGATGCCGTTGATGCTTGAGGCGTTGGTGCTCTTCGCGCGGGAGCGGAGCCGCAAGCGGGCCGCGTGGCTCGGCGTCGCGTTCACGATGAACGCGCTGTCGTGCGTGACGTGGTTTATCCTGTCGCTCACGCCGCTCGCGTTCTCGGCGCTCTTCCTCGTCTTGCGCTACCGGTTCGCGCGCGACCGCGACTTCTGGGTGCGCGGCGCGGCGGTGGCGGTCGCATCGGTGCTCGCGCTGCTCCCGTTCCTGTTGCCCTACCACTATGTCAGTCAGGCATACAACTTCACGTGGAGCCGGGCGGTGGTCGAGAAGAACTCGGCGACGCCGTTGCACTGGCTGGTGGCCGAGTACCGCAACCATTTCTGGAAAGGATTCGGAGACAACCTCGCCGCCGGCGGCAATTACAGGCTCTTTCCCGGGCTGCTCCCGCTGCTGTTGTCGCTGGCTGCCGTGCTCATTCCCGGAGCGCGCAACCGCCCGCAGACATTCGCTGAGACGGAAGAGGCCGGCGCGTCGGGCGCGGCAGGCACAGTGGGCGGCAACTCAGTCGGGAAGCGTGTGGCGAGGCTCGACACACTGGCCGTCGCCGCCGCGACCGTGGCGTTCGTCTCCGCCGGGTGGGGCGGCTCGAAGGCGCATCCGCTGCTGGCGTCAATCTTCGGCGTGGTCACGGCCGACCGCGCTCTCCTCGTCCTCGCCGCCGCGCTCCTCGTGCGGCTCTCGCTCGCCTACCCGCAATTCCTCAGCCGCGCGACCGGCGCGGGGAACCTCATCGAAAACATCCGCTCGTCGCCGCGCGGCGAAGCCTTCTGGCTGGGGGCGATCTGGGCGGTGACGGGCTTTCTCATGTCGCTCGGCATGAACTCGTGGCTTTACCGCGTGCACTACGACTTAGTTTTCCTCTTTCGCAGCATGCGCGAGCCTTCGCGCGCGGCGATGGTGGCCTGCCTCGGGCTCGCCGTGCTGGCCGGCCTCGGCGCCGCGAAGCTCGCGGGCGAGGCGGCGCGCCTTCGTCCGCGGCGGGGCGCGGTGGCGGCGGTCGCGCTCATCACTCTGGCGCTCCTCTTCGAGCTGCGCGCCGCTCCGCTCCGCTTCATGCGGGGCGCGTCCCGTCCGGACGAAATCACTCTGCGACTGAAGGAGACCCCGATGCGCGGCGGGCTGGTGGAATTCCCGACGGGCGGCGGCACGCTCCCGCATCTCTACATGCTGCGCTCAGCCGATCACACGCGCCCGCTCATCAACGCCATCTCGACCTTCGTCCCGCAGCACTCGTGGGAGATAGACAGCATGTCGCACGAATCGCCCATCCCGCCGCGGCTGCTCGACGCGTTGGAGAACGTCCCGACCTCCTATCTCGTCATCCACAACCCGCTCATCGAAGCCTCGCGCCGCCCCGTCTACGAGGCTTTCCTCATCCGCGCCGTGAACTCGGGCCGCCTCCGCTTCATCCGTCGTTTCGGCGAGGGCGACGACCTCTACGCGGTCGTGAAGACAGAGCCGGAGGCGCAGAGCGAGGCCCCTCTGCCGTTCGACGCGTCCTACCGCGAATGGGCGGACATGGTCGAGGAGGACACCGTCAACCTCCTCGCCCCGATGGATCGGAGCACGGAGCTGTACCGCGTCCATCTGGTGGCGACGGGCGAGATGCCGCGCTACGACGAGTTCGTCGCGGACGCGAAGACTGTCGGGCGCGGAGTCTTCGTCGGCTTCGAGGAGGAGACGCGGCAGTTTCAGGAGGGCCTGCGTAAATTCACCGAAGCGATGGTCAACGGCTCCGCCTTCAGACAGAAGTATGGCGGCCTCGACGACGCGCAGTACGTCGAGCGTCTGCTGGCGAACGCGGGCTTGGCCGTCGGCGCGGAAGAGCGCGACGCGCTCACGGGCGATTTGAAGGAAGGGCGCGAGACTCGCACCAGCGTGCTGCTGAAGATCGCCTACGACCCCCGGCTCGCCAATCAGGAGCGCGACCGCGCGCTCGTCCTGCTACACTTCTTCGCCTACCTGCGCCGCAACCCGGGCGACCCGCCCGACGCCAACATGGACGGCTTTCTGCACTGGGTGGGCGAGGCCAAAAAGCACGACGCGGCATATCTGACAGAAGCCTTCTCGAACTCGATTGAGCGACAGGCGTTGTCCGGGCCCTCGCGCTGAAACGGCGTTCCGGCCTTCACCGCGGGCCCAGTGTGGATAGGGAATCGGAACTCTCGACCCGGTGCAGCTCCTGATAATAATCCGGCAGCAGCTTGCTGCCGTTCGGGTCGAAGATGCGGAATGGGACCAGACGCATTCTTTGGAGGCGGAATTTGAGCGAAGTGGAAAGAACCCCCAGCCCGTACTTGACGCTGCGCGTGAAGCTGATTGACGAAGCCTCCTCGAAATATCTCGTCGGGCAGGATATTTCACCGATCCTGTAATTGAAATAGACGACCTGAGTCAGCATCTCGTTGTCGAAGACGAAGTCGTTGGTGTTTTCTTCCAGCGGCAGAGATTCAAGGACTTCGCGCGAGAAGGCCCTGAAGCCGGTATGGTACTCGGATAATTTTTGTCCGATGAGGATGTTTTGAAAGGCGGTGAGGAAACGGTTCGCGACATACTTATAGAGGGGCATGCCCCCCCGGAGCGCGCCGTTGCCCAGAATCCGCGAGGCGATCACCGCGTCGTACTCGCCGAACGCTATCATTCCGGCCAGAGGCAGCACGAGTCTGGGCGAATACTGGTAATCGGGATGCACCATCACCACGATGTCCGCCCCGCGCTTGACCGCCTCGCGGTAACAGGTTTTCTGGTTCTTCCCGTACCCCATGTTCCGCTTGTGCAGAAAGGCCGTGAGGCCGAGGCCCTGAGCCGTCTCGACGGTCGTGTCGGAGCTGCCGTCATCCACCAACAGCACCTCGTCAATGATGTCGAAAGGCAGGTCGTCGTAGGTCTGCCGTAAAGTTCTGGCCGCGTTATAGGCGGGCATCACGACAATTATTTTTCTACCGTTCAGCATAGCCGTCCACCTCACAATCGAGCGCTTGGTTCCCGGCGGTAAGTTTGCCCTGAACCGGCCACGAACATTCTACCTCCGGATTTTTCCCACAACTTTCGCCCCGCTTCAGCCCGCCGCCGAGATTAACTTTTCCACGACATTTCGCCATGAAAGGTTCGCCGCCGACAACTTCTCGCGTCCGCGCTCGCCCATCCGTCGCGCCCGCGCGCGGTCGTCGTAGAGCGCATCGAGCCATTCGGCGAGGGCACGCGGCTCCGGGTCGGTGATGAATCCCTCGCCGTCGTGCTCGACGAACTCGGTCGCGCCTCCGCCGTCGCGCGGCACCACCACGGGCTTACCTGCGAGCATCGCTTCCAGCGTCACATAGCCGTAGTCCTCATCGAACGGCAGGTAGCAGACGCCGAGGGCGTTCGCATACAGCTCGATCATCTCATCTTCCGAGACGAAGCCGCGCATCTCGATCTTCGCGCCGACACCGTGCCGCTTGACCAGCGCCTCGTAGTGGCCGGGTTCGTGCGCGCGGCCCGCGAAGACGGCGCGGACGGGCGTGCGCGTGTGGGAGAGCGCCTCGATTAAAAGCTCCTGCCGCTTCTGCGGCTCCATGCGGCTCGGGTAAAAAACGTAGTCGCCCTGCGCGCCGCAGCGGAGCCGTTCGGCGCGCGGCGGCGGGTGATAGAGCGGCTCGCTCTCGATGCGGTTGTAGCGCCTGAGTCTCTCGGCGACCGTGCGCGAGTTGGCGAAGACCTTCCGCGCTTCGGGAATGAAACGCTCGTCGCAGTGACGCACGAGGTCGCGGACGCGCGCGCCTTCGGGGTGCGTCGAGAGGTCGTCGAAGGGCGTGCCCCAGAGGTTATAGGCCGCGCGGTACTGGTGCATGATCCACAAAACCTTGCGCGGGTGCGCGACGAGGTAGGCGGGGAACTTCATCCCGACGACGAGGTCGATGGGCTTGCCGTTGGCCTCGCTCAAATCGAGCATCCGCCACGCCAGCGCCCCGCGCATGATCTCTTCGGGCGGATACCACTTGAAGGGAACCGCCGCCACCTCGGCGTGATAACCCGCTTCGACGAAGGCGCGACAAAGTCCCTCGACGTGCGACTCGGCCCCGCCCGTCGTGAACGGAACCTGCGTCGTGCAAATCAGGATGTTGCGAATAGTCATCAGTCGGAGCCTATAATACCCGCAACCCGGCTCGCAGGCACGGGGAGACAGTTTTCAGATTTCAGATTTCAGATTTGGAATTTCAAATCCTGAATCTCAAAAGATGAGAACATAAGTCCGCAATCCACAATCCGCAAACTGAAAACTGAAAACCGAAAACTGTTTATGGCTGAGAATGAGGAACTCACGCGGGCGTCAGAGGCGGGCAACCAGCGGGGCCTCGTCACTTACGCCATCTTCGTCGGCCTCACGCCGCTCATCCCCGTGCCGTTCGTTGACGATCTGGCGCAGAGTTATTTCCGACGGAGGCTGGTGCGGCTGCTGGCCGCGTCGCACGGGCGCGCGCTCGGCCCCGAGGATTTAGACGCGCTCGTCGCGGAGCGCGGCGGCGGGTGCCTCAGCGGCTGCGTCGTGCAGGCGGTCGTTTACCCTCTGAAGAAGGTCTTCCGAAAAATATTCTACTTCCTCGAATGGAAGCGCGCCGCCGACCTCACGAGCCAGACCTACCACTACGGCTATCTGCTCAACTACGCGTTGCAGCCGCGCGCGGGCGGCGAGTCAATCATGGCTTTGCGCGGCGCGTCGGCGGTGCGCGAGGCGATTGAAGCCGTCTGCCGCGACTCGCCGATCAAGCCCGTCGAGAGCGCCGTCGGCGGAACGTTCCGCCAGTCGAAGCGAGTCCTCGGCTCAGCCGCCGGCTTGCTCGCCCAAACGCTCAGGCGCATCACCGCCGTCGGGCGGCCCGACGAGGAGCAGGTGGCGCGGGCGATTGAAACCGTCGAGCCCGCCGAGGAGCGCGAGATCGAGACCGTCGTCGCGCGGATGCAGAAGGCCATCGCGGGCGTCCCCGAAGAGCACTTCAGGAACCTCCGCGCCCGGCTCGACGCGCGGCTTGGCCTGCCGCCGAGCTGATCCGGCGCTTTACGAGAACACTTCGATATTGCAGACGGCGACGGAGAGTTCGCGGTCGTCAGGGTTCGAGGGGTCGTCGGGACGGGGCTGCCACGTGCGGTCGGCGCGTATCTCAAGCTCGAAGTCGCCGCCGGAAGACAAAGTCTCGGTGACGGGAATCCGAAGCGCGAGCCAGCCGTGCCGGAACAGAGAGAGGGCGCACAGTCTTTCGCCGTTGAGGATGAGTTCGAGGCCGAGCGGGCGCGCGGCGAGGTCGGGCAGGTGCGTCGTGAGGTCGAGACTGATGGCCGAGACGCCGGACGCGCGGAAGCGGACCCGGCCCGCGCGGCCCATCCAGCGCGCGACGGGCGGCAGAATATTCGGCTCGAACCAGCCCGCGTCGAACTCGGCCCCGCGGCTGCGGTCGAGGCAGAGCGGGAGCGGCGCAGTCGCTTCATCCGCCGCCGTGGCCTCGCCCGTTTCCGCCGCGCCCGTCTCCGCCTCGCCCGCGTCGAAGAGCGCCGTGCGGTCGCGGTGCTCGTTGTAGAAACTCCCGAGCGGCGCGTCAGAGGCTTTAACGAGGACGTAGAGACCGCTTTTGGGGAGCGCGACGCCGAGGTCGGAGATTTTGTTGAAGACGTAGCCCATCGCCATGTCGAAGGCGCGGCGTTCGGAGAACGAGAGGCCGCGCAGGTATTCGACGAAGTCCGCGTCGAACGGCAACCCGTACTCGTCCGCTTGCTTGACGAACTCCTCGCTCGACAGGCACAGCGTGTAGCGCGGCTCCCACAGAACATGCGTAAAGAAGCGCCGGAAGCGCGCCGCATGTTCCTGCTCCTCTTCGAGCCCGACGTGGCCGTCCACCCCGACGAACCGCCGCAGTTCTTCCGGGCTCATCTCGTCGTAAGATTTCTGCGCGCGCCGGTCGGTACACTCGATGCCGTGCATCGAGACCCCGCCGGGGCGCAGCACGCGCCGGATTTCCGAGAGCACGGCGTCCTTCTCTCCGAACCCGACATGCCCGAGCACGTCGAGGCTCACGACGTAATCGAAGCTCGCGTCGGCGAACGGCAGGCGCGTCAGTTCGGCGCTCAAGGTCTGGTCGTAGCCGTTGCGTCGGGCGGCGTCGGCGCACTCCGCCGAGAGGTCAACGCCCGTGAGCGTCACGCGCTTGCGCTTGAGCAGCGCGAGGAGCCCCGCGCCGCAACCCATGTCGAGGACTGTGGAGCCCGCGCGGACGTTGTCGTAGACCCACATCGTCCGCGCGAAGCGGATGTCGAAGCGGTCGAGCGCGCGGAAGTAGCGCGCGTCGAGCACTTCGTCCGACACGAACTTCGTGCGGTAGAAGGCCTCCACATCCTCGATGCCGGCGCGCCGGTAAAGGTCATCGTTCATAAAGACCGTAAATCTATAAAGGCCGTCAATCGTCAATCGTAAATCGTGAATGGATAAATCATGTTCTTCCTATTCACGATTTACGATTGACGATTGACGGCTTTTTCGATGTCTTCGATGCGAGATTCGAGCAGGCGGCGGGCGCGGTCGTTCGTGACCGCCGTCTCGCCGGCTTCGTTCAATGACAGTTGTTCGACGCTCGATGACAGTTGTTCGACGCTCGACGACAACTGCTGACATAGTTGCGCGACCGCCGCGTCGAGACGCGCCTCACCCGCCGCGAGCCGCGCGCCCAATTCCAGCAGCCGGGCGTCCACGCGCGTCCTCTCGGCCTCGGCCTCAGCTTTTGCCTCCGCCTTCGCCTCCGCCTTCGACTGCCTGAGCGACGCCCCGAATGAGGCCGACTCGGACTGGATGCGCGAGAGGAGTTGTTCGTGGGCCGCGAGCGCCGCGCGCGCTTCGCGCAGCGAGTGGTGGACGGAGGAGTTGAAGTTGACCTGCTCCCACGTGAACCAGTGTGCGGCGCGCTTGATCTTCCGCTTGACCCAGAGTTCGAGCCGCGCCGCCCACCCGTCGCGGTTGCTCACGAGCGGCGGCAGTCTGTTCCACGCGCGCTCGGTCGTCGAGAGGTTCGCCTCCAACCGCGCCAGCGCGCCCGCCGCCCCCGCCGCGCTCCCGCCGTGCCCGTCGCCATCCGCGGCATGGGGCGCGTGGGTGAGGGATTCATCGCCGCCCGCCGCCGCTGCCACTGGCGGCGCGTATTGCGTCGCGGGCAGTTGCTCCCGCGCCGCCGCAGCCCGCACGCGCTCGCGTATCTCGCGCAGAGTCTCTTCGACTTCTCCGTCAGCCATGCGTCACGCTCTTCTCTCCGGCGCGTTCGTGTCCGGCTTCGTCCCTCTTCGATGCTATGCCCGCGCCCAGCCGCCGCACCTGCGCACTCGCATTGAGGTTGGCGACGCCTTCGACGAGCGTCGCGCTGGTGACGCGGAAAAAGAGCACGCCGTCGAGCCAGTCGTAGCTCACGCCCTCACGGCTGTGGACGGCGAGCGAGACGGAGTACTGGTCAATGCCGAGCCAGCAGTTGAAGGCGAAGCTCACCTCTATCGTCTCGCCGGGCTCGACCCGCCCGAAATCAATCTGCTGCTCCTTCGTGTTCGTGCCGTAGGCGTGGACACCGTGGCGGTTGCGAATCAGAAAGCCGACCACCGCGTCGTCCACCCCGGAAGTGTAGCGGAGCGGGGCGCGGGTTTCATCCTCGTCGTGTCCGTCTCCGACATGCGCGCGCGCCGCCGCCTCGCCCTCCTCGAAGGCCTGCTCGCGCTCCATGATGATCTTCTGATAGCGGTTCAAGACGTCCGAGGGCTTGCCGTCCGAGACGACGCGGCCCGCGTTCAAGAGGACGGCCCGCGTGCACAGAGCGCGCACCGCCGCCGCGTCGTGCGAGACGAAGAGGACGGTCGAGCCGCGCTCCTGAATCTCCTTGATGCGGCGCAGGCAGCGGTGCTGGAAGACGGCGTCGCCGACCGCCAGCGCCTCGTCTATGACGAGAATGTCCGGCTCGACGCTGGCGGCGACGGCGAAGGCGAGGCGGACGTACATGCCGCTCGAATAGGTCTTGACGGGCTGGCGAATGAAGGGGCCGATCTCCGCGAAGCGCTCGACCTCGGGCAGGAGCCTCTCAGTCTCGCGGCGCGTGAGGCCCATCAGCGCGGCGTTCATGTGGACGTTCTCGACGCCGGTGAATTCCGGGTCGAAGCCCGCGCCGAGTTCGAGGAGCGCCGCCACGCGCCCCTCGCGCCAGACGTCGCCGTGCGTCGGCTCCAAAGTCCCCGCGATGATCTGCAAGAGTGTGGACTTGCCGCACCCGTTCGGCCCGACAATGCCGACGGTCGTCCCCGCCTCGATCTCGAAGCTGACCTCTTGCAGCGCCCAGAACTCGCGGTGCCGCTTCATGCGCCCCCGCGTCAGAGACTCCTTCAGCCTGTCGCCCGGACGCTCGTAAATCCGGTACTGCTTCGACACGCCCTCGACGCGCAGCGCGGTTGTCATGTGGCGCAATGTATCAGAGGAAGGAAGCCGGAGGCCAGAAGATAGAAGCACCTACGGATAGGCCAGCAGATTTAATCCTGCGATGAAAACGAAGTCGCGCTGATTCTTTGTGATGAACGGCTCATGGTGCACGAGCGCGGTGGCCGCGATGAGTGCGTCAGCGATGAGCAGCCCGTGGCTGAGACGATACTGCTGCAATAAATCAATCGCCGCGTCTGAGACTTGATCGGTGAGCTTGAGAATTCTAAACCGGCTCAGGAATTTGTTGAGGTCGCGCAACTCCTCTTTGTTACGGCAACCGACAATCAACTCCATCTGCGTCACCACGCTGGCCGTCAGAGAGGATTGTTGCTCGATGTGCTGCAAGCATGCGACCGCATTGCCGTCGCCGCGTCGCGCGTAATCAAAATATCCGTATCAACGATGATGTAGTCCACGTCACTTTGCCCACTCGTGCGCACGGCTGCCGCGAACCCATGCGCTGCTGTCACTCATCTCGTCACGGTCTCGCCACATCCCAATAAAGCCCTCACTTCGCAAATCGGAAGTTTCGGTGGTCTCAGCCTCTCCTGAGCCCTCGTAGTGTTGACGCAGTTGGGCGATAAACTCAGCGACCTGACGCTGACCCTCAGGCGGCAAAGAAGCAATTTCACGTATAATTTCTTCGTGCGTCATAACTCCTCCGTCGGTATTTTCTCCTATCCGCGGTGGATGTCAAAGCTCCCTCCTCGACTTCATGCAGCCTCTATCTTAAAGATGTGATAACCGAAGCCGGGAACGTCGAGGTAAAGGCCGGGGGTCAGGAGCGAGTCGCCGTCTCTCAAATATCGAGCGTCGCCCAGCAAGTCAGTCATGAGCCACGAGCGCCCGGCCAGCTCGGGGATGTCGAGCGGGAGGTAACACTGCGCCGGGTCGGGCGAGAGGTTGACGATGACGAGACAGGTCTGCGGCGAGCGCCGCGAGCAGACGCCGGTAGTGCTCTCGGACTCCCGGCTCGGTCGGCTCCTGCGGGCGGCGACCGAGATGCACGGGCAGCTTCAGACGCCAGCCGTCCAACTGTCCTTCGTGAAAGAGGCGGAAGCCGGGGAGCGTGAGCGTGAGCGTGGAGACCGAAGGGCAGCGCGCCGGGCCGAAAGCCTCCTGCGCGCGCCTTTCGTCGTGATTCTCGACGAAGCGCGCGAGGCGCGACTGGTAGTCCAGACCCGCGCTCAAGTGCCCGCGCACGGGCCCGGCGTCCTCTCCATGCAGGCGGTCGTAGAGACGCTTGTCATACGTGTAATCGAAGCCCTGCTGATGCAACTCGTACTCCATGTCCCAGTAGACCTCGGCGAGCAGCAGAAAGTCGGGCCGCGCCGCCCTCAGACGCGCGACGGCCTCGGGCCAGAACTCGGCCCAGTGCGGCTCGAACTCGCCCCCCCACGTGCGCTTGAACACGTCGCGCGTGACGAGCATCGCCATGTCGCAGCGCGCGCCGTCGCACTTCGCGGCGATGGAGAGAAGCGCGTCGGTCATGGCCTCTCTGGTCTCGGGGTGACGGTAATCGAGTTGCGCCGTGTCGGGCCAGCCGTCGAAGTACGGGTCGCGCCCGTGCGCGAAGACGCGCGGCTGCTCGCCTTCGTCGTGGATGAAATAGTTCAGCGGCTCGCCGACCAGAAGCTCCGGCGTGCCCCGCACGAACCTCTCGGGGTGTCGAGTGAGCCACGGGTGATCAAGCGCCATGTGGTTCGGGACGAAATCAAGAATCAGGCGCATCCCGAGTCCACGCAGACGCTCGCGCAGCCCGGCCAGCTCTTCGTCACCGCCCAGAGACGGGTCAACGCGGTAGTCGTGGATGGCATACGGCGAGCCGACGACGTCCTGCTGTGTGTAATCGGGCAGGACGTGACGATACTCGGCCTGCCAGCCGGGGTTCTCGCGCGAGACTTTGCGTGCGGCGGGGCTGCGCTCCCAGACGCCCATCAGCCAGACGGCGTCGAAGCGGTAGTCCGCGATACGCCCCAACTCGGACTGAGGAACATCGCCGAGCGTCAAAGCTCTTTTGCCGTCCCTGCTTAAATCGTCCAGCCAGACCCACGCGTTGATCTCGTAGACGGACGGGTAATTCGGCCAGCGACTCATTCGCTTCTCCCCTCTCGAATTCGACGAACAAAGTTGGGACGGCGACCGCTCCGGACAATTTCGCGCAACGCCCGTCGCGCACGACGCCTGCCCCTCCGCTTCCGCACTCCGGCCCTCTCTACTCTCCGGCCTCCACCATCGCTTTGAACCTCACAGCGTCCTCCAGCATCCTGATGTTGTTGAAGAACACATATGACTCTCGGCCCTCCGGCAGCATCGAGGTCAGTTCTTCCAGCTCGCCGTCTTCGTAGACGTACCTCCAGCCCTTGCGCCCGTGGAGACGGAAATAACAACTGTCGGGCGTCACCGTCCTGTCCGAAAAAGGGTCTACGACGTGCCGCAAGTCCAGCTCGTCGCACAGAGCTTTGACGAGCTCTCGCGGCCAGCCGCCGCGCGGCTCCCAGCAGAAGCTCAACCCTTCGCGCTCGATCTTCCCGAAGAACTTTCTCATGTTCCCGACGTTCGCCTTCGTGGGCTGGAAGCTCGCCGGGCACTGGAAGAGAACCATCCTCGCCCCGAGCGCCGCGGCGCACGCGCGCGTCACCTCCCATGCCTCCTTCACGATCCGGCTCGGGCGAAAAGAGCCCGCCCCTTCCTTCTCCTCGTCGCTCAACACACGCTTCAGACGTCTGTAGGTCGGGCTCGAAGCCTGATGCGTGATGAGCTGCCAAGCCTTGACCGCGAACTCGAAATCGGCGGGCGCTCCGGCCCGCCACTTCTCCAGTGTCGTAATCTGAGGCGGTTGATAAAAGGTGTGCTGCACTTCGACGGCGGAAAGCAGCGGATAATACGAGTCGCGGGAGGAGCGGAACCCACAGCAACCAACTTTGACCGAACTTTTACCCTGCCGCATGGGCACATTTATAACCGATTCCGGGCGGTGACGGATACCTTGACCGATGCCTCTTGCTATATGACTTATGCGCGAGGCGGCACAGCGCCTTCGCGGCGACTGCCGGATTCTCATTCCTGCTACAATGCCGCGCATGATTTCGGCCCAGACAGCGCGCCGCGCGGTGTGGCGACCGCTCGCGGAGTTGCCGCGACGTTTCGACTTGATCTGGCCGTTGGCGCGGCGCTTCACGGTGGCGTTTCGACTTGATCTGGCCGTTGGCGCGGCGCTTCACGGTGGCGCGCTACCGCGGGTCGGCGCTGGGGCTCGCGTGGGCGGTGCTCACGCCGCTCGTGATGATCGCGGTCTTCACCTTCATCTTCGCCGTGGTCTTCGACGCGCGGTTCGTGCGCGGCGGGTCGGCGTGGGACTATGCGCTCTACCTCTTCTGCGGGCTGCTGCCGTGGACGGCCTTTCAGGAATCTTTGCAGCAGTCGGCGGGCGTCGTCGTCGCGCACGCGAACCTCGTCAAGCGCGTCGTCTTCCCTTTGGAAGCGCTGCCGGTGGCGCACGTGCTCGCCGCGCTCGCCGGGCAGATGTTCGGGACGGCGGCGCTCGTCGCGGCGGTGCTCGTCGTCAGGCACGAACTGCACGCGACGCTGCTGTGGCTCCCCGTACTGCTCGTCCCGCAACTGCTCCTGACGCTCGGCGGCGCGTGGTTCGTCGCCAGCTTCGGCGTCTTCGTCCGCGACACGGCGCAGGCGCTCGCGCTCATCCTCATGGCATGGATGTATCTGACACCGATCATCTACCCCGAGACGCTCGTGCCCGAGCGCTACCGCGCGCTCGTCCAGCTCAACCCCTTCGCGCCGCTCGTGCGCAGCTACCGCAACGTCCTGCTCGAAGGCTCGCCGCCCGACTGGCGCGGCCTCGCATACGTCACAGCCTGCGGCCTCGCCGCCTTCGTCCTCGGCTACTGGTGGTTCGCGCGCACGCGCAAGAATTTCGCCGACGTGATTTAGACGATTGCGGAATGCGGATTTCGGATTGCGGACTGAAAGGCGGCTCGCTCTTCATCAATCCACAATCTGAAATCCGCATTCCGCAATTCGATTTGACTTGGCTTCATCGGATTTGGCATAAAAGCTTGCTGTTGAGCTCGCTGCGGGATTCGAGCGCCGGGACCTCTGATCCGAGGAGTCGGGTCGGGGGCCGAAGCGCTTCGGAAAAGAGATGCGCCCCGGCGGAGTCCGCCCCTCAACGTCAAACAGCTTCGCACGCGGCTGGCAAGGTCTTCGCCCCCATTAAAGATGAGTCTCGTACAGACAGCGCGGCACTACCTCGACATGCTCGGCCTGCAACTCCGGCAGGCGAAACTGGGCCGCAGGCAGTGCGGCTTCTCGAACTTCGACGAGGAGCGGATGCTCGGGCGGTTCATCGCGGAGTTTCTGCCGCCGGGCCACAGCCGCACCGCGGTGGACATCGGGGCCGGCGACGGCGTCAAGTCGTCGAACACCTACGCGCTGTTCCGCGGCGGCTGGCAGGGGCTCGGCGTCGAGGGCGACAGGAGCCGCGCGCGCCGTCTCGCGCGGGCCTACAAAAATTTCGCGGGAGTGGAGGCCGTCAACGCGCTCGCGACCCCCGCGAACGTCGTCCAGTTGCTCCGCTCGCACGGCGTCGAGACGGACTTCGGCGTCCTCAGCCTCGACATCGACAGCTACGACTACTGGGTGCTGGACGCGCTGCTCCGCTCCTTCCGCCCGCGCCTCGTAATCACCGAGATCAACGAGAAGATTCCGCCGCCCATCAAGTTCGTCGTCAAGTACGATCCCGAGTTCCGCCTCCAACATCACTTCTTCGGCTACAGCATCGCGAGCCTCGAAGACCTCTGCGAGCGCCACAACTACGCGCTCATTGCGCTCGAATACAACAACGCCTTCCTCGCGCCGCGCGAGCTTGACGGCGTGCGACCACTCGACGTGGTGGAGGCGTACCGCCGCGGCTACCTCGAACGCGCCGACCGGCAGGAGCGTTTCTGGCGCAACTCCGACATGGAAATTCTCCACTCGCTCGAACCCGAAGAAGCGGCCCGCTTCATCGAGCACTTCTTCGCACGTCACCGCGGCAAATACGACCTCAGCATCGCTCGCCCCGCCGAAGTCGAACACGCGCATTTTTAAAAGCCCCTTTGAGGGGCTCATGTCCCCGTCTGTTTATCCCTTCCGAGGACGACGGTCGCGCCCATCATCCACCACAGGAGCAGTGCGACTTCGGCGTCGCCGAAGTTGTAGTTGACGAGCGAGCTGGCGAGGAAGCCCGCGAGCGCGCCCATGATGCCGAGCGCGAGCCCGCGCGCGCCCGCGTCATCCGACTCGCGCCGGATTCTCTCGGCGCGCGCCGCCCGTCGCCAGAAGGCATGCATCAACCAGAGCCAGAGGAGCAGCGCGGGCAAGCCCCGGTCGAAGACGATTTGCAGCGGCGTCGAGTGCGCGTGGAGCATGTCGGTTCCGGGGAAGCCCCATTCCTGCCAGTGCCTGTGCACCGCGTCCATGCCGTGCCCGAAGAGGGGGCGCTCCGCGGCGCGCTCGAACGCCACGCGCGCCACCCTGAGCCTGAGCCCCGCGCTCGCGTCGCGCAGCATCAGCGCCCCATCCGCGCGCGTCCGCCATACGGCGAGCGCGCCCACGCCGAGCACGAAGAGGACGGCGAGCGCCAACGCCGCCCGCGTCCGCCCGCGCCCGCCCGCGCGCCAGACGACCACGAACGCGCCGACGGCGAAGGCGACAAGCACCGTCCGCATCGCCGTCAGGGCGACGCCCGCCGCGAGCAGCGCGAAGGCCGCGAAGGGAATCGCCGCGCGCGCTCGCCGCGCCAGCCCGCGCCCGTCTTTCTCAAGTCCGCGTTCGTCCTTCGCCAGCCCGCGCACGCCTTCTGACGGCTGTCTCGGTTCAACGGAAGGCCGCCGCCGCCTGAACGCGAGGGCAAAGCCGAGCGCGAGCTGCGCGATCATCTGCAGGACTTCGGCGAAGGTCTCGTAGTGGCGCGTCCAGCCCGAAGCGCGAAAACTGCGCGTCGGCCCGCCGCCCACGAGCCCCGAGGGCGAGGCGGCGCGCTTCAGCTCTTCGGTCACCAAAGGCCCCGCCCACTCGACGTGCTCGCCGCGCGTGATGACGCTCAAGGAGAGACGCTCGCCCGCGGGCGTCCGTCTCATCGCCTCGTCAATCTCTTGCGTACTGCCGACGCGCCGCTTGTTCACGCGCCACACCGCGTCGCCCGCGCCGAGCGCCGTCCCCGCGCGAAAGGGGCTCTCGGCCTTCAACTCGCGCACGACGACGCCGCGCCCGAGCGCCAGCTCGCCCATCCCCCACAGCGCGCCCGCCGCGCCCGACGCGATGAGCACGGCGGCGAGCACGACCGCCGCGCGCCGCGTGAGCAGCCCCTGCGCGAGGTAGAACATGAGGAAGGTGCTGACGTTAATGAGCTTCGGCAGACTCTCGCCGGGCTCGACGGAGAGGATGGCTGAGAGGACGGTCCACGCGATGAAGAGCCAGAGGGGGAGGTCGAGCGGGGTGCGTCTGAGTCCGGTCCGGCCAATCGCCAGAGCGCGCAAAAGCCACCCGCCCACCGCCGCCGAGAGGCCTATCCAGGAGCCCGCAATCGAGTGCGGCGCGGGCGTAAACCTTGCGGAACGATGCGGTTGACACTGACTGTAGGCGCATGTTAGCGTCAAACTCGCCCGTCCTCGGAGACAGGGGTGAGAGCCATGGACAAGACGCATCCGCCGGGCGCAGCACCCTGTCGCTGCTCGTTTCGCCCTCGTGCTGATTCCGATGTCCACTTCTCCTTCGGCAGATAATTCATAATGGGATTCGATAAGGTCAAAGCCATCCGGGCGGCGGAGAAGTACCTTGCGCAGGGCAAGATACCGGCAGCCGTCCAGGAATACCGCCGCATCGTCGAGCACGACGCCGAAGACTACAACGCGCTCAACACGCTCGGCGACCTCTACACGCGCATTGACCAGAAGCAGGAGGCCGTGACCTGCTACCGCCATGTCGCCGACCATTATCGCGAACAGGGCTTCGCCCTCAAAGCCGTCGCGATGTATAAGAAGGTCACGCGCATCAATCCTCAGGATCACGACATCGCACTCTCGCTCGCCACGCTCTACGAGCAGCAGGGCTTGATGGTGGACGCGCGCGCGCAATATCTCACGGCAGCCGACGCTTTCGCGCGCGCGGGCCTCGCGCGCGAGGCGCTCGATATCCTGCGGCGCATCGCCGACCTCGACCCCTCGAACACGCGGATTCGACTTCGCCTCGCCGAAAGCTACGCGGGCGACAACTTCCCCGACGAAGCCGCCGAAGCTTTCACGCAGGCCGGCGAGCGGCTCGCCTCCTCCGGCGAAGTCGAGCAGGCGCTCGAAGCCTTTACCAAGGCGCTCGGGTTGAGGCCGACGCTCCACGGCGCGCTCCACGGGCTGGTCGCCGCGCACTCGGCGCTGGGCACGGCGGACGAGGCGGCGGACGTCCTCGAACAGGCTGTCCGCAGTAAGCCCGGCGACCTTGAGCTGCGCGCTCTACTGGCCCGCGCCTACGTCGAAGCCGAAGACGCTTCGCGCGCCGAAGAGGCGACCGCCGAACTCGTCCGCATGGACGAGTCGAACTTTGCGCTCTTCTTCGACGTCGCGCGCCTCTACCTGCTCAAGGGGAACGTCGGCGCGGCGGCGCGCGTGCTCGGCGTGGTGGCCGAGCCGGCGCTCAAGGGGAGGCAGGAGGAGCCGCTGCTCGAACTGTTGCAGGAGACGCTGGCGCGCGACCCCGAGCAGATGGAGGCGCTCCACCTGCTGGTCCGCGCCTACAGTTGGCAGCGCGACGACGAGCGACTGCGCACGGCGCTGGAGCGTCTGGCCGACGCGGCGGAGACGAGCGGGGCCGCCGAAGAGGAACGCAAGGCCCTCTCGCAGCTCGCGCGGCTCGCGCCCGACGAGACGCGCTACAGTGCGCGCCTCGAAGCCCTCGGCGGCCCCCTGCCGGACGACGCCGCCGCGGCTTCGGGCGGCGCGCTCTCCGATCAAGTTCCAACGTTCGAAAGCTTCATGCTCAACGACGACGCGTTCGCCGCGCCGCCCCCCTCTCCCACGGCCTCCGGCGGGGACGCGGGCGCGCCGCCCGTCGCGGAGTTCGAGTGGAACGCGGTCTCCTCTGCCCCCCCCGAGACGCCGGACGCCAGCTCCTCGTTCGCCGACCTCAACAGCTTCACCGACGCGACTGAGAAGACGCGGGACTCCTCCGGCGCGCAGAGCGCGAGCGCCGCGGCGGCCATGTCTGGAGGATTTCAGGAGATAGACTTCGGCGGCGCGCCCCCGCCGCAGGGCGAGGAGGTGGCGCACGACGGCGCGCGCTTCGAGCAGATGCTCGTCCAGGAGTTGGAGAGCGTTGATTTCTATCTCGAGCAGGGCTACACGGACATCGCGCGCGAGACGCTCGAAATGCTCGAACGCCAGTACGGCCAGCACGCCGAGATCGAGAAGCGCCGCGCCCTCCTCCCGGCCGACGCGTCCCACGACGCCGACGCCCCCGTCCCCGACGCCGTGTCTCCCGCGTTGGTCGTCGCCACCACCGAGACCATCGAAGCAGCCGGGCTCTCCGCCGAGGTGTCGGATTTCGCCGCCTTCGATTTCGCGGGCGAGGCTCTGACAGACGCGGGCGGAGCCGCGCCCGTCGCGGACGACGACTCCGCGGCGGCGGCCTTCATGCCGCTGGCGCCGGCGACGGAAACGGCGGCCCCGGCGGCGGGCCTTGACCCCGGCCTCGCCGCCATCTTCGACGAGTTCCGCGAGGCGGTGGAAGACTCGGAGGAGGCCGCCGAGGCCGACTTCGAGACGCATTTCAACATGGGGCTGGCGTACCGCGAGATGGGGATGCTCGACCAGTCCATACAGGAGCTTCAGACGGCCATCGAACAGACCGCGCCGGGCGACGGCACGACCCGCTACCTCCAGTGCTGTAACCTCCTCGGCCACTGCTTCATGGAGAAGGAGATGCCGGATGGGTGACACACGGCGCGCCATCGAAGTCTTCTCGGAAGTCTACGGCGTGGACGTTTCCTATCGCGGCGTCGCCGATAAGCTGCGCGACCTGCAGGCGCAAGATGCCGTCAATCGTGAATCGTAAATCGTGAAGAGAAAGACGCGGTCTTTCTGTCTTGACGATTGACGATTGACGATTGACGATTCACGGTTCTTTATGGCAGCGAGACTGACCGTCATCTTCTACATCGTCCTGTGCCTTGAGGCGGGCGTCTTCCTGACAGTCCTGCCGTGGTGGCAGCCGTTCGGGATGATCGGCGACTGGGGCGACAATTTCCTGCTGGCCTACGCCTCGCAGAAGATAGGCTTACAGGGCTTGCAGCAGGCCGTGGCTTCGGGCTGGGTGCGCGGCGCGGTGACGGGGTTGGGGCTCCTCAATCTCGTGATGGCCTTCTGGGAAATGACGCACTTCCGCGAGGCCGTGCGCCGGCTCGAAGGCCTCGACCGCCGACCCGCATTAGTGCCCGACGAGGCGACGACCCCCGCGTCCGACGCGACAGCGACCTCCGCCCCCGATGCCGTCCACACCGCCAACGCCGATCACCTGTCTCGTCACCCCCGGCGAGACGACGCGCGAGACCACCCCGGAGAGTGAAGAGTTCCGAGACCTTCTCGCGCTCGTCGCGCGGGCCGTCGCCGCGGGCGTCGCGCTGATTCAACTGCGCGAGAAAAATTTAAGCGCGCGCACCCTGCACCAACTCGCCGCCCGTGCCGCCGCGCTCGCCCGCGGCACCGAGACGCGCATCCTCGTCAACGACCGCGCCGATATCGCGCTCGCCTCACGTTGCGACGGCGTCCAGCTCACCGCCCAATCTCTCGAAGCGCGGGTCGTGCGGCGCGTCTTCGGCGAACGCTTTCTCGTCGGGGTCTCGACGCACTCCCGGCGCGAGGCGCGCGAGGCGCGCGACGGCGGCGCGGACTTCGCAATCTTCGGCCCCGTCTTCGACACGCCGTCGAAACGCGCTTACGGCCTGCCCCTCGGCCTCGAAGATTTGCGCGAAGCCGCCCTCGCCCTCGCCCCCTTCCCGCTCCTCGCCGTCGGCGGCATCACACTTGAAAACATGTATGATGTACTACGGGCCGGGGCGGCGGGCCTCGCCGCCATCCGCATGTTCGTCGAATCGCGAGACCTCGTCGAAACAGTCCGCGCTCTGGAAAACCTTTCCACCCTCGGCGACACGCCCGCCGGATAATGTCGAGGAGCGCCGAGTCAAATCACCAATGAGTAACGCCGAATCAGACTCGCGACTCGTCGCCTTGACCATCGCCGGGTTCGACCCGTCGGGCGGCGCAGGAATAGTCGCCGACATCAAGACGTTCACGGCCTTCGGCTGCTTCGCCACCGCCGCCGTCACTGCGCTGACTTACCAGAACACGACCGGCGTCTTCGGAGCGGCGCACCAGACGGCGGAGGCCGTGCGTGCTCAAGTCCTCCCGGTCGTCGAAGACTTCCACGTCGCGGGCGCGAAGACGGGGATGCTCCCAACGCGCGAGATCATCTCGGAGGTCGCACGCCTCTTCCGCGAAGAGGCGCTGCCCGCGCCCGTCGTTGACCCCGTCGTGCGCTCGACCTCCGGCTTCGATTTGATTGACGACGAGGCGCTCGAAGCCTTGAAGCGCGAGTTGCTGCCGCTCGCGCGCGTCGTCACGCCGAACATCCCGGAGGCGGAGCGCATCACGGGGCTCTCGATAGGCGACGAGGAAGGGATGCGGCGCGCGGCGCGGCGGATGCGCGAGATGGGCGCGCGCGCGGTGCTCGTCAAGGGCGGGCATCTGACGGGCGTCGGCGCGCTCGACCTGCTCGACGACGAAGGACAGACCACCACTTTCACCGCGGCGCGCATCGAAACCAACGCGACGCACGGGACGGGCTGCACGCTCGCCGCCGCGATTGCCGCGTGCCTCGCGCGCGGGATGACACTCGAAGCGTCAATCGGTGCGGCAAAGCGTTTCGTGACCGACGCCATCCGCCACGCGCCGCGGCTCGGTCGCGGCCACGGCCCCATCAATCACGACGTCCCCGTCCGCCTCAGCGCGGGCGCAGACGCAGAGGAATGAAGACGATGAGACACGAACGCATACCCGGCCTCAGACAGGCGTCGCCGGTCGCCATCGCCCTGCTGCTGCTGTTTCTGTGTTCCGCGGCGGGCGTCTCCACGCTGGTCGCCGCCGCCGCCGCCGCCCGTGCGCAGAGAGACCTCACGGGCGGCGTGGGGGCTTTCGCCAGCCAGCCGAAGCAGGACAAGTCGAACAAGATCAGCCGCCCCAAGCCCGCGCCCCCGACGGGGCCGAGGGTCAACGTTAACGACAAGCTGATGAACGCGGCGAGCCGCGGAGACGTGACGGCGTTCGCCGCGCTGTTCAGGAGCGGCGCGCTCGTCAATGCGAGGAGCAAGCAGGGTTGCACGCCGCTCGTCTACGCGGTCGAGGGCAGACAGAAGGCGGCGGCTGAGGGGCTTCTGGCGAAGAACGCGGACGTGAACCTGGCCTGCGCGGACGGCTTGACGGCGCTCATGCTGGTGGCGGAGGACGGCGACGCTGAGCTGGCGCAGCTCCTCATCGGGCGTGGCGCTGATGTCAACGCGAAGACCTCGGACGGTCGCACGGCGCTCATCTTAGCCGCCTCGAACGGGCACCTCGCCGTCGTGCGTCCCCTGCTGGAGAAGGGCGCGGACGTCAACGCGCGCAACGACGGCGCCGTCATCCTCGCCGCCAGCTACGGGCGCGCCTCCACGCTCGAACGCCTGCTCAAGAATGGCGCGGACGTTAACGCCAGCACCCCCAAGGGCTACACGGCGCTGATGGCGGCGGCCAGCAAAGGGCTCGCCGGAACCGTCAGCCTGCTCCTCGATAATCGCGCGGACGTCAACGCCAGATACGAGGACGGGCACACGGCGCTGGCCTTCGCGAAGGAGAACGGTCAGGACAAGGTCATCGAGATTTTGAAGAGCAGGGGCGCGCAGTAAGAGACGGTAAAAGCCGTCAATCGTCAATCGTCAATCGTGAAGAGAAAAACCAATTCTTTCTCTTCACGATTGACGATTGACCGCTTTTACTCTTCACGCTTCTTCAATCGTGACCTTTTCCATCAACACTTCCTTAACGGGCCGGTCACCGCCGGAGGTCGGGGACGTGGCGATCTTGTCCACCACTTCCTGACCTTCGATGACGCGCCCGAACTTGGTGTAGCTGGGCGGGAGCGGGTAGTCGGCATGCATGATGAAGAACTGCGAGCCGTTGGTGTTCGGCCCGGCGTTCGCCATCGCCACCGTGCCTTTCGCGTAAGCGCCGCGGTAGAGCTCGGATGATTTATTGATCTCGTCGTCGAAGCGTCCGCCCCATGCCGACGCGCCGCCGCTCCCCGTGCCCATCGGGTCGCCCCCCTGAATCATGAAGCCCTTGATGACGCGGTGGAAGATGACGCCGTCGTATTTGCCGCGCTCGGCGAGCAGGCGGAAATTCTCCGTCGTCTTCGGCGCCCATGAGGACGCCCGTCCCCGCGTATTCGAGCATCTCAAGGTCGTTGAAGTTGTCGCCGACGGCCATCACCTCCGCGCGTTCGACGCCCTGCCCGGCGGCGACGGCGGCGAGCCCCGCGCCCTTCGAGGCCGAGGGGTGGAGCACGTCGAGGAGCGCAAAGTCCATCTTCGGGTAGAGCGTGAGCAGGAGCTTGACCGCGCCGCCTACGGCCTCGCCCAACACTTCGCCGAGGCGCTCCATCGCGGCGCAGCCTCCCGAGAAGGCGAGGTGCAGCGGGTCGTGGTCGAGGTACTCTTCGAGCGACGGGACACGCCGGACCGAGGCCGCCGCTCCGGGGCCGACGACACGGCGCGACCAGGCAATGTACTTGGCGAGCGCCGTGTTGCCCTCGCTGATGTGGTCGTAGACGAGCAAGCCTTCGCCCTCGTGGTCGTCGCTCACGAGCGCGTCCGCGCCGTGCGCGCGCCCCGTCCGGATAACGGCGCGCGCCGTCTCGGACGGCAACAGCATGACCGCGACGGTTTCGAGCGTGCGCGCGTGCTTGGTGAGCGCGCCGTTGTGCGCGACGACGGGGACGTCGAGGCCGAGTTCGAGCGCGAGGGGGCGGGCGTCGCGGAAGCGCCGCCCCGTCACGAGCACGACCGACACGCCGCGCAGACGCGCCGCAGCAATCGCCGCGCGGTTGCGAGCCGTCAATTCTCCGTGCGAATTGAGCAGCGTCCCGTCTAAATCGAGCGCGACCAATCTGATGCCCATAAACAGTCGAGAGTCTGGAGTCCGGAATCAAAAGCCGAAGCGCCGCCGCTTCGACTCTGAGACTTCGAGACTTCAGAATTTGCAATGAATCTAACACCGGCCCGTCGGCGGGTGCAACACAGGGGCTCCAAGTGACTGCAGGGCGCGCGGCACGGGTCGCAGGCGGGATAGCCGGGCGCGGCGGCCGGGCGCGGGCCGGAATCCGCCCTCGGGCCGGGCCCGTGGCTCCGCGCCGGCATTTTGCGGTTCGGGGTTCGGGGCGCATTATAAAAGGGTTTTTGAGCAACTCAGGTTCAGGAAAGGGACTCATTAAAGAATGAACGTGACACATCTGGAATGCGCGGCGTGCGGGACGAGGCACGAGGCACAGCGGTTGCAAAACCTCTGCGTGGAGTGCGGCAAGCCGCTGCTCGTGCGCTACGACCTCGGAACGGCGGGGCGCACGCTGACGAAGGAAAGCTTGAAGGGAAGAAGGTCTGACTTATGGCGTTACAGAGAGGTGCTGCCGGTCGCGCACGACGAAAATGTCGTCTCGCTCGGCGAAGGCTGGACGCCGCTTTTGCGCGCCGCGCGCCTCGGCGAGCGGCTGGGCCTCGAAAGACTTTACATCAAGGACGAGTCGCAGAACCCCACGCAGAGCTTCAAGGCGCGGGGGATGTCGGCGGCGGTCTCGATGGCGAAAGAGCTGGGGGCTCGTAAACTGGCCGTCCCTTCTGCCGGGAACGCCGCCGGGGCGCTTGCCGCCTACGCCGCGCGCGCGGGTCTGGAAGCCTATATCTTCATGCCGCGCGACACGCCGCGCGCCAACATCGTCGAGTGCGAGCAGACGGGCGCGCATGTCACGCTGTTGGACGGGTTGATTACTGACTGCGGCTCGGAAGTGGCGCGGCGCAAGGAGGCGGAAGGCTGGTTCGATGTTTCGACTTTGAAAGAGCCGTACCGGGTCGAGGGCAAGAAGACGCTCGGCTATGAATTGGCCGAGCAGTTGGACTGGACGCTCCCCGACTGGGTCATCTATCCGACGGGCGGCGGCACGGGGCTCGTCGGCATGTGGAAGGCCTTCGACGAGATGGAGGCTCTGGGTTGGATTGACAGCCGCCGGCCCCGGATGGTGTCGGTGCAGGCCGCGGGTTGCGCGCCGATTGTGCGCGCGTTTGAGGAAGGAAAACGCTTCGCGGACGAATTCCCCGACGCGGCGACGACCGCTTCGGGCCTGCGCGTGCCGAAGGCCATCGGCGACTTTCTCATTCTCGACGCGTTGCGCGCATCAAACGGTGCGGCCATCGCCGTGACTGATGCGGAGTTGCTCGCGGCGGTCGAAGAGATCGGGGCGCTGGAAGGCATCTTCGCCGCGCCCGAAGGTGGCGCATGCCTGCCCGCTTTGAGGGTCCTGCTGGAGCGCGGCGAGGTCAAGCCGGACGAGCGCGTCGTGCTCTTTAACACCGGCGCGGGCGTGAAATATCTTGAGAGCTTCGGCGCTTGAGGCTCTTGTTCAAATAAAAGTCAGAGGAGTTGTGATGAGAAAGCAGAGAGTGTTGGCGGCGTGCTTATTGTCCGTCGTTCTTTCGGGAGTAATGGTTTCGGCGGCGCGCGCTCGGACGCCCGCGCCGCAAGCCGCGTCGGTGTTCGACCGGAAGCGTTTCGACGCGCTGCGCGCCGAAGGGTTCGAGGCGCTTTATAATCTCGACTACGAGGGCGCGCGCCGCCGCTTTCAGGAGATGACGAAGGCTTTCCCCGACCATCCGGCGGGGCCGCAGTTCCTCGCGGCGAGTCTGTGGCTGAGGACTCTCAACGAGTCGCGGCGGCTGCAGGCGTCGCTCTACAACACCGAGGGATTCTACAAGGAGAAGGACGACAAGGCCGACCCGAAGGCGGTGGCCGAGTTCCGCGAGCTGACGCGGCAGGCGAAGGCGCTTTGCGAGGCGCGCCTCAAGCTCAACCCGAAGGACACTGAGGCGCTCTATTATCTCGGCGCGGTCGAGGGGCTCAAGGCGGCCTTCGCCGGGGCGGTCGAGCGGAGCTTCATGTCGGCTTTGAGGAACGGCTCGGACGCGGTTGACCGCCACCGCGATGTCATCAAGCTCGACCCGAACTTCCACGACGCCGAAGTGACCATCGGGATGTACGACTACGTGGTGGGGGGCTTGCCGCTGCCCGTCAAGCTGATGGCGGCCATCGGCGGCATCCGCGGCTCGAAGAAGAAGGGCTTAGCGACGCTCGAACGCGTGGCGCGGGAGGGGCAGTGGGCGCGCGATGACGCGCGCTCAATGCTCATCGTCCTCTACAAGCGCGAGAAGCGTTACACGGACGCCTACCGCAACGCGAGCGAGCTGGCCGCGAAATACTCGCGCAACTACATCTTCAAGATGGAGGCGGCGGACGCGCTCGTCTCGCAGGCCGAGGTTGACCGCCCGCGCGCCCCGGAGGCGGCGAAGAAGTCCGAAGCCGAAGCCTTCGCCATCTTCGAGTCGCTCCTGCCGCGCGAGCGTGCCGCGGGGCGCGAGGGTGCGCCCGCCTCGTCGTCGCGCGCGCCGCTCGACCTCGTCCACTACAGCTACGGCGACGCGCTCTTCGTCGCCGGGCACGCCGCGCGCGCGGCGAAGGAATTCCTTGCCGCCGCCGCGCTCCAGAACGTCGAGCCGGGGCTTGCGACGCGCGCGCGTCTGCGCGCCGCGCAGGCGCTCGACGTGGCGGGCAAGCGCGAAGACGCCGTCACGCAGTACAAGGCCGTGCTCGCGCGCGCCAACGTCTTCGACTCGCACGAGGAGGCGAAGCGCGGGCTCAAGGAGCCCTTCAAGATGGCGAACAAGGCCGCCGAAGGGTCGGCGAGCGGCGGGCCTGAAGAGGGCGCGTCGAAGACCGAGAGTCCGAACTAAAGGCGAAGTCCGCAACGATGAACGATGAACTTAAAAGCAGTTGTCTTTCATTCGTCGTTCAGCGTTGCGGACTTCTGACTTTTTTTGATTTGGGGAGGGGCGATGGAGGAGCACGGCTGCGCGCACAATTTAATGGAGACGCTGGCGGCGCGCGCCGAGGCGGCTGAGCGCGAGGGCCGCGCCGCGCATCTGAGGGTCGTGGCGGCCCCGACACGCCCGCGCCGGCTGCTGCTCTGTCTGGACGGTGTGCCCTTCGAGGTCTTGACGGCGGCCCGCCAGCGCGGGCTCTTCGACGACTTCGGCGAGCCGGCGCGGCTGCTCTCGCCTTTCCCCACGCTGACGAACGTCGCGCTGGCGCGGATGCTCGGGGCGAGCGTGCCGCACGGCTACGAGAGCCTCTATTTCGACCGCGAGGAGAGGGAGCTGCGCGGCGGCATCGCCAAGTACATCGGGCGTCGGACGCCGGACAAAGTGCCTTCGTCCTACATGGACGAGCTGGATTATCAGGAGCCCCTGCCCTTCGAGTTCCTCATCTACGTTGCGACCGATGCGGTCTGGCGCGCCGACATGCGACGCTTCCGCGAGCGCTTCCTCGCGGCCCCTCCGACGCGGGATTTCTTCGGCTTCCTCAAAGCCACGGACGGGCTTCTGCACATCGGCGGCCCACGGCGTCTGCAAGTCGCGCTCGAATCGCTCGACCGCATCCTGCGCGGTTTGCGCGCCGAGTGCGGACAGGAAACAGAGATCGTGCTCTTCTCCGACCACGGCATGAACCTCGAAGAGAACCGGCGCGTCCACCTTCTCTCGCACCTCAAGCTGAACGGCTACGAAGTCGTCACGCAGATGCGTGAGGGGCTGGTGGGGCGGCGGCGTGTCTCCGCGCCCGGCTTCGGGCTCTGCGGCTACGCCGCGCTCTACTGCGGCGAGGAGACGGACAGGGCGGAACTCTGCGGCGCGCTGGCTTCGCTCGAAGGCGTGGACTTCAGCCTCCAACGCGAAGAGCGCGATGCGTCGGTGCTGTTGACTGGCCGTCGCGGGCGGGCGCGCATCCACAGGCGCGCCGGCAGCGCGCAGACGTTCTACCGCTACGAGCAATTGGATGGAGACCCGCTGCAACTCTCGGAGACGGTCGCCGCGCTCGCGGGGGAAGGGCTGCTCGACGCCGAAGGGTTCGCGCCCGACGCGGTGTGGCTCGCGCGCACCGCCCTGCACATCTACCCGGACGCGCTCTCGAATCTCTACGAGTCGCTCTGCGCGCCGCGCGTCCAACACACGGCGGACGTGCTCGTCAGTCTCGACGACGGCTACTACTTCGGCTCGACGGTCTTCAGCCACCTCGCGCGGCTCCTCGCGACGCACGGCAACGCGCTGCGGCCCAGCTCGACCGCCTTCCTCATGAGCACGCACCGCAGCTTCCCGACGTATGTGCGCGCGGGCGAGGCGAGGCCGTTTTTGAGGGACTGACGGCGGAAGAGGCAAAAGAGTTGAGCCCCTGCAAGGGGCGTAAGAATTTAGCCCACGGCGCGAGCCGTGGGGACAAGCCAAAAAATGAGAGCCCCGTGAGGGGCGAAAGAAGTTCGAGATGCGCCAGACGCGAGTCGGATTTCTTTCGCCCCTGACGGGGCTCGATGTTCTCTTACTGCTTGATTCCCACGGCCCAGCGCCGTGGGCTAAATTCTTACGCCCCTTTTCAGGGGCTTAAAAAAGGCGTCGTTTTACGGCGCGTCCGTCGGCACGGCCTGTTCGACCGGCGGTAAATTCTCTTGCCTCGCGGCGCGTCTTTTGCGCGCGGAGCGCCATGTCGCTACGCCCTCTTTGACGAGGCCGCTAATCGTGCGTCTGTTCTGGGCGACGAGTTTGAACCACGCGCGCTTGCCCATCTGCGGGAAGTAGATGCCGCGGAAGAAGAGGCGCGAGACGAGGTGGCTGATGCGGTAGGAGACGTGCTGGTCTTTGAGGTACTCGAGCGCCTCGGCGTTTCGCTCGGGGCTGTAGGACAACTCCCATGCGCGCCTCGTCTCAGTGCGCGCTTCCTCAATCGTCATCTTCGACGGCGCGTGCGCCATCACGAAGGGGGCGAAGTCCAGCCAGTGCTTCGGGCGTTCGAGGCGGCCCGCCTTCTCCAGCCGGTCGTAGAGCGGGGTCGCGGGGAAAGGCGTGAGCTGTCCGAAGACGGGGAGGCCCGGCGGCCACGAGTTGATCTCGCGGAGCGTGCGGTCGGCCACGCCCGTCGTGTCGTTGTCCATCCCGAAGATGAAAGAGGTGATGGCGTAGATGTTGCGGCGCGCGAGCCGTTCGAGCACCGCGCCGTACTCGCCCGGCTTGCTGAAGTTCTTGTTGACATCAGCCATGTTGGCCGGATCAATGGACTCCATCCCGATGAAGACCCACTTGCCGCCCGCCTCGGCGATCAAGTCCACCAGCTCTTCATCGCGCAGGAGGTTGGCGCTGATCTGCGCGACCCACGGGACCTGCGCCTTGGCGGCGATGATGTCGCGCAGTAGAGACTTCGTGCGCTTGACGTTGATGGCGAGGTTGTCGTCAATGAAGAAGGCGGCGATCTGTCCGCGCTCGCGCCGGGCGCGCGCCTTGAGGCGCAGCAATTCCTCGACCACCGACTCGTTGGTGCGGAAGCGTATCGAGTCGCCGAAGAAGCCCGTCACGGTGCAGAACTCGCAGCCGTAGGGGCAGCCGCGACCCGTCTCGATGGGGACGACGTGGAAAGTGCCCCACCCGCCGCCCATCCGACCAAAGAGCGGGCGCAGGAAGCCGGGCACGAGGCTGAACTGGTCGAGGTCGAGCGTCTGCCACGGAATCTCCGGGTAAGGTTGGAGGCTCGGCTTGAGGTCGAGTCCCTTCGCGTCGCGTCCCGGCTGGTAGACTTCCTTCAGTCGCCCTTGCGCCGCGTCCTCGACGATCTGCGGCCACGTCTCGTCGGCCTCGCCGAGCGCCACCGCGTCGGCGTGCTTCGGCCCGCCATCGCGCCCGAGCGCCTCGTCCGGGCACTCGGTGACGTGCGGCCCGCCCATCACGACGGGCACGCCCGCCGCGCGCAGGGCGTCGGCGAAGCGGTAAGCCCTCGCGACCATCCTCGTCATCGCCCCGATGCCGACGAGCCCGATGTTGTAAAGTAGAATCTTCATAATCTCTTCTCTGTAAAGGGTGGACGCGCCAGCGGGGAAAAGCGTCGAGCCCGCTTGAGCCCTTTGGACGGATCGCTTGTTCGGGGGAGTTATTGGCTGAAGGTTATGTGTTTGCGTTGAATGTCGAAGAACATTGTTCGGGACAGCCGATAAGTTCGACGCATCATACTACTCATCCTTTGAAAAGCCTAACTCTCAACAAATACCCGGTCGTGAGTCAGGGTGAAAAGTTTAAAAGTTGAGTCGTGCAGTGGCGGGGATCGCCGCGAGCAGCCCGTTAAAGAGCGGGTGAGCGACAGACAAAATTGCAGGGCACAATATAGCACACAAGGTCGCCGGTGATGTACGTCACCACGCATAGCCGGCTGTGCTTTTATTCCTCGACGCGGGAGAGAGGGAGAGTGCGTCTCGGCGCGGGGGCGCGGTCGAAGGAGACGTGCCGCCGCGTCTTGACCCCACTCTCCGGCTGCGCGTACAAAGGTTTCATGTCAAACGAAGCTCAGGGGGAAGGGGCGGGCGGGCCCGCGGTCGAGACTTTCGGGCTCGTCCGCCGCTTTGGGGATTTCACCGCCGTTGACGGGATTGACCTGCGCGTCCGTGCCGGGGCCTTCTTCGGCTTCCTCGGCCCCAACGGGGCGGGGAAGTCCACGACCATCAAGATGCTGACGGGACTGCTCGCGCCGAGCGCGGGCCGCGTCAGCGTGCTGGGGCGCGACCTCTCGGCTGAGCCGCTCGAAGTGAAGCGGCGGATCGGCGTCGTGCCGGAGGACTTGAACCTCTTCGAGCGCCTGACGGGGGCGGAGATGCTCTCGTTCACGGGGCGCATGTACGGGGTGAGCCGCGCGGAGATCGAGGAGCGCGCGCCGGAGCTGCTGGAGCTCATGGAGCTGGACACGGAGCCGCGCAAGTTAGTCGTCGAGTATTCACACGGGATGAAGAAGAAGCTGGCGCTGGCGTGCGCGCTCATCCACCGCCCCGAGATTCTCTTCCTCGACGAGCCGTTCGAGGGCGTTGACGCCGTCGCCTCGCGGACACTCAAAGATTTGCTCGCGCGACTGACCTCGCGCGGCCTCACGGTCTTCCTCACTTCGCACGTTCTGGAGATCGTCGAGCGGCTCTGCACCGACATCGCCGTGATCAGCGAGGGGCGGCTCGTGGCGGCGGGGCCGCTCGAAGAACTGAGGCGCGGCATCGCCGTCTCGGGCGGCGAAGAGGCGGGCACGTCGGGCGCAGACTCGCTCTCGCTCGAAGACTACTTCATACGCGTCGTCGGGGGGGCGCGCACCGACGGCGCGGACGTGCTCCAGTGGCTCGGATGAACTAAAAACGGCCTGTTTGAAGTGGCCTGAAAAGCGGAGAGCCCGCGTGGTAAGAACGAAATTCTTACCGCGCGGGCTCTCTCGGTTAAAGCGCCGCGGCTCGGTGGGCCGCGGCGACCCTGTCTGGCGAGAGCGTCCCTTACGGGAGCGCCTCGACGTTGAGGAGGAAACGGAAGCTGCCGGTCTGCTCGATGCCGAGCAGGAACTGGAGGCTGATGCTCGCGCCGTTCGCGAGCGGCGTCCCCAGCGTTATAGTCCCTGCCGTCATCGTCGAGTTATAGCCGCCGCCGTTGGGCTGTGTGGGGGCTTCCAGAGTCGTCCCCTGCACCGTCGCCGTGCACGGCGCGGTTGCCGGCGTCCCGTTAGCGGCGCACGTCGCCGGGTCATTGACGGGCGAGACCGAGACCGACGTTGAGGACAGCGCCCTCACGTCAGCCGTCGCCCCGTTGGGCCTCGGGAAGGTCGTCACCTCGACGATGCGGAACCTCAGGCGAGTGATAGGTGCGCCTGTGTTGTTTGTGAACCTCCTGCGGATAGACATCGTTCCGAACGTCTTGTTCGGCCCGGTGTCGCTGATGTTGCGGACGCGGTTCGGAGCCTGCGCCGACGTCTTGCTGGCGTCGAGCAGGAACCCGCCGATGTTGTCGTTCACACGTGGCGAAGCGAGGTTCTCCGGCCCCGGAGCCCCGAGACGCTGCTGGCTCAGCCCGGCGGCGTTCGTCGCGTTGGTGTCCACGAAGAGGAAGTCCACCGCGTTGTCGTTACGGTCAGACGGGAAGCCGGGGCTCGGGACTGTGCAGCCGACGCCCTGCACGAACGAGCATAGGCTCCGGTAGAAGCTGTGCTGCGCGAGGCCCGCCGCGCCAGAGTTGACCGCCGGGAGGATGTTGCCCTCGCGGAGCAGGTCACAGTTGTTGCCGACGTTGGTGCCGAAGCCGACCGCGTCGAGACGCGTCGCCGTCGAGAGGTTCGCCACGTTCGCCGTGTTGAAGAGCCCGACGTTGCCGTTCTCGCCGATGTCGGAGGTCATCGTCAGGTTGCCGGAGGCCGAGGTGGCGAGGCTGTACTGCGAACCGACGATGAGGTAGTGACCGCGCGCCGGAATGACCGTGCCGTTCGGGATAGTGCCGATCAGAACCGGCGTGTCGGTGCAGGACGCGCCCATGCGGACGAGCCCCCATCCGGCGGTGGCGTCCGAGGCGGCGACCGTGACGGGCGAGTTCGAGTTGTTGTAGACCTCGACGAAGTCGTCGCCCGCACCGCCCGGCCCGAAGGTGCGAAGCTCACTGATGAGAATCGCGCCCGCCGGATTCGCGGAGGTGATGGTGCCGACGGCCTGCGAGTCGGTGATGTTACCGCCCGTCGCGCCTGTCAGGTTGACGAGGAAAGTCTCGTCAGGCTCGGGCGCGTCGGCGTCCGAGAGGATGGGCACGGAGATGGTCTGCACGCTCTGTCCGGCGGCGAAGGAGAGCGTGCCGGAGGTCGTCGTGTAGTCCACACCGGCGGTCGCAGGATTGGTTCCGCCCGTGTCGTCGGCGGTCGTGAAGTTGACGGTCACGCCGCCCGCCCCGGCGGGGGCCGAAAGGACGACCGTGAAGCCCATCGGCGATGAGCCGGAAGCAGGCTCGGGGCCGGAAGCATCCTTGATGGTGATGTCGGGCGGCGAGATGACCGGCGTGATGGTCGGGTCGTTGGCGCCGGCCACGCTGGGATCGTCGGTCAGGATTGACCCGGCGCACTCGGTGCAGGTCACAGAGCCCTGATTCGAGACCTGCGACGGGTTAATGGCCGGGAACGGATTGTCAATCGTCACCTGGAAGGTGATGGTGACGCTCTGGCCCGCGGGCAGGGTCCCGATGGTGAATGTGAGCGTGTCGCCGTTGACGACGGGCGGGTTCACCTGAATCCGCTCGGGCTGCTGCGTGGGGCTCGTCGCCTGAAGCGTGGAGCCGGTCAGCGGCTGCGCGCTCGGCGTCGAGACGTTGCGCGTCGTCGTCGTGCGCGGCTGCGCGGCGACACTCGGCAGCGAGACGAACGGGCGGCTGGTGACGTTGCCGAGGCTGCTCGCGCCGCCGAAGCTGGTGCTGGCGGTCTGCGAGGTGGCCGGGGCGTCGTCGTTGCTGAACGTGGTGCTGCCGCCCGCGGTTCCGGCGTCGAAGTTGACGGGCGCTGCCGCCGTCGTGCAGCTCTGGTCAATCGCCGGGGGCAGAGTCGGCGTGGTGTTCACGAAGATGATCGTGCCCGCGCCCGCCGCCGTCACGGGGTCTACGTTGTTGTCGGTGATGATCTGCTGGACGGTGCTCGCCGCCGAGACGCCGCGCGAGAGGTTAAAGGTCGTGCCCGCGCCGGCGATGCGGCTGAGGAGCACGTCGTTGGCGTTGAAGGGGTCGCCGTCAACGAAGTTGTTCTCAGCAGCGCCCGCGCCGCCGACGAGCATATTCGTGAGGCTGGTGTCGCCCGCGAGCGCGCCGGTTTCGGCGTAGAACCCGGCGAGGGCGTTATTCGGGTCTGGGAGAGTGGACAAATTGCCCTGAACGGTGACGTTCATCGTCACGTTGCCCTGATTGTTGAATATCTGGTAAGCACCGTTCGCGCCCCACCCGTGGACCTGATTGTTCTTAAGGAGCAGGTTGTGCGTGCCCGATCCGCGCGAGTCAACGTCGAGGCCGCTGGCCTCGGTCGAGGCCGAGCCGGCGACACCGGCGACGCCGATGCGGTTGTTGAAGATGGTGCCCTGCGCCGTGCCGTTGCCGAGCGTCTTGGCGACGAGCAGGCCGAAGCCCTTCGCGCCGCGCATGGAGTTGCAGGAGATGTCGTAGGTCGAGGTGATAGTGGCCCCGCCACCCATCGTGACGGTCACGCCGCCGCCGCCCGAGAGGATGGCCGGGTGCGTGTTGTTGATGGAGTTGCTGCGCATGACGAAGTCGGAGTTGATGGTGTTCGCGACCGGGCCGCCACCCGCGTTGAAGTTGACCACGTCGCCGCGCCCGCTGTTGAG
>JAIVJM010000240.1:2859-10295 GCA_020199995.1 Acidobacteriota bacterium | reverse complement strand
TGGTGTTGTTGCTCACCGTCAGCCGGTTGAGCGTGCCGCCGTTGAAGTTGCGGAGGTCAATGATGAACTCGTGGCCGCCGCCGATGAAGCTGTTCGTGATGCTGGAGGCGGTGGTCCCGGAGCCGGTCAGCTCGCGCAAGCCTATGCAGCCCTCCTCGAAGGCGGCGTTGTTGCCGTTGTTGCCGTCAATGACCAAGACGTCGAGGTTGAGGGCGGTGACGTTCGTGCCGTGGATGGCGAAGTTCGGGTGGTTGTCAATGCGCATCCGCGTCAGGGAGACCTGATCGGCGTTGAAGAGGCGGACGCCGATGCCGGGGTTGTCTTCGGGCGAGATGTCTTCGCTGCCCCCGGTAGCCGTGATGCGCCCGCCCGTGCAGGTCGGGGTCGAGAAGGTGCAGGTGCCGCCCGTGCCAAGGACGCGGAAGCCGCCGGGGCTGCCCGTCGCGGAGGTGTTCGTCAGGGCGATGCCGTTGGCGGCGACGCCGCCGCCCGTCGTGTTGACGGTCGTCAACTGGATGTTGAGCGGCGTGCGGCTGGCCGCCGACGTGCCGGCGATCTCGACGGCTGTGGCGTTGGTCGTCGTGATCGTGCCGGAGGGCGTAGTGATCGAGCCGGTATTCGTCGTCGCGTGCAGTCCGCGCACGCCGGAGTCGGGCGTGATGGTGAGCGCGCCGAAGGTGAACGTGCTGCTGTTGCCGTTGAGGAAGATGCCCGTCCCGGCGTTGCTGTTGACGGTCGTCGTGCCGAAGCCGATGGCGGTCGTCGTCGAGGTCGCGACGGCGATGCTCCCGGCGGTCGTGTTCTGGATGTTGGTCGTGGCGCTGGTGAAGGCCGTGCCGCTGACGTTCGTCAGGATGATGCCGCTCGGGCCGCCGTTGCCGGAGACGCTGGTGAGCGTCATGTTGATCGGCGTGCGCGAGGCCGTGCTCGCGCCCGTGATCTCGAAGGTGGTGGCCGCGCCGGTGTTGACGATGTCGCCGCTCGTGGCGGAGATCGTGTTGGTGTTGCTGGTCGCGTGGAAGGCGCGCTGGCCGGCATCGGGGTTGATGTCCAGATCGGCGAAGGCGATGGTGCCGGTGTTGGCGTTCAGGAAGACGCCCGTCCCGGCGGAGCCGTTGGCGGTGGTGTTGCCGAAGCTCATGTTCGCCGCCGAAGTCGCGACGTTGATGCCGATACCGCCGGGGTTGGTGACGGTGGTCGAGGACGTGACCGTGATGCCGCCGCTGACGGTCGTCAGCGAGATGCCGCGGTTCGTGCCGCCGCTGTTGGTTGACGACAGGGTCGCGAATGTCGCGTTGAGAGTCGTCGAGAGGGCGTTGATGGCGGCCCCGTCGCCGGCCCCGGTGCTCGCGGAGGTGATGGAGCCGCCGCCGATGGTGACGCTGCCGCCGCTGCTGGCGGCGAGGCCCACGCCGTTGGAGGTGGTGATGGCGAGCGACGAGAAGGAGGTCGTGTTCGCGCCGTTGGTCGCCAGATTGACGCCTGTGCCCGTGCTCGCGCCCTTGTTGACGGTCGTCGCGGCGAACGAGATGGCGGCGTTCGAGTTCTGGATGTCAATGCCGGTCGTGCCGGGGTTGGTGATGGTGGCCGCGCCGGTGACGTTCGTGATGCCGCCGCCGTTGCTCAGGAAGCCCACGGCGCTGGGCGTCGTGATCGAGAGCGTGCCGAAGGTGCGCGTGCCCGAAGAGTTGGTCACGAGGGAGACGGCGTTAGTCCCGCCCGTGACGGACGTGTTGCCGAAGTTGGCGGAGACGGTGGAGCCGGTGACGGAGATGCCCTCCGCGCTCGGGCCGGTGATGGTCGTGCCATTCGTGACGGCCATCGTCCCGCCGACCGCCGACAGGAGGATGCCCGCGCCGCCCGTGCTGCTCGTCGAGGTGATCTGGTCAAAGGTGGCGGCGAGCGTGCCGGTCGTGAGGCTCAAGGGGCGACCCGTCCCGCTGAGGGTGACGTTGCTCACGGTGAGCGTGCCGAAGGTCGTGCCCGTGATGTCAGCGCCGGCGGAGTCGTTTAAGGTCAGGCCGCGGATAGTGTTGTTCGTGTTGAGCGTGACGGTGTTGCCGGCGGCGCTGTTGACGACGGGGTTGGCTGTCGCGGCGGGGAGCGGGTCGCTGCCAGCGGGCGGCGTGCCCGTCTCGGTCTGGAGCGCAAAGCCCTGACCGATGAGCTTCATGCCACTCACAAGCGTCAGGTTGCCCGTGTAGGCGCTCGTCCCCTGATAGATGAAGATGATGTCGTTGGGGTCTTTGGTCGGGGCCGAGGCGTTGTAGGAAGCGATTGAGTTAAACGGCGAAGTGATGCGACCGTCGTTGCCCGCGGGCGCGCCGGGGTCGTTGTTGATGAACCAGATGAGCGTGGGGCCGACGGTGATGTTGACGGTCGCCGTGTCAGTCCCGTTGGCGCTCGTCACCGTGTAGGTGAAAGAGTCCGAGCCGGTGAAGCCGGGGTTCGGGTTGTAGCTGAACGTGCCGTCGCTGTTCACGACCGCCTGCCCGCTCGTCGGGCCGGTCGTCGGCCCCGAGACCGTGAGCCCCGTGGTGTTGCCCGAGTTGGGGTTGTTGTCGTTGGCTAAAAGGTTCGCCGCGCCGTTGGCCGTCGAGATGCGGACGTTGCCGAAGGCGGTGAACGTGTCGTCGGTGGCGATGGGCGTGGCACCGGCTGAGTTGGGGACAATCGTCGTGTTCGGGTCAACGGTGTCGGTGAGCGTCACATTCGTCGCCGTCGAGCCGTTATTCGTGATCTGGACGCTATAGGTGATGGTCTCGCCGGGCTGCGCCGGGTTCGGCGAGCTGGGGTAGCTATCAACCTTCGTGGCCGTGATGTTCGGGGCAATCGCCAACGGGACGGGCGAGAGTCTCACGGGCGCGGGGGCCGCGCCCGCAGGCGGGGCTTCATCCACGCCTTTCCGGACAATGTCAGCCGCTTGCGAGGGGGCAATCCGCGTTGCCAAGTTGTTCGAGGCCAGTACCAGCGGCGTCATCTGACCCGCGATCAGCAGGTAGGCGAGCAGGCTGGCGAAAAAAGCCCTGACATTGTGACGTGTGAAAGACGGGGTATAATGCTTCATAACTCTCCTTGGTGATTTCAGGCCGCTGAGCGCGCAGCCGGGGAATCGGTCGGTGAGGGGCGATAGTCTCACGGGCAAATATCTCTACTACGGTTTCGGGCGTCGCGGGCCGGCCTGTCTGGTGAAGGACGGCTCGCGACGTGCCCGCCTTTACGGCCGCGCCGGGAAAATTCCCTGGAGGGCGATGCAGAAATTGAGGGTCAGGTACGGCTGCATGTTGTTGTGCGGCAGACTGCCGCCCGCCACCGGCAGACTCTGGAAGTTCATCAGTTGGAGATTGGCATTGGCATTTGACTGATAGGCGTTGCCGCCGTTCGACCGCCCGAGCGAGGTCTGGCCGGCGGCGGGAGCGTTGACGTTGGCGACCGTGATGGCGTTCTGCAGGAAGTGGTTGTGCAGAGGCATCTCGGAGATGAGGAGCGTGACCGTCTCGCTGCCGCTCTGCTCGCCGAGGAAGGCTTCCGACAGACCGTTTCCCTGCCCGGAATTCATGGGCGCGCTGCCTTGCATGTCGGGCAGCGCGAAGGTGGACTTGCCGTCGCCGCCGTAGGTCGTGCCGAGCAGCGAGAAGAGCGCCGTGTTCTGCGAGAGCGGCAATAACTGCCCATCGCAGAAGGCCCAACCCGTCGGGGGGAAGTTGAAGGGGAAAATGCGGATTTCCGCTACAAACTGGTCGGACATATTCTTCTCCTTAGGTTTGGCTGGGGAACACCCCGAAGAGCGAGATGATGAAGTTGATCACGAGGTACGGCTGGCGGTTCTCGTGCGGCTGGCTCCCGCCGGTGGGCGTGATGATGTTGTTAGCCATGCTCACGCTCGGCACCTGCGCCGTGTAAATCTTGATGTTGGGCGAGTCGCAGAGCATGTTGTTGGTCGGGTCGCTCAAGGTGCCGGTGTTGCCCGAGGCGAGCAGGTTGTGGCTGTGAATTGGCATCTGCTGCGTCGTCAGCGTCTCGGCCTCCGTGCCGGCTGCCTCACCGAGGGTGTAGGTCGTGCCGTCGGGGCCTGTCCCCATGTGGATGGGGACGCGGCTGGCGAGGTTCGGCAGCTGGAAAGTCTCCTGCCCGTCGCCGCCGTAGGTCGTGCCGATGAGGGTGAAGAGCGCGTCGTTCTCCGAGATGGGGAGAAGTTGGCCCTGGCAGAAGGCCCACCCCGCGGGGGCGAAGTTGCCGCCGAACATTCTGATTTCTCCGATATAGGGTTCTGGCATGTGTGTCTCTCCTCTTTAGTTCCGCGACGGGAAGATGCCTTGCAGGGCGATGATGAAGTTCAGCACGAGGTACGGCATCATGTTGTTGTGCGGCTGGCTTCCGCCGGTGTTCGTGACGGACGCGGGCGCCATCGCGATGAAGTTGGCGGCAGCCTGATAGAGGTTGTTCGCGCTCGCCAGAATGCCGTTTGTGGGGACGGGCTGACTGGAGGCCGCCGTCGTGGCCTGAAGCCCGTGCGAGTGCGCCGGCATTTGCTGGAGGCTGAGCGTGACGGAAGTGCTACCCGCGGTCTCGCCGAGCGTGTGGCCCTGACCGACGTGGATGGGGACTTGCCCCCGCAAGTTGGGCAGTGCGAAGTTGGTCTGGCCGTTGCCGCCGTAGGTCGTGCCGAGCAGAGCGAAGAGCGCCTGATTCTGATTGATGGGCAAGAGCTGCCCGTTGCAGAGCGCCCACCCTTTGGGGGGAAAGTTGAAGGAGACTATCTTAATCTCGCTGAGGAACGGTGTGGACATAGTTCACTCCTGTAGGGGTTCGAGAGTTGTTGTCAACCGGCTTGTTGCGGCGACCCCCGTCGGGCGCGCGCCGGAAGGAGGAAAGTCGAAGTGCTTGGAAAGTTTAGTCCTGATGATGCCCCGAGAGTTCGGAAGTTTTTCTTCCCGGCATGCTTTGTTCGCGAAGATTATTTATGTAGCGCTTGTCCGTGAAGCGAAGCGTGGTGGATTCTAACCGCTCGGCGCGAGAATTTCAAGGAGAACGTTCAACCGGTTAAATTTAAGGTTGTAAGTTCGTGCCAAAGCACATACACTGTTGGACACGGCGGGCGCGAAAGGGCTGTCCCGCCACCCTACCAAGCGTATCAGGAGAAGAATAGCTCAAATGTGTTCCCCAACACGCCGCACCTTTCTGCGGACTGGGGCGCTGGCCGCCATCTCGGCGGGTTTCGCGCTCAGTTCCGTCCGTTTAGCCTTCGGGCAAGAATCGAAACAAACCAACCCCGCGCTCGACTTTCAGGTCCCTTACGAGACCCAGCTCGACCCGGTCTTTAACTACACGAAGGCGACCTTCGAGCCCTACGTCGGCGGTCTCTTCAGCGCCCGCGGCAACGACGGCAGGCAGGTCACGCTGACCCTCGTCGCCGTTCGCGACTTGAGCGACAAGGTACGCGCGCGGGTCTCGAACGAGACGGCGGCGCAGTTCAAACGACGTCAGCGGGTGGCCGTCATCACCACCAAGTCACGCGCGACGAACACCTTCGCGCTGGTCTTCCATGCTTCGGGGCCGCTTTCCGAACTCTCGACCATTCATCAACTCGACCACGCCGCGCTCGGGAAGTTCTCGCTCTTTCTGGTGGGCTCGGAGGGCGAAAGCGGCCGCCGCGTCTACGAGGCGGTCATCAGCCACCCGGCTCAATAAATCATCGCCGAAATGTTATCTTGAACGCCCCGCCGCAGCCCGCCGTGCGTGCGGCGGGCCGCGGCGCGTCTGCGCGTGCGGCCCGCCAAATTCGGTTGACAAAGGAGGAGCAAACGACTTGGACAGTGAAGGCGCAAAAGTGCCGCCCGTGGATGAGCGGGCCGTCACGCTCCGTCCGGTCATGGGCGAAGACGACGAATTCCTCCTCGCCGTCTACGCCAGCTCGCGTGAGGACGAACTCGCGCAAGTCCAGTGGCCCGAGGGCTTGAAGGAGACCTTCCTGCGCATGCAGTTCGACGCGCAGCGTGCGGAGTATGAGCAGAGACACGCGGACGCGGAGTACGCCGTCGTCTTGGTGGACAGACGCCCCGCCGGGAGAATCTGGATCGCGCGACCCGGCGACGAGATACACCTGCTCGACATCGCTCTCCTGCCCGAATTCCAGAACTCGGGCGTCGGCACGGTGCTCCTGCGCCGGCTGATGGACGAGGCGCGGCGCGCGGCGCTGCCGCTGCGCCACTACGTCTTCGTCCTCAACACGGAGGCGCTGCGCTTCTACGAGCGTCTGGGTTTCAGCGTGATCGGCGAATCCGGCGGCGCGTACAGGTACATGGAGTGGCTCCCGCCGGGGACGGAGGCTGCCGCCGCTCCTCCGCCTACTTCTTGAAGTAATTGAAGACCGACTCGTAGCGGAACCCGCTCGCGTTGCGCGCGATGGGGACGAGGAAGATCAAAAGCTCGCCCAACTGCTCGTGTTCGAGCGTGAACATACCCTGCTCGAGCGGGACGTTCGGGGGGCCGTCGAAGAAGAGTGAGAAGCGAACCATCCCGCTCTGCTCGTTGTCGCCGCCCTGATAGCTGGCGACCGTGTCCAGTTCCAAATCCACCACGACGGGGCTCTCCGCACGGACGCGGAATTTCGTGTGCAGGTGTTTCGAGAAGTCTTCTTCCGTGAGCAGTTCGGCCATCTTCAATATTCTCCGAAATCGAAGCTGATGTAGAGCGCGCCGCATCGTGTGGGGCCGAGCGCGCCGCGCATTTGCCGGAGCAAGATAACACGACGGCCCGCCGCAAAGCACCGGCGCGCGCCTTCGCCGTGCCAACTTCCGTGTTGTGCTTCAGGTGCGTGTGCGCTCGGACTCTTCGAGCGCCTCTCGGATCTCCTCTTCGCCGGGCCGGGCGAAATCTTTGTACCAGACGCCGACGTGGCCGAACGGCTCGGGCCACGCGAGGCAGATGAGCTCGTCGGCCACCGTCTCGACGAAAGCGCGGCTCTCCGGCGCGGCGACGGGGACGGCGGCGACGACGCGCGACGGCCCCACAGAGCGCAGCGCGCGGATCGCCGAGCGCATCGTCAGCCCGGTGCGGATTCCGTTGTCCACGAGGAGGACGGTCTTGCCCTTGAGGTCGCGCGCCGGTTGCGCGCCGCGGCAGGCACGGGCGAGGCGCTCAAGCTCGCCGAGCGCATCGGCGACGAAATAATCGAGCCCGTTGGACGGCACGGCGACTCGGGGCGCCAGTTCCTCGTCCACGACCAGTGTGCCGCACACGTTCAAAGCGCAGACCTGCGACTCGGTCCCGCGCGGGACGAGCAGCCTGCGGATGAACACGAGGTCGAGCGGCGCGCCGAGCATCTTCGAGACCTCCGCCGCCACCGGCACGCCGCCGCGCGCGATGGCGACGACGACGACGCCCGCGCCGCCGTGAGCTGCGAGCCTCGACGCGAGCGCGCGGCCCGCGGCGCG
>JAIVJM010000240.1:0-2785 GCA_020199995.1 Acidobacteriota bacterium | reverse complement strand
GCTCGTGGCTTTGAAGTCGGTTGTCATAAGGCTCCTCGTCGTCCGCGCTGCTTGAATGACCTTCACTCTCTAACGCGCGGACGGGCGGCGAATTCAATCACCCCGTCGAAAAAAATCTGCGCCGGACCGCGTGCGGCCCCGCCGCCGAGAGCGCACGCGTTAGTCACGCGGGTCGGACGGGTCTGTCCGTGCCGGCATGCGCGGGACGGTGAAGAGCCCGCCGAGCAGCAGCAGTGGGCCGGCGAGCAGCAGCCACATCATCGCCCCGAGCCCGTACCTCTGCGCGAAGGCCCCGAGCGCGAGCGGGACTAAGTCGCCGACGACGCCGAAGACGTTGCCGAGCGTCATCGCCGTCCCGCTTCTGCCGGGCAGAGCCGCGTACAACTGCGCCTTGAGGATGGCGTACCAGCCGGCGCTCGCGAGCCCCAGCAACCCGAGCAGGACGAGCTTCGTCGTCCAGTCTCCCGCCAGCAGGAAAGCCGGGAAGAGGACGGCGACGAAAGCCGTGCTCACGCGCAGGTAGCTCAGGCCCCGCACGTGTTCGAGCAGCCGGACGAGGAGCAAATCACCGGGCAGCGCCATGCACACCCAGACGACGACGGCCAGCGCCGCGCGCCCCTCCGAGACCCCGACCACATCCACGAAGTAGAGCGCCAGAAAGCCGCGCAGCACGTCCGAAGTGAAATCCCCGCACCGCAGGAGCACGAGCCAGCGCAGCACTTCGCGCCTTGCGAGCGCACGCGCGGCCTCGCGCACGCCTTCCCTGAACCCCGCGCCGGCCCGCGCCCCGGCCTCGGCGGCGGGCGCGGGGAAGGGGAAGCGCCACGCGGCGGCGAGCATCGAGAGGGCGAAGGCCGAAAGCCCGACGAAGACCCAACGCCAGCCGAGGCCGAGCGCGACGGCGGCCCCGACCAAGAGCGGCCCCGCGGCGTTGCCGAGCGAGCCGAAGAGCGTCCAGCGCGCCATGTTCTGCTCGCGGCGCGCGGGCGCGGCGTCCATCAGCGCCGCCTGCGAGAGGCCGACGAACGCGCCCGACGCCGGGTTGAACAGGATGAAGGCGAGGAGCAGCATGGGGAAGCCTTGGCTCAAGCCCACGAGCAGCACCGCGCACGCGAAGAGTGCGCCGCCCGCGAGGAGGAAGACGCGGCGCTTCCACACGTCGGCGAGGATGAAGAAGCAGGGCTCGACTATGTTGCCGACGAGCGGGGGTACGCTGAGGAGCACGCCGATCTGCGTGTACGAGAGGCGCAGGTCGTCGCGGATGAGCGGCCACGCGGCACCGCGCACGCCGTCCAGCACCTCGTCGAGAAATTCGATGAGCAGCAGCGTGAGGACGAAAAATTGCGTGTCGCGCCGCGCCCGCACAGTCGCGGGCAGAGTCTCGCTTTCGGTTTTAAGTCTGAGTGACATTGACGGTGATTCTCCTTGTTCCTCGGAAGTGAAGTGGACGTTTCCCTTGTCGTGGAAAAACGTCCTCCGAGGTGGAGGAATCACCGAGCGCGCCTGAAGCGCGTACCGGAGCCTTCGGCGGGCGCGCACACGTCTCGCGCGCACACGTCTCGCGCGCACACGTCTCGCGCGCACACGTCTCGCGCGCAGGCGCGAAGCCGCCGCGAAACCTTGAAGGTTCGCCGATTTAGCCGGAGCTTACCAGGGAGGGAATTTGGTGTGTTTGCTTTTCGACATGCTTCGGACTCTGAATCCATGAGCGCGCAATGTCAAGTTTTAATTCTCGGGCTTGAGGTTCCAAAGCACTTCACGCCCCGGCGCGTGAAGTGCGAGCGCCATCGCCGCCGCCGCCGCGCACGCGCTCCGTCTCGCCCTCGAAGATGAAGGCGAGCGACTTGTAGATGAGCTTCGCGCAGAGGAAGGCTGAGGCGTCGAAGCCTTCGACGTAGGAGTATTCGGTCAAATCCATCCCGACGACGCGGCGCGAGCGCGCGAGCGTGCGGATGAGTCCGACCACTTCGTACCAGCCGAGGCCCCCCGGCTCCGGCGTCCCCGTCTGCGCCACGAGCGAGGGGTCGAGGCCGTCAATGTCCACCGTGAGGTAGACGTTCTCCGTGAGGCCGGAGACGGCCTCCTCCCACCAATCGTTACGCCCCACGATGTCTTTGGCCCAGAAGATGCGCGTCGGCAGTTGATCGAGCGAGCGCGCTTCTTCTGCCGAGATCGAGCGGATGCCGACCTGCACCGAAGGGATTTTCATGTCTCGCGTCACCCTCGCCATGATCGAGGCGTGCGAGTGCGGAGTGCCGTCGTAGGTATCGCGCAAATCGGCGTGCGCGTCTATCTGCAGGACGGAAAGGTTTTCATACTTTTCCGCGTGCGCCTGAATGACGGGCGCGCTCACCGAGTGCTCGCCGCCGATCATGCACACGAACTTGCCCGACGCGACCAGCGAGCGCGCCCTCTCGAGCAGCGACTTCATCATCTCCGCGGGCGGCTCCATCGACGGCGAGGCGTCGAGCGTGTGGATGCCGAGGCGGTAGACTTCCGCGTCCGTCTCTTCGTCGTACAACTCCATGTTGCGCGACGCCTCGATGATCGCCTCCGCGCCGCGCCCCGTCCCTGTGCCGTACGAGACCGTCCCCTCGTAAGCGACAGGCCACACCACGACGCGCGCCGCCTCGAAACTCGAAAGCCCCTCCTCGGCGATGCCGCCGAAGTTCACCGGAAGTTCTGCTGATTCGGACATGAGAGAAGTCTAGCGTGACGGGTGACAGGTGACAAGTGATAGGGGAAGATCAAAAAAACGACGGGTGACAGGAAATACATTTGGTCT
>JAIVJM010000174.1 GCA_020199995.1 Acidobacteriota bacterium | reverse complement strand
AAGCTCTCAGCCGCACACGAGGCACCGGTGAGGCTGTGCCCGGCATCCGGCCACTGAGCCTGCGGGTGAGATTAAGCCCCCGGTGCCTCTCTCTTGCGCGCGCCCTCAAGGCCGGACAGTATCTCATGGCCGCTCACTCTGAGCTGAGCCTGGATTGGCAAGGCTGGCCCGGCGCCGCATCATCAGGAGTCGCTCGCCATGACACGACCTTGTCTCGGACTCGACATCGCCAAAGTGAAGTTCAACGCCTGCCTCATCCGCGAGGGAGGCAAGTTCCGCCACAAAGTCTTTCCGAACAACCCCGCCGGCTTCGCTCAGCTCTCGGACTGGCTCGCGCGTCAGGGAGTCGAGCGAGTCCACGCTTGCATGGAGGCCACCGGCAGTTATGGCGACTCGCTGGCCGCCTACCTGCACGAAGCGGGTCACATCGTCAGTCAGGTCAACCCGGCGGCCATCAAGGCTTACGCGCAGAGTCACCTCTCGCGCACGAAGAACGACAGAGTAGATGCCGCCCTCATCGCATCTTTCTGCGTGGAGCGGCGGCCACCAGCTTGGCATCCTCCCGCGCCGGAACTCCGCGAGTTGCAGGCACTTGTCCGCCGCCTCGACTCACTCGTTGAGATGCGGACGATGGAAGAGAATCGCCTCTCTTCAGGCGTCACGGTCGAGGCCGTCCGGGAGTCGGTCGAGGAGTTGATCGCGCATCTCGCGCAGCAGATCAAGCGCACTGAGGCACTCATCCGCGCTCACATTGACAGCGACCCCGGGCTGCGTCGGCAGCGCGAGTTGCTCGACTCCATCCCTGGAGTGGGTGAGGCGACGGCAGCCGTACTGTTGGCTGAAGTGCCCGACATCAAAGAGTACCGCAGCGCCCGGCAGGTGGCTGCCTTCGCCGGACTGGTCCCGAGAGAGCGGCAGTCGGGCAGCAGTGTCAGAGGGCGGGTGCGACTGTCAAAGATCGGCAACTCTCGACTGCGCAAGGCGCTCTACTTTCCGGCGGTAACGGCCATCAGGTGCAGCCCCTTCTTTCAAGCGTGGGTCGAGGGTTTACGGCAGCGGGGCAAGAGTAAGATGGCTGTGATCGGGGCGGTGATGCGTAAGCTAGTTCATCTTGCTTACGGCGTGCTCAAGACGGGCAGGCCGTTCGACCCGCAGTGGGCACAAAGGGCTTGACAATCAACACAGTATCTCACCCGTTTAGCGCGTTAAGCAATTCTTCCGCCAGCCCCAAGGGGCCGGTCGAAGCGCCGCTCCTTGTCTTGCTACGTTTTAGAGAATCCGTGTGGCGCTCGCCCTATTTCTTATAGATGGCAATTCCCCAAAAGTTAATGTCCGGTGGCAGACTATTCCAGTGGTCGAATGCGTGAGAATCGTCAGATTTGTAACGCAACTTATAATTCCCCGCCGGGAGGGTGATGACGACGTTCAACATTCGGTTTTTGCCCGCACCGCCTGCGTGTGTGGTCTTTGGTTCCTGCATCTCCCACACGGGAACACCAGTGTCGGCGTTTTCGATCCACCCGTAGTCGAACATCTGACCGGCCTGGCCTTCGCCAATGGCAAAAATACGCACCTCCTGGCTACCCTGCAGGCTAAAGGCCACACTCTTATCCTCATTGTCCAGCACCCGCACGATCTCTGCAATAACCGGCAACTTCAACAGATCTTCAGGCATCGGCTTGGAATAGAGTTCTCCATACATCTTCATCAGATTAGCTGCCTCGGCTGCGCGTCCCACGCTTTGATGAATCCGTAGCTTTGTAACCAGGTCTTTGGTGTAGAGATCAGCGTAGGGTTTCCCGGCTATCAATTTGAGCTGATTTTTCAATTCCGAAGCCGGAGTGTTCCAGCTAATCTCTGGTAAGGTCTCGCCGAACTTCTCCGGGAAGATGAACGTCTTTAAGAAAGCCATGCCCACGGGAGAGCTAAGCGCATCACCCGAACCAAGGTCTGTCGGTCGGCTGAGATTGTCTGAGTTAGCCATGATGATGAACGTCATGTTTCGCTCGGGCACTTTCAAGATAAACGATGAGTTGCCGGTCCAGTATCCGTAATGCCAAAGCAGCTTCGTGCCCCTGTAGTCCTGAGTGAACCAGCCAAGACCGTACGGGAGCGCCTCACCCTTCGTTGAGATAGTGGGCGCGAAGGCGAACTGCTGTGTCTCCTTCGTGAGAAATTTATTCTGATCAATCGCAATGTCATACTTCGCCATATCAAGAAC
>JAIVJM010000239.1 GCA_020199995.1 Acidobacteriota bacterium | reverse complement strand
GCGTTGCTGGGCGTGTTCAAGGCCGGGGGCGCATACCTGCCGATGGATACCTCATATCCCGATCAACGCTTGAGACTGATGGTCGAGGATGCGGGCATCGGTGTCTTGATAACGCAGCAGCACCTCACCAGCCGTTTTGAAAATCAAACGGTGAAGCTGGTCTGCATGGATAGGGATTGGGACACCATCTCACGGCACAGCGATGGGAATCCTCGTGTCGAAGTGAGCCCGTATAATGCTGCCTATGTGATTTATACCTCAGGCTCTACGGGCAGTCCGAAAGGTGTCGTCGTGAGCCACCGGAGCGTTGTCGGGCTGCTTAATGCGGCTCATCAATATTTAAACTTTAGCGCCGCTGACGTGTGGACGGTATTCCATTCATATTCATTCGACTACTCGGTTTGGGAGATTTGGGGAGCTTTAGTCTATGGATGCCGGCTGGTAGTCGTCCCTCATCCGACGGCACGCGCGCCGGAAGAATTCTACAAATTAGTCTGCGATGAACGTGCGACCATTCTGAGCCAGACGCCCTCCTCATTTCATCAGTTTATGAATGCCGATGAAGCGAGAGGAACTAGCAGGGAGCTGCCGCTAAGAGCAGTGATCTTCGCCGGCGAAGCATTGGAGATACAGAGCCTGCGTGGGTGGATAGAGCGACACGGAGATGAGCGTCCGCAGCTGATAAACATGTACGGGATAACCGAGACCACGGTTCACACAACATACAAAAGAGTGACAAGAAAAGATTTGAAGGGTTCGTGTGTCAGCCCTGTAGGCAGACCAATGCCGAACATGCAGCTGTATATCTTAAATAGAGAGCTGCAGCCTGTTCCCATCGGAGTCGCCGGGGAAATCCACGTCGGAGGGATTGGACTAGCCAGAGGATACTTGTCGAAGCCAGACCTCACGGCCGAGAGGTTCATCGCTCATCCCTTCAGCCAAGCACCGGGGGAGAGGATCTATAAGTCAGGAGACCTGGCGCGCTTCCTGCCGGACGGGGGCATCGAATTCCTGGGGAGGATAGACCATCAAGTAAAAATCAGAGGGTATCGCATTGAATCAGGAGAGATAGAAGCTGTGCTCTCGCAGCATGCTGACATTAGAGAAGCGGTGGTGCTGGCGAAAGGAGAGAACACCGGAGATAAAAGGCTGATCGGATACATGGTCAGTCGAGCAGAAGTGCAGCCAACTATTAGCGAGATTAGGAAGTATCTGAGAGAGAGATTGCCCGAATACATGATACCGGGCGGGTTCGTGTGGATGGAGCGGATGCCGGTGACGGCGAACGGGAAGCTGGACAGAGGGGCGTTGCCGGAGTGGGAAGAGGTGGAAGGGGCAGGCAGAGAGAGAGAGTACGTCGAGCCGCGGGGTGCGGTCGAGGAGATGCTGGCGGGGGTGTGGGCGGAGGTGTTGGGAGTCGAGAGAGTAGGCATCTACGATAACTTCTTCGAGCTGGGGGGGGATTCCATTCTGGCTATCCAGATTATAGCTCGGGCTAGCAGGGCAGGTCTCTCTATCACGCCCAGAGATATGTTCCGCTATCACACCATCGCGGAGCTTGCCGAGGTCGCCAATCGCGTCGAAGCGCGGGCTGAACAGGGCGTTGTCACGGGAGAGGTGCAGCTGACGCCAATTCAGCATTGGTTCTTCGAGCAAAACTTCAAGTCACCCAATTACTTTAATCAAGCTGTGCTGCTAGAGATAAGCAAGACGATTGACGTGACTTTAATCAAGCAGGTTTTAGAAGAGATTGTGCTTCATCATGATGCTCTGCGTCTGCGCTTTACACGGGGAGATTCCTCCTGGCATCAATTTATCGGAGAGCCTCGATTCACTTCGCCGTTTTCCGATACTGATTTATCGCATCTCTCTCACGCGGAAGAGACCGCTTCTCTGTCCGAAGACATTCATCGGCTCCAAGCCAGCCTGAATTTCTCAGAGGGGCCAATCATGCACGTGGCGCGCTTCCAGCGCGGCGCGCAGCCTGACTTACTGCTTATCTTGATTCATCACCTCGCGGTTGACGGCGTGTCCTGGCGCATTCTTTTGGAAGATTTGCAAACCGGCTATGAACAGGCTCGCAGGGGCGAGATGATTCGCCTCCCGGCAAAGACTACCTCCTTCAAGCAATGGGCTGAGCGCTTGAATCGTTATGCCCGTGTCGAGATGGACGAGCAGACGGAGTTGGATTATTGGCTCAATAAGTCGTGGGGCGCGATAAAGCAGATTCCCGTAGAGCTGAACGACGGACTTAACACTGTAGCATCGGCGCAGACACTTTCCGTCTCGCTCACTGAAGAGGAGACGGCAGCACTGCTCTATGATGTCCCCAGAGTCTATCGCGCGCAGATTAACGACGTGCTGCTCACCGCATTAGCTCAGGCGCTCTCCGAATGGTCCGGCACGAGCGCAGTGCTCATTGACCTGGAAGGACACGGGCGTGAAGACATCCTGCCCGACCTTAACCTGTCTCGCACGGTAGGTTGGTTCACAACAATTTTCCCTGTGATTCTCACACCGGGGTTGGAAGACGCTCCGGCCACAGCGCTTGAATCAACGAAGGAGCAGCTTCAGCAGATTCCCAATCATGGTATCGGTTACGGCTTACTACGTTTCCTGCGCAGCGATGAGATGAGCAACCAGCTCAGGAGTCTGCCGGAGGCGGAAATCAGCTTCAATTATCTCGGCCAGTTCGACCAGTTGTTGAAGGGCAGCACATTATTTGCCCCGACCAAAGAGACGACAGGTTTGAGCTGTGAGCCGAGCGCGCTGCGCCCATATCTTCTGGAAGTTGGCGGCAGCATATCGCAGGGAAGCCTTAAGACAACCTTGACCTTTAGCCGCAACTTGCATCGCCCGGAAACCATCGAGTATCTCGCGCGCACGTTCATGAAGCGGCTCAGGCTGCTCATCAACGCGAGCCGCTCACCCGTGGCCTCACGATATCCGACCACGCAATTCCCGCTGGCACGACTGGAGCAGACCACGCTCGATCGGATAGTCAGCGAGCAGCAGTTGGTTGAAGACATTTACCCGCTCTCGCCGATGCAGGAGGGAATGCTCTTCGACACGGTGCTTCAGTCGCACCCGACCGTCTATTGTCAGCATCTGACGTGTCAGCTACGAGGGACTTTCAGAATTGAAGCCTTCCGGCAAGCCTGGGAGTTTCTGATGGAGCGTCACACGACGTTGCGCACCAGCTTCGTCTGGAAAAATCTGGCGCGACCGCTTCAAATCGTACATCGAAGCGTACAAATTCCGTGGCAATTTCATGATCTGCGCGAAGTGCCCGCAGAAGCCCTACAGAATCGTCTGAACCGTTTAATTGATCCCGATGCGATGACGCAATTTGATCTTTCGGAGCCGCCCCTCAGCTCGCTGTCTGTGATTCAGGCGGGGGTGGAGCTGCACTACGTGGTTTGGACATTCCATCACATTATTCTGGACGGGTGGTCGCTTCCCATCCTCTTGAAAGAGGTGCTTGCGAGCTATACAGCCTTCTGCAACGGCGAGCAGCCGCGTCTACCTCCGGTTCATAATTACAGAGACTACATCGCCTGGCTACAGCAACAGGACATCTTAGAGGCCGAAGCCTACTGGAGAAACTTGCTGGCGGGCTTCACTACGCCCACCGTCATCAAGACCGGATTGCGGCCTGCTCCGCGCGCCGTTCCCGAATACGGTGAGACCGTCGTCAAGCTCACCGAGCAGCTTCTGGCTCAGCTCCAGGCGGTTGCGCGCCAGCATCGGCTCACAGTGAACACGATTCTACAAGGTGTGTGGGCGCTCGTCCTCAGCCATTTTAGCGGCGGCACAGATGTGCTTTTTGGAGTGATTGTTTCGGGGCGTTCTGTGGAGGCTGCCGGGATAGATCAAATGATCGGGATGTTCATCAATACGCTTCCGCTGCGTGTGGTCGTCGAGCCGGAGCAATCCGGCGTCGAGCTGCTGTCTGCCATTCAAGAGCAGCAGCTACAGAGCAGGCAGTATGAATACTGCCCGATTACACGGATACAGCAATGGAGCGAGGTTCCGCGCGGGACACCTCTGTTTGAAAACATTCTTCTTTTTCAGAATTACCCGGCCGCCGCCGCTGCCGACGTGTCATTGCCGGACAATCTCAAAATTCAAGAAATCAGACACATCGTGCGCGATAATTTCCCCCTCGTGCTGAGTGTCGGGCAACAGTTGACGCTGCATCTCCAATACGACCAGCACCAGATTGGTGCCGCTAAGGCCGGGGCGTTGCTGGCCGGCTGCGAGCGGATGTTTCAGGAGATCGCAGAGCACCCGGAGATACCCGTAGAGAAGCTGCGCGAGATACTGCGAGAGACGGAAAAGCAGCACAAGGTCAGGGGATTGCAGCAAGGTAAAGAAGCTGCAATCGAAAAATTAAAACTGAAGAAAACCTCCGCCGGCTCACAGCGGGTGCGAACCACAGCCCATACGGAATCAGCAGAAACATACGACGAGCTGAGTTGATTCGGTGCGCCTCAGCTTTCGTCACTTATCCGCACCACTAGACGGCGTGTTTAAGAATGAAATCTCTACGCTCAATCAAACCGAAACTGCTCAAGCTTTCGGAGGAGAAACTCGTCCGTACGACTTTTCTGGATGAGGCAAGCGCCTTGCCACTTGTCGTCGAACCGTGTGTCGAGGGTCTAGAGCTGCATCTGTGGGCGACGGCACATCAAGAATTCATTAATTCTGAGCTATCGCGGTATGGTGCGCTTCTATTCAGAGGGTTCAGGATTAGCCAGATTTCGGAATTTCAGGAATTTGCGACGAACACCTCCGGCCCTCCCCTGTCTTATACGGAGCGCTCCTCACCACGCAGTCAGGTCGCCGAGAACATCTATACTTCAACCGACTATCCGGCGAACCAGTCAATCTTCCTGCATAATGAAAACTCCTATCAACACGTCTGGCCGCAGCGCATCTTTTTCTTCTCGACCGTCGTCGCCGAACAGGGCGGGGAGACTCCGATTGCCAGTATTCGCAAGCTCTCGGCCACTATCCCTATCGAGATTAGAGAGAAGTTCGCCCGTTTGAAGATTCTCTACGTGCGAAACCTCAACGAAGAGATTGGCATGCCCTGGCAGACGGTTTTTCAGACGACAGACCATTCTGTCGTGGAAGACTACTGTCGGCGCGCGGGCACAAAGGTAGCGTGGAGAGACGAAAGCCATTTATCGCTCAGCCAGGTGCGGGCTGCCGTCTACCGCCATCCATCGAGCGGAGAGCCGTTATGGTTCAATCACGCGACGTTCTTTCATATCTCAACGCTTGACCCGACCTTGCGCTCCATGCTCCTCAGCGAATTCACAGAAGACTCGCTTCCGGCCAATACCTTTTACGGCGACGGCTCGCCGATTGAAGCCGACGTGCTGGAAACGCTCCGCAGTCTGTATTTGGATGAAAAAGTCGTATTCTCCTGGCAGAAGAATGACGTGCTGATGCTCGACAACATGCTCGTCGCGCATGGACGCGAACCATATACGGGCAACAGGCGTGTCTTGGTCGGGATGGCGCAGCCGGTTCACTCTCATGATCCGAAGGTCGCTTTTCCATAGCTCACAAACCGCCTTTCCGACACCAAGCACAGGCTTACACTTCAACTTTGAAGTCAAAGTTGAAAACAAAATTCGCCCCTGCCATGACGCGTGCTCGCACAAATCGGGTGAGGTCGAGCCGGTATATTTTTCTTCCACATTCAGCCCGACAAAAAATTAACTTGGTCGCCACTGAGAGCAGTCAGCATTTCAAGGAGGCCCATTAATGTCCAGAGAACAAATCGAAGGTTTTGCACTGTCCCCGCAACAAAGACGCCTCTGGTTGTTGCAAACGGAGACGGGCGCGGTCTACCGCGCCCAATGCGTGATTTTGTTGAAGGGGGCCGTGGATGTCGAAATTCTGCGGAGAGCACTCCTGAGCCTGATTGATAGACACGAAATACTACGCACGACCTATACCTCGCTGCCGGGGATGAGCCTGCCCCTCCAGATAATCAGAGAGCACGTTCAGCTGAATATGCCGGAGCACGAACTGAAGAATGGCATTCAGCGCGCTACGGCTGAAGCACTTGAAGCTCTCTACCGTACCTTCAGCGAGCGTCCGATTGACCTGACGAGCGGGCAAATCCTCCATGCGGAGCTGTTCAGAGCCGGAGCTGACGAAGCTTATTTGTTCATCAGCCTTCCGTCTCTGAATGCGGACGCCGCGACGCTCAGACTGCTGACCGATGAGCTGTGCGGCGCGTATCGCGCTCTCTCAACTGACGGCTTCGAGCCCATTGAAGAGCCGTTACAATATTCCGTCATCTCGGAATGGTTTAACGAGCTGCTCGAAAGCGATGAGGCCAAAATCGCCGCCGAGAACTGGAAACAGCCCGGACTGTTGGAGGCCCTGGACGTTCGTCTCCCCTCTCAGCGCCTGCCTGATGAGACACGCCGGCCAGAACAGCGTGCCTACCGCTTTCGGATAGAGCCGGAGGTCGCCACGCGCATCCGGCCTCTCTGTCGCTCAGCGCAGGCGCAGGAGCTAACGTTTCTACTTGCTTGCTGGCACGTGCTTATCTCGCGCGTGACGGGCAGGGAGATCAGTGTCGTAGGGCTTCACACCGATGGTCGAAAAATCGAAGAGCTACAGCACGCGATGGGACTCGTCTCCGAATACGTCCCTGTCCGGTGCGTATTCGGAGAAGGAGATTCACTACGGCAAATCTTGCGGCAGGTAGAAGACAGCGTCGAGCAGTCGGGTAAAGAGCAGGAGTATTTTTCCTGGGAATCGGCCTCGTCAGATGTCGGCGAAATTGCCGACAAGTTTTGGCCGATCTGTTTTGAATACCATGAACAGGCGCAGATACAGTCGTGCGGCGACGCCACATTCACCCTGTTAACAGAAGATGTCTCCTTTGAACGCTATCATGTGAAACTGACTTGCGTTAGACGAGGAGACTTTATTGCAGCCGAATTGAGCTACGACGCAAGCGTTCTCGATAGTAGCTTCATCTCCGGCCTGGCTGAACAGTATCTTACGCTTCTTCACAGTGGGGCTGACGGCCTCGACAGAGAGATTAGTGCGCTATCGCTTTTGAGTGGAGTTCATAGAAATCGCATAATTTACGATTGGAACGAGACGACCGTCGATTATCGCCCGCTGCCCTCGCTCCACGCCTACGTCTCCCGGCAGGCTCGGCTGACCCCCCGCGCCACCGCCCTCGTCTTCGGCCACCGGCGGCTCTCTTACGCCGAGCTCGAAGCGCAGTCGAACCGACTCGCCCATTACCTGCGCTCACTCGGCGTCGGCCCGGAGCGCCGCGTCGGCGTCTGCCTGCACCGCTCGGTCGAGCTGGTCTTAGCCCTGCTCGGCGTCCTCAAAGCGGGGGCCGCCTACCTGCCGCTCGACCCCGCCTACCCGCGCCAGAGGCTGGAGTACCTCATCGGCGACGCCGGGGTCGAGCTCGTCATCACGGACGAGCAGCTGCGGGAGGCGTTGGGCGGGGTGGCGGCGCGCATCGTCGATCAGCGGCGGGAGGCGGCTGAGATCGCCGCGCAGCGCGCCGACGAGGTCGAGGGCGGCGTGGGGGCCGACAACGCGGCCTACGTCATCTACACCTCCGGCTCGACAGGTAAACCCAAAGGCGTCGTCAATAGCCACAGGGCGATATGTAATAGGTTGTTGTGGATGCAAGACAAGTTCCCGCTCGTGCCGGGGGATAGGGTTTTGCAAAAGACCACGATTAGCTTCGATGCCTCAATCTGGGAATTATTTGAGCCCCTCATGACCGGAGCAACTTTGGTTCTGGCACGTCCGGAGGGGCACCGTGATGCTCAATACCTGTTGGAAGCAATCCAAGAGCATGGGATTACGATTTTGCAGATGGTGCCTTCAATGCTGCAAGTGCTCTTGGAAGTGCCTGGTATTGAGAAGTGCTCCAGTCTGCGGCTGGTCTACTGCGGGGGCGAAGCTTTGCCGACGCATCTGCAAGACAGGTTCTATCAGCAATGCCCCCAGGCCAAACTCGTTAATCTCTATGGCCCGACTGAGGCGAGCATTGACGCCTCAATGTGGGAGTGTCAGAGAGACCGGCGGCCTATCGGCAACGTCGTTCCGATAGGCAAGCCGATAGCGAACACGCAACTGTATATCTTAGATAGAGAGCTACAACCTGTTCCCATCGGAGTCGCCGGAGAGCTGCACATCGGGGGGATCGGACTAGCCAGAGGCTATCTCTCCAAGCCGGACCTGACGGCCGAGAGATTTATCCCTCATCCCTTCAGCCAAGCAAGCGGAAAGAGAATCTACAAGACGGGAGATATGGCGCGATATCTGCCTGATGGGAATATCGAATTCCTCGGCAGAATAGATCATCAGGTGAAGGTCAGGGGCTACCGCATTGAATTAGGAGAGATAGAGGCGGCGCTGGCGCAGCATCCTGATATTAGAGAAGCGGTAGTGTTAGCAAAAGGGGAGAGCACCGGAGATAAAAGACTGATCGGATACGTGGTCAGCCGAGGCGAGCAGCCAGCCGTGAGTGAGATGAGGGAGTACCTGCGGGAGAGGCTGCCGGAGTACATGATGCCCGCCGGGTTCGTGTGGGTGGAGAGGATGCCGGTGACGGCGAACGGGAAGCTGGATAGAGCA
>JAIVJM010000062.1 GCA_020199995.1 Acidobacteriota bacterium | reverse complement strand
CTACGGGCCATATCGCCCGCTCCCCTCAAACCAGAACCGTGACGAGGCCGAGAAGGCCGCGAACCGGCGCGTCGTGATTATTCTGAAGTGAAAGGCGGGTTCGGGCGCCCGGAATGGGTTTTGGGATGACGCAGGTTGAATCGCTTTTCTACTTCATCATTGCGGGGCTGTGCGAGATTGGCGGCGGCTATCTCATCTGGCTCTGGATGCGTGAGGGAAAAAGCATCTGGTACGCTGCCCTCGGCGCGGTCATCGTTGTTTGTTATGGCATCATCCCGACTTTTCAACCAAGCAACTTCGGGCGCGCATACGCCGCCTACGGCGGAGTGTTTGTCGTGCTGGCAATGTTGTGGGGCTGGCGCGTTGACCGGATCGCCCCTGACAGATTTGACCTCATCGGCGGTTCGATAGTGCTCGTCGGGGTTGCCGTCATCATGTACTGGCCGAGAGGCTAAATCTTCACCACGCGGAGCATTCATCTTGTCAACCAATGCGAGACTTTTCGCCGGACTCGCGCCGAAAAGCGCGTACCTGCAAGCCGTGCGCCTCTACGGCGACCCCGGCCATTTTGTGCGCCTCAACCTGCTCGTGCTCTGGCTCGCGGCCTTCGCCCTGTTCTGGGTCTTCAACCCCATCAAGGCGCTCCCCTACCCTTCGGAACTGTGGCGCGCGCTCGGCCAGATGTGGGCCGCGCCCGGCAGTCAGGGACTCGTCTATAACACTTACGTCACGCTCAGGCTGAACGTGGTCGGACTGCTCTACTCGACCATCCTTTCGCTGCTCATCGCCTACATGAGCGTGCTGCCCTTCTTCCGGCCCTTCAATAAGCTCGTGCAGTGGCTGCGCTACATCCCGATCATCGGCTTTAACTTAGTCTTCCTGACGCTCTTCACCATCGGCTGGCCGATGAAGGTGGCGATGCTGACAGTAGGGATGTCGTTCTTTCTCGTCACGAGCATGACCGCGGTCATCGTCTCTATCCCGCGGATGAAGTTTGAGCTGGCGCGCGTCCTCGGCTACAACGACCTGCAGACCTTCTACACGGTGGTGGTGCGCGGCACGGGGCCGCAGATGCTCGAAGTCATCGCGCAGAACGCGGCCATCGGCTGGGTGATGATCACGGCGATTGAGACATACAACCGCACTGAAGGCGGCATCGGCAGCCAGATTTACGCCTATTCCTCAGTCAACAATTTGCCGGCGGTCTATGCCTATCTCATCGTCATCGGCGTCATCGCCGTGGCCGAGGACTGGCTGTTCGCGCTCGTCAAGCGAATTGTCTTCCCCTACACCACGGTCGCGGAGAGGGCTTAACAGGTATGTCAACGGATGCTCAGGACACCTCTTCCTGCGTCCCCGGTCTCCTGCCCGGCGACCCGGAGCTGCTCGAACCGTTGCTGACGGTCGAAGGGCTCTCGAAGAGCTTCAAGACGAACGACGGGAATACGCTCCTCGTCCTCAAAGACTTCACGCTGACGATCCGCAACATCAAGGGCAAGCCGCAGATCATCAGTCTCCTCGGCCCTTCGGGCGCGGGCAAGACCACCGCGCTCCGCATCATCGCGGGGTTAGACAAACCGACCGCGGGCTGCGTCATGCTGAGCGAGGGCGAGGGGAAGCCTCTGCGCGAGGTGCGGGTCGGCGATGTCGGGGTCGTCTTCCAGCGCTACCCGCTCTTCGACGACATCAACGTGCTGAACAACCTCATCGAGCCGGCGGTGCGCGCCGGGATGCCGAAAAAGACTGCGCGCGACAAGGCACTCCGGCTGCTCGACGAGTTCGACATGGTGAAGCAGGGGCTGGCTTGGCCGCAGCAACTCTCCGGCGGGCAGCGCCAGCGCGTCGCCATCCTCCAACAACTCATGCAGGACCGGCACTTCATTATTCTGGACGAACCCTTCTCCGGTCTCGACCCCGTCAACATCATTAACGTCATTGACCTCATCGTCAACACTGCCAACCAGCACACCCGCAACACTTTCATCATTGTCACGCACGACGTGACCTCGGCGCTCATCGTCTCGGACACGGTCTTCCTCCTCGGGCGCTCGCGTAACGAGAAAGGCGAACCCGTTCCCGGCGCGCGCGTGATGAAGCAGTACAACCTCATCGCGGAGGGGCTCGCCTACCATCCTGAGATCGAGGATTTGCCGAGGTTCTCGGAGATACGCAAGGAGATCAAATTGGTCGAGTTCCCCCGGCTTTGATAAAGTGAGGAAGCTCTGGGGAAGCCCCTTTATGGCTGAAGATAGCAACGACAATTACGATGGCGGCATTAACTTCGTCAAGGAAGCCTTGAAGAGCGAGTACAACCTTGGCTTCATTGGCGTGATGGCGTTCCTCATGCTCGTCGTCAACTTCTGGGCCTTTCTGCCGCTCCTCTTCGCCGGGCAGCTGGGCGCCGCGCTCCTCGCCCAGATGCCTATCATCCAACGCTACATCAAGATGAAAAAGGTCTGGCAGAGGAAGGAGAATGATCAGGAGACGGAGAAACGCATCGTCGCTCTGCTTCCCGCCAACTACCAGACCGACTTCCATTCGGTGCGCGCGCTCTGCGAGGAGATCGAGCGGCGCTCAGCGGAACTCGGGACCGGCGGGGCTGGTCGCATGCTCGCGGATGTCGTCGCCAAGCTCTCCTCTTTCCGCTACGAGTACGCGCGGATGCTGCGTGCGCGCCACCTCCTTTCGACGCGCAACTACCGGCAACTGCAACACGCACTGGCGCAACAGATCGAGCAGGCCGAGGAGGCGCTCAAAGGCGAGGAAGCGCGGCAGGTACGCTACGCGCTGACACAGAACCTGAGCATCCTCAGGCAGCGACAGGCACGCATCAAGCGTCTCGACGAACTGGTGCGTCTGCTCGACGCGCGCCTGCAAGTGATTAAGAATTCGCTCGGCCTGATTCAGGACGAGGTCTATACCTTCACGGACGTGGCGGGCATTCAGGGGTTGGTGGATAATCTGCTCATCAACCTCAGCATCAGTGACGAGTTCCGCGCCGAGTACGAGGATGTTCTAAACGTGGAGGCCGAAGGCGCGTCACTCTCGGCGCTCGAAAGCGTGTCGGCGTCCACCGCCGCCGCCGGCGGTGCGAACACTACGGAGAACGCGGCGGAGAGGGCGCGGCGGGCGCAGAAGCAGGTGCAGCGGACCAAGTAACGCGCGACGGGTTTCGCGCCCGGAACGCATCACACTGGAATTGAGGAGTCGAAAGCTAATGCCTAACCGCAAGCGACCGGAAGACAACCGGAGCACCGAAGACATTCTGCGCGAGATGAATGAACTGTCGAAGAGCATTGATTCGTCAATCAATGACATTTCCGGCGCGTCGCAGGATCAGCCGCCGCAGCCCGCGACACACGCGCGCGGCGGCGGCGGCGGCGCGATGAAATCGCTGCTCAACTTCTTCGTGTCAGTCGAACCGGGCGAGGGCGAGCCACAGACGGCTGCGACTAGCGCCGCGCCCGAGGGCTCACAAGCCGCCCCGCCGGAGAAGGGGCCGCGCGTCTCGGAACTCGTAGCGGGCGAGAAGCCTCCGACGTTCAAGCAATACGATAGTGAAACGGGTGAAGACCTCTCGGCGAAGCCACTGGAAGAAATCTACTCGGAGGCGGGTCTCGGCGATACGCAGTGCAGCGTTGAGGAATTGGCGCAGCTGTTGGAGAACTCGGCGCTCGCCAACCACCCGATGAGCGTGAAGGTCGTCGCCGTCAACCTCGCGCTTTCGGCCAAGGGCGTCGGGATGGAGGTGCCCATCGCCGACGCCGTGCGGCGTGACCGCGCGCTGGACGGCTTCCAGGCGCTGCTCGACGAGCGCGCCCACGCCGCCGAGGAGCGCAACGCCGCGCGGATTCAGCAACTCACCAGAGAGGCCGAGGAGTACCTCAGGCGCAAGCAGGAGGAGATGGAGGCGCTCCGCGCCGAGACTGCCGAGGCCAAGCGCCAGTCGGCTGGCTTCGCCCTGCGCCGCGAAGTTGAAGAGAAGCGTCTCGCCGAACTCATCAGCCCCTTTCTCGAAGGCAAGCCCAGTCCGGTGACAGTCGGGACCGAGGGCGGCGAGAAGAAATGACAGCCGTCAGAATCTCGCTGCTTTGCGTTTTCAAACTTTTTCTCATCGAGTAAGCCAGCTCACGCCCGGCATGCACCCGCCGCGCACACAACGCCGACAGTGACAAGTCTTGCGGATGACATTAACGCTATTCGCGGTCGGGTGCATGCCGTTGTTAGCGGGCGCGAGATTGGTAAAAAGCATTATAGATTTTTTCGACCCTGCCCGCTGCCAACTTGCCTGAACGAATCATCCGCACCAAAAAAATCCCGAAACGTCTCCTGTCCCCCGCCAAAATCTTCTCGCTTCATCAAGCTATATAGGGCGACAGCAAAGACGTGCATCCCATCATCTTCCTCTCTCCAACGCTGGCGCGCCTCTCTCTCGATTTTGAACCGCTCGCTTATCAGTTGGTCGAGCGCGCGAACACAATTCTCCTCCACGAAGCTTTCGAATGAGTTGTAGCCGAATGATGGGTTATGATTCTTGATCTTATCCATCAAGAACGCGTCCGCCCGTAAAGAGTCAAGCGCCTTCCTGAGCTCTCGATCCCGTGCCAATTTGTAGGGCGGATGTAGCATCTCGTGGATCGCATTCTGCAATACAATGCGAAAGGGGTATGCAGCGTCGGCGACGAATCGCGTCCCTGTCAGCCTGATCCCATGCGGTTGAGAGTAGTAAAGCAGATAAACGGTCACAACTTGTGACGACAACGGGGAGCCTAAATGCTTCTCAACCTCTCCGACCACGTTATAACGCTGCACTTCTTTCTCGACGGCTGCAATCTTCCGCTGAACTTCCGGCAGAATGTGTCGGTGCCAGTAATCTTCAAACCGAATGTCTCTCAGGAATGAAATGACTATTTTTAAATCTTCTCGGACGGACTGATACAACTGCCACCCCGACTCATTGTAGTAGTCAGTCTTTTTCAGGCTTTCCTTCATTCGCTTGCTATCTTTGAGCGTCCTCAGCATGTCATCGAGCGTTCGGTCATCGGTAGCTGAAAAATGAAGGGCCAGGAAAGCGGAGATGATGTTCTTATTCTCATCCTTGATTGTGCGTTTGAGAGCGGACAAAGAGGCGCGGACAGGAGCGGTCAACTGCGGCTCGAACCGCGCATACTCATTCTCGTAAAAGCGCACATAAAAGGGATCTCCCGTCAATATGTTCAGAAAACAAACCGTATCAAGTATAAAAGATGGCCGGACGCGCCACTCAGTTGTGTCATGTAATTCAACTCTTTGAGCGCTTAACTGCTGGTTAGGATGAGCATGATAAGGTAAGGGTGAACCGATCAGGATAACGATTAAGAGAGAGCTCAGCTTCATTATTGAACCTTTCAACACTCCCGGGAATAAGCCAGCTAACGCCCGTATTAACGCGCCCGCGCGCAGGCATTCAACCGTCGCCGCAAGGAAGCATCCTGAGAGCCACACTATCCGGGGGGTCGGGTTTGAATGAGTTGTCAGGCGTCGGACATTTGCGCAACCATTGCGAAAGGGGTCGCCGAAAGAGTTCTTCGGCAAGCGGTATAGTAAACAGCCTTCGACCTCCTCTATGACCGTCTCTCAGCCTGTTCGCTCTCCAGTGCCTGCTCAGCTTCTTTGACACTAATCACCTCAGCCGGTTTGTGCGTCGCCATATAAACGGCAGCCGCAAGAGCTGCACCAATAAGGGGAGCAACAATAAATAACCAGAGCTGGCTTAAGGCCCAGCCCCCCACAAATATGGCTGGCCCAAGGCTGCGCGCCGGATTGACTGAGGTGTTGGTCACGGGAATACCCACCAAGTGTATAAGGGTGAGCACCAGCCCGATGGCGATACCGGCAAATCCGACAGGCGCTTTGATGTCGGTTGCGCCAAGCACTGTAAACACTAGAAAGAAGGTCAGCACTATTTCAACGAGGAAGGCGGATAACAGGTTGTACTGACCGGGGGAGTGTTCGCCGTAGCCGTTTGCGGCGAAACCAGCCACGGACGGATCGTAACCGCCCGGTGTGCCTTTGGCGATCAGCAACAGCAGAGCAGAAGCGATAATGGCACCCAGAATCTGGCCTACTATATAGCCGACAGCATACTTGGCATCCATCTTCCTGCTAATGACTATTCCGATCGTGACAGCAGGATTGATATGGCAGCCTGAAACAGGCCCGATGGCATAAATCATTGCGAGCAGAGACAGGCCGAAAGCAAGCGAGACGCCGAGGAAGCCAATCTTATCTCCAGCCAGAACAGCGCTCCCGCAGCTGGCAAATACAAGTACGAAGGTGCCCACGAGCTCAGCTACATATCTGTTCATGTCCTTGTCTCCTTTAGAATCAAGACCGATCCTTCAAAGTTAAGTTGCCCTTTGTCTCTTTATACCTCGGCCCTTCGTGTGTGGGTGCCATATTACAGCGCCTGCAGCTCTCCCTGAAAACAATTCAATCGCCACGGCTCAAATTAGCGCAGCGTCTTTCACCGTTACTCGTGCTACCTCTTGTTCGCGCATAACGCTCTGAATTGAGCCGGCGGCGGCTGCCTTTGAAGATGAGAGGGGCGCTGATTGCGGGTCGGGTGCATGCCGTTGTCAGGTTGCGCCCGACACGCGGCTTTGCCCGCCGCTTTCCACCAGCTTCCTGATGAACTCGGTCTCGACACGTGCCGGGCAACGTCTATCGTGTACTTACGGAGTCCGGCACGTTCACGCCGGCGAGGAACTTTTTAGCTTCTTCGATCTCTTCCCTGACGCTATCGGCTTGGCGGCACAGCGCCACGAGCTTTCCGTAGTAAGTCTTCGCCCTCTTCCGGTTTGACGCGAGCTTGGCCGCGCGCGCCGCGCCGTAAAGCCCGTTGAAACGGTTGGGCGCGCTGCGGAGCGAGGTCTCGAACTCCTGCAAGGCTGCTACCGGTTGCTTAAGCTCAAGCAGTAGCTCGCCGAGCTGCTCGCGCGCCGGGAGCAGCGTGCCGGGCGTGACGGGGTGTTTTTCAGTCGCGTCATCCAACTCCGCCGCCGCGCGCATCAGCCGGAGTGATTCTTCGTGCTCGCCCTCGGCGTGCGCCAGCCACGCCGAGGCAATCTGACGTTTGATCTCAACCTGTTTGCCCCAATCGTAATCGCCTTTGACTTCAACGAGCGCCTGACGGATGTCAGCTAATTTCCCGACCTCTTGACGCGCCGAGGCCGTATCACCGGTGCGCGCAGACCCAATCGCACGCGCGAAGCGGATTTGGGCTTCGGCCCAACGGAAGCGCTGCCAGGGGAACGTCTCCATCGTACCCGGATGCAAAGGCAATTTGGCCGCTTCATTCCATTGCCGTCGTTCAAGCGCATAGCGCGCGGGGATGGCCGTGAAGGCATAGGCCACTTTGAAATTCGGCGGATCAACTTTCCGAATCTTATTCAACTCATCGAGCAGCCCCTCGGCCTGCTTGTCCTGCGCGCCCTGCAGGTAGGCATAGACGAGGTAGTCCATCGCGTGAAGCTGCTCATCCCACGCGCCGGGCAGACGGTTTCTGACGGCGTAAGCCTTCGCCGCTGCTTGAGCGTCGAGGTTTGAACGTATCGCTTCCTGCCACAAACCCATCCGCGTGAAGATGTGCGAAGGCATGTGCTGTGCGTGTGCCGACGCGGGAGCGATCTTGGCGTAACTACGCGCGGCGGGCAGCGCCAGATGCGCCAGCGCCGGATAGTCGTAGCTGTGAATCAGGTAGTGCGAAACGCCGGGGTGCTGCGGCGCGCGCGCCAATACGCGGTTCAAAATCTGAGCGGCCTTCTTTTCGCTGGCATAGCTCTTGTCGCCCGCCATCATCCCCTTCGCGATGAGCGTCAGCGAGTAGAAGACTCCGGCTTCACGGTCTGACGGATAGCGACGGTAAAGCCGCTCCATCGCTTCGCTGTAGGCGAGCGTGCGCGTCCGATGATCGAGCCTGTCAGAGCCCTTGTAAAAAAACTCTATCGCCGCGATGTAATCTCGCTCGCGCCCGGTCCGGGCGCCGACGGACTTGGCGTTTTCTATGGCTTCCCATCCTTTCTTCAACTCTGCCGCGTTCGGCGGCGCCCAGATGGGATGGTAGTTGCTCATCGCGACGCCCCAGTAGCCCATGCCGCATCGCGGGTCAGTAACCGTCACTTCGGTGAAGACCTTTTCAGCCTCTTCATACTCGAAAGAATGGAGCCATGCGGCGGCGCGATTGAATTGCCTCTGGGCTTTGGCAGTACAGGAGACAGGGAAATTGACCCTTCCGAGCTTTTCTGAATGTTCGTGTTGATGCTGGTGCGCCTCTTGCGCTTTGGCTGAGGGAAGGTGACAGAAAAAGGCCACCAGAAGTGATGCGGCTAACGGTACGGCGAACAGAAGAATGCGTTTCACAGATTCTCCTCCTTTCGGGAAGTAGAAGAACGAGAAGGCGGGGCTCTTCGAAACGGGTCGTGGAGAGCCGCTTTTATGCTAAAGCCAGCGGCGATGTCAATGACCGTTTAATTCGAGCTGAATTGTGCCACAGCCTATTCTCAGAAAATTTAGTTGAGCCTCGTGCGATAAGACATGACGCATTCTACTTTCCCAGCACCCGGTCGATGAAAGGATCAATGTCTTTATTCCGAACATCAACTGGAATATGGTGGCCGAAGTCGGGGTAGATAATCGCTTTTGCGTTACCGCCGCTACGGGTAATTTGTTCTGCCAAAGCGCGCGCTTGGCCGGGGTCGGTGCGGTCATCCTTTGCTCCGTTCAAGATCAGCGATGACGCTTTGATGCTACTCGCGAACCGCAGGACCGAACGTGCGTTCAATGCATCAGCGGTGGCTCCCGCTTCTGCGATTAGTGACTTCACCACCATCGATTTCTCTGTGCTTGCAGTTGAGTCCGCAACAAACGCCGGCAAGTCGTAGACGCCCGATATCAGGACTAACCCTGAAACGGAAGGGTCGTGGGCTGCAACAAGACCAGCAGTCAGAGCGCCGCGGCTTATACCTTCAATGAGGAGTTTGTGTGGTGATGCCTGACCATCTGCACGGAGCTTCGCAATGACGCCAGTCACCGCATGCTGTGTAAATGCTCCGCTGAAGTCGGGTGGACCCGCCGAATTCCCGTAACCGGGTTGCGAAACAGCGACTGCCAGGTAACCCCGCATAGACATCTGTTTGAGCACACCCCAATCGACAAAGTCTTTGCCTCCCGGCCGATTCCCCTCTTGATGTCCGTGCAGCAGAACTATTGTCGGCCAAGGCCCCTTGCCCGCAGGCGCTTCGGCAAAGTATTCAACCTGTTTTGAGGCATCGTCCGGATGCGGAATCTGCAGGGCGGCTGATGCCGTGCCTTTCTGGCATGACCAGACCATAAGCCCGGAAATGAGGAGGAGAGCGACCTGCGTGGTCTTCATGCGATGATCCTTTATCACCCTCTCAAGAGACCCAACGCCCTTATTGAGCGGCTGCCCGCCCGAAAGCGACAAGCCGCAAAGTAACGGACAACGTGCATGAGAGGCAAGCTGGCGGGCAGTCCGCTCGAATGACTTGTTCTTCGCGGCGTGAAGGATAACGAGCACTCTGCGCTACCTACTCCACTTCGAGGAAAACGCGGCGTGACATCCTGCCGAAGTACGACACCATTGGTTCACCTTGACTCGGCTCATCTTCTGAAATCAGGATGTAGACCTCAGCAGCAGACTTCACGCCAATCCCATTTCGCACGTACAAAGAACGAGAGTCGGGCTTCAGGTTGTGATTTACCTCGCCCTCAATGACCAGCAACGGCCCCGATTGCGTAGCTTCGCGAATGTCTCCTCGTTCATCTAGCGAATCGAACTTCTCCGATTCAACGATCCCGGCGCCATCATCTGTAACGTAGAAGACGCCATTCGGTTTCCAGTAAAAGTTGCCATCGCCATTATCCGGATTAAGAGCACTCAGTGTCCTGCCTCCTTCAATATGGAGCCCTTCAGGAGTATGCTTTTCAGAATATATGCCGGCATTGGTGAGAGCCAGCAGATCGCCACCGACCTGCCGGTAAGCGTCGGCTAAAGAACTGTAAGGGGCGCCGGCAGAATTTCTCCACAGCATCTTGATGCGCGCCGCTCTTAAATCGACACGGACGACAACGTATGTCGCTTGTTTGAGAGTAAGGCAACTGACTTCGAGACCCTCCGCAGCATAAGCAGGACATCTAGTATCCAAGTGGCGAGACAAATCCCCTGAGCTGGGCGAGTTCTTACAAGAGAGAAGGAGCAGCACACCGAGAAGGGGAAAAAGCTTAGTGTTTAAAAAGCAAGACCTCACACCACTCTGCCCTCCCTTCATTCGTTACTGACTGTAGGCAGCCTCACGCCGCGCTTCACCTGCCGCGTATTCGACCTCGAACCCACGCAAGCCTTGCGCATGAAAGCTACGCTATTCGCGGTCAGGTGCAAGCGCTTGTTAGGTTGCGCTTTTAGCCCAACAGTTCAATTGAATCGCTTTCCGTCAAAATTCCTTCGACCAAAACGGCGCAATAAACTCCGGCAAAGTTGCCGTGTGCTTGGACGACTTTGCGGAAAACTTCCGGGTTGTGTTCGCCGGTGTCGGGGTCGAGCGAAATCATCTTACAGCGCGGGTCGCGTTCCAGCACCATAATCTCTGCGTGTGAGCCGATACGCAGACGGCGTCCGACCAACTCATCCTCGGCAAAGCCGTCACCCGACGCGAGATTAAAATAGACGTTTGCCCGAAAGCGTCGTTTATCAATGGGCACGCCCAACTCCGCTTCGACCTGTCGGACGGTTTGCAGGCTAATCAACGAAACCGGGCGGCAGTCGGTCAACGCGCGGTCTGAACGCACGAGCGTAAGGTGATTTTCACCGCGCAATCCTTCACAGAGCATTTCTATCAACGCCGGGTCATCAACAGCGAGAGTCGCACCTGACGGCGTAACGACATCCAACTTTAGGTCTTCGGGGTCGGCGTTTGCCGGAGTGATACCGGGCGCAATGCTCATCGCTTCAATCAAATTCGGTGGTTTCGCCGCTCTTTCGGCGTCACGAAACTGTGGATGATAGCGCAGCATTTGCTGCTGTGCCGTTGCGGTCAGATAAGGAACTCCTTTGCGTGCCGATGAATTCTTAAAGGCGAAGCATCGGTCGCCGTAAAAGCCGGAAAATCCCATAAACGCTTCGGACATCGCCTCGCCGCTCATACTTTTAATCGGGTAACGCCATAAACTTTCGACAGTTCCAATAGTTGTCACATCAACGTCTCCTCTTACTCTTTCCGCACCTTACACGAAGCAACCTAACGCCCGGCATCACCCGCCGCGCATTCAACGCCGTTACGGACAAGCTAACGATCAGAAGCCTGCTGGTTCGCGGTCGGGTGCATGACGTTGTTAGGCGGCCAGCAGATATCCCGCCAGGGTGCCGATGCGGGCGCGCGTCTGCGGAAGCACTTAACATGCTCTCTTTTTCAACTCCGACGCCTCACGCAGTGTTATACCAAAGCACCCAGCACGGTCTGTTTGGTGGTAGGTCGTAAAACAGGCTACTGCTGCTGTGGCGGTTTCTTAATTTCCTCTCCCATAGCTACGAGCAGAGCCTCCACCTTTGGCCCAACCCTACCCAGTATGGTGTAAATGTCCGTCTCCGAAGCAACCGGCAGCATACGAGACTCCTCCGCGGCTTCACGCAGTGCTTGCGCGCTATCGTGAACCTTTGTGCTCTCGTACAGGGAATCCACCTGGGCGCATAAGCCGGTATATGTGGGCAGCGCCGAGAGGGCTTTCCATTTAGCTTCCAAGTCATCCTGCGCCTTATAATATTCCGCCCTGCCGCCGGGGAAAGCTTTGGGGTCTTTGTAGCTGTTAACCCAATTAAGTTTTTGTGCGTAATGCAGCCGCGAGGAAAAGCTATTATTGAAGTTAGCATCGAAACTACCGAGCAGTTGGAATTTGCGCTCCCGTAAGCTTAGCAGATACGTGCGTTCATTCTCCTCTCGCGCCGCCTTATGCTGCACATACCACATACCGAAGCTTATTAATGCTCCGAAGATGATAGTAGTAAAGATAGGTTTGCTCAGATACTCAATGGCCCTCGCAATCCATGAAGGCTTTTGATTGGCAGAAGGCTCTACGGGCTTCAGCTCACGGCGCAACTCCTCCCTAAATCTCATCTCTGCACGAATATGCTCTTTTTCCTCTTCGGACAGTATCGGCTGCTGTTCATTAGTCATTGAGGGCTCCTAACGTTACATAACTCCAGGGACCTAATAGCCTACCCAAGGCATAAGCCGACCATGCCGCCTAACGCCGGAGCTAACCGGCGCGCACAGAGCGTTGAGGATAAGAAGCCTGCTTATTGCGCGTCCGGTTTAGCGACTTGTTAGGCGCACTCAGCTACGCGCCTCCCTCACCTTATCTATCTTCCACACGCCGCCTTCCTGCTTGAGGCTGACCCTCACCCTCGGGTACCCTTCGGCATTAAAGGTCACAATAGCCGTGGCTGTCGTGCCTCTGACCTCCGGCTTCGATACTAAGACACTCTTCTCCCACTCATCATGCCACTCTTGTGACTGAAGGAAATAATCCGCGTCGAGTTCAGTCTTTTCCACCTCTCGAATGAGCTTGAGCGTAACGTACTTCCTCAACGTAGCCTTGCCCTTCTTAAAGGGATCAATGTTCTGGCTAACGGAACGGATATACCACTTGTAGAACCCTTCAACGACGACCTCGGGAGGCCGCGCAGCTTTTGGAGGCGCACTCGCACTTTGAGCGTTCACCGGGAACGCAGCCACCGCGATTGCCAGCGTAAAGGACAGGCCAAATGCTAGATGTTTCATATGACTCTCCCTAAATACAACTCACTGTTTGGTCAGGTCAGCGCCTAACGCCCGATCTCACCC
>JAIVJM010000002.1 GCA_020199995.1 Acidobacteriota bacterium | reverse complement strand
CGCTTACCCGGTGACGCACGCCCCGGCCTTCTGCATAGATCGCGCACGCCACCACTACACCTTCAGCATCCTCGGCAACGACGCGCCGCTCTTCACGAAGCCCGTCAATGAGCCCGACCCTCTGCACGTCGCCGACGAGATGAACGTCCCCGCGCCCATCCGACGGCGCGCGCTCGAAGAGAGAACCGCCGACTATTACGGCAAGGGCAAGAGCTTCCTGATCTGGCGCGACGCGGCTGACCGGCCCGTGCCGATTGACAACATCGTCGTCGCGGACTTGAGCCGCTGGGCCTACCGCCCGCACGGCGAGCAGGTCGCCATTGACCCGTGGCTCGGACGTATCGCCTTCCCGCCCCGCGCCGAGCCGAAGACCGGCGTCTGGGTCACGTACCATTACGGCTTCAGCGCCGACATCGGCGGCGGCGAGTACGAGCGCCCTCTACGCGCGCCGCAAAGCGCCGTCCTCCGTCGCCCGTCCGCCGCCGCCGCGCCGCCGCCCGCGCGCGCCGCTTCGCCACAGCCGCCGGGCGCGGCCTCGCCCACGCGCCCGCACGTCTACCTCGTCAGCGAGCAGCACGGCGGCCAGCTCTACTTCGAGAGCCTCAGCCGCGCGCTCGACGCATGGCGCGGCGACGACCCCCAAGAGGCCGTCATCCAGATCGAAGACAGCGGCGCATACGTCGAGCCGGTCGAGATTCGTCTGCGCTGGAACCAGCGCCTCGAGATTCGCGCCGCCGACGGCGCGCGCCCCGTCATCCGCCTGCTCGACCGGCACACCAACCGACCGGACTCGCTCGGCATCTACGGCCCCGAACCGGAGGCGGACGGCCAAGAGGAGGAGCCCCGATATGAGGTCCACACGCAGGGCGAAGCGCCGGACGAGGAGCGGCCCCGCGACTTCGGCGAACCCGGAGAGGCCGGACATCTCGACGGGCAGCCGCTCAGTGCCGTGCGGTTCGAGCAGGCGGGAATCAAAGCGGAGCCCGCGCCGGCGGGGGGAGGCCCGCGCCTCGCGCCGCGCCTCGTGCTCGATGGGCTGCACGTCGTCGGTCGCGGCGTGCAGATCGTCGGACATCTCTTTGAAGTCCTCATCCGTCATTGCACGCTCATCCCCGGCTGGTCTCTGGATACGGACAGCTACCCCGAGAGCGAGACCGAGCCGAGCATCGAGCTGACCGACACGAGCGCGCGCCTGCGCGTCGAGCACAGCATCGTCGGCAGCATCCGCGTCAACGAGAACGCGGTCGCCGAAGAACCTCTCGACATCGAAATCAGCGACAGCGTCCTCGACGCCACGCGGCCCCACCTGATGGCGCTCTCCGGCCCCGACGAGGCGCACGCCCACGCGAGTGCGCGCATCGTGCGCTGCACGGTCTTTGGCGAAGTGCGGACGCACGCCCTCGCGCTCGCCGAAAACAGTATCTTCGAAGGGGCTGTCCGGGTGGCGCGCACGCAAATCGGCTGCGTGCGCTTCTGCTACCTCCCGCCGGGCTCGCGCACGCCGCGCCGCTACAACTGCCAGCCCGACCTCGCCGTCTCTGCCGCCGCCGACGCGGACGCGCGGGAGCGCGAGGAGGGACGCGTCCGCCCGCGGTTCACGAGCGTGCGTTACGGCACGCCGGCCTACTGCCAGTTGTCCGAGACGTGCGCTGAAGAGATCAAGCGCGGGGCCGACGACGAATCGGAGATGGGCGTGTTCCACGACCTCTTCCAGCCGCAGCGGGAGGCGAATCTGCGCGCCCGCCTCGACGAGTACACCCCCGCCGGAATGGACGCGGGGCTCATCTTTACCACTTAAGGAGGCCGTATGGCAGGCGACATCTCACGTGACACTTTCGACCCGGCGAAACATTTTTCGCGCGTCCTCATGCAGCAGGGCCGCGTCCTCCTCGACGCGGACTGGAACGAGCAGACCGCCATCCACCTGCACTACCTGCGCACGCTCGCCGCCGACCTTATCGGCCCCGCCGCCGGCCCCAGAGACGATTGCGGCTTTCGCATCGAAGCCCCCAACCGCTTCGTCGGAGACGACGAGACCGACACGCGCGACGGCGAGTTTCCGAGGCGCACGCGCGGGGAAGAGATTTTGAAGGACGAGGACGGCGGCGGCCCCCGCCCCCGCCCCCGCCCGCCCGTCGAAGCGCCGCGCAATTTCCTCATCGGCGCGGGCCGCTACTACGTCGAAGGCATCCTCTGCGAGAACGACTTCCCCGTCTTCTACACGCGACCGGAGAAGGGCCATGCCCCCGTGCAGCCCGACTGGCCGGCGGACGAGCTGGAGAACGGCCTGACCTATCTCGTCTACCTCGTCGCGTGGGAGCGCGACGTGAACGCGCTCGAAGACGAGAGCATCCGCGAGGTCGCGCTCGGCGCGCACGGTCCCGACACGGCGACGCGCGCGAAGGTCGTCTGGCAGGTGAAGGCCGAGGAGTGGGACGCGAGTCTCGACGGCATCTCCGCCATCGAGCTTCCGCGCCGCGAGCAGTGGCGGAAACAGTTGGAGAAGTGGCGACCCGCGAATCGCGGGAGGCTCAAGGCCAAAGCCGACGAGGCCGACGACCCGAACGCCGCCACGCCCTGCATCATCTCGCCCGACGCGCGCTACCGCGGCGCGGAGAATCAGCTCTACCGCGTCGAGATTCACCGCGGCGGCATGGTCGCCGACGGCGCGACCTTCAAGTGGTCGCGCGAGAACGCGTCGGTGAACCTGCCGGTGCGCACGGTCTCCGGCAATCAGGTGACGCTCGAATATCTGGGCCGCGACGCGCGGCTCGGATTGCAGATCGGCGACCTCGTCGAGCTGGCCGACGAAGACTACTCTTCGGGCAACCGCGCCGAACCTCTGCTCCGCATCACCGACATTGACCCGGCGGAGATGATCGTCACGCTGAGCGACACACCCGCGAGCGTCTTTACCGGAACCGACGAGCGCCCGATCATCCTCCGCCGTTGGGACGGCGCCGGCTCCATCAAGGAGGTCGCGGGCGGGAGCGCGAACTGGGTTGAGCTTGAGGACGGCGTGAAAATCCAGTTCCAGCCCGGCGGCTCCTACCGCACCGGCGACTTCTGGCGCATCCCCGCGCGCACGGCCACCGGCGACGTGGAGTGGCCCGGCCCCGTCGGACAGCCGGAGGCGAGACCGCCCCACGGCATCGAACACCACTACGCGCCGCTCGCCAGAATCAGGGTCGAGGACGCGGAGGTCACAGTCGAGACCGACTTGCGCCTCATCTTCGCGCCGCTGGCCGTCGAACCGGCGGTCGAACCTCGCTAATCGCGCTCGACGGTGACGGCGAGGTCACGGCCTTCCTCCGCCAACGCGTTGCCCGTGTAGTCCGACCCGTAAATGCGCAGGACGTAGTCGCCCGGCGGAAGCTCAGAGGTCTGCCAGAGCCCACGCTCCGCTCGACCGTCGCGCACCGTGTTCGTCACCTCGTAGAGGAAACGCGTGGACGCGCTGCCGTAGACGGTGATGCCGCTTTCGTCGGCGTAGGCGATCTTGGTCGCCTCCGTATCGGGCGGCAGGCGGTCGAACTCGATCTGGACGCGCGGGCGCTCGAAGCCGGGCGCGGACGTGCGGTCGGGGAGCAAAATCTGATAGCCGAGTCGGTAGAGACCGAGACGGCGGCGGACCTGATTGCCGTCCACCTGATCGTAAGCATCCACGACGATGCGGACGCCGCCGCGCACGACGAGCCGCCCGCCCCGCTTCTCCTTCAAACGCTCTCCCGCTTCATTGAAGAGTTGAACGCCGTCGCGCTCTATCTTTGGCGAGACGAGGTCGCTGAAGCCCTCGAAGCGGAGCGCGAGCGGATTCAACTCCGCGCCCGGCGGCCCGAGGTTGAGGTGGATGTGGTACATCCGGTTGAGCGTCCCCAGCGCGTCGCCCACACGCACGCGCGTCCCGCGCCTCACGCGCACACGCACGAGCTTGCCCTCGCGGTCGCGCACCTCGACGAAAGGCGTGCCCTCTAACACGCGATCCCGCTCGTCACGACCGACGCGCATGTGTATATAAGAGAAGAGGCCGACCCGCAGCCCTTCGTTGAGGCCGCCGAAGCCCCAGTTGGCGAGCGGGCTCGAAACCTTCTCGTCGAAGACGGCGCGCACCTTCTGCCCGTAGAGGCCGAAGACGTCGAGGCCGCTGTGGAGGTGGTGGCGGCTGTCCTCGGTGTCGTAACTGCCGCGCACCTCGCCCAACGTCGCGGCGACTTCATGGCGCGCTCCCTGCGGGTCGAGCGGCCACGGGAAAGGGTTTGCGCCGAAGCTCTCGACCTCGATGCGCGGCAGCACGGAAGGCTCGACGGGCGGCGCGTCAGCGGCCCGGTTAACTGAGCGCGCGCTGTTGCCTTCCTGTCCGGTGGAGGGAGCATCCCCTTTGTCCTGTTCGACGGGCGACACACGACGCACGAGATAGTTGGCGCTGTCGGCGACGAGGAGCGCGCCGCTGCGTGGCTCGACGGCGATCCCGGCGGGCTGGTTGAAGCGGGCCTCCTCAGCCCCGTCGCCGTCGGCAAACCCTGAGCCGCGCCCGGCGATGACGCGCGCCGTCCCGTCGGGCGCGACCTGCCGCACGCGCCCGCGGTCGAGTTCGGTGACGTAGAGAAATCCGTCATGCGTCACGGCGAGCCCGACGGGGCGCGAGATTTCATCGGGCGTCGCGCCTCCCGGCGCGCCCTCCGGCGCGTTCTCCGGCACGCTCATGTGAAGCGTGACGACCTGTCCGTCCTTCGTGAGCTTGCGCAGTCGGTCGTTGCCCGTGTCGGCGATGAGGATTTCTCCGGCGTCGCCGGCGGCCACGGCGCAGGGCGTGTCGAAGAGCGCGGCGGAGAGCGCGTCGCCGTCCGCATAGCCGGGCGAGCCCGCGCCGGCCACCGTTTTGACTTCGCCCTCTTTCGTGATGAGGCGGATGCGGTCGTTGTAGGTATCGGCGACATAGACGCGCCCCTCTTTGTCCACCGCGACGCCGACGGGGGCATTGAACTGCGCGGCGTGCGCGGGGCCGTCTCTGTAGCCCGCCGTGCCTTCACCCGCCACGGTCGTCACCACGCCTTCGGGCGTCACCTTGCGGACACGGTGGTTGCCCGTGTCGGCGACGTAGAGGTTGCCTTCGCCGTCGGCGGCGAGCGCCGAGGGCGTGTCGAAGCGGGCTGCCGCCCCCGCGCCGTCCGCGTAGCCTTCCGCGCCGCCCGCCAGCGTCTCGACCGCTCCCCCCGGCGTGATCTTCCGAATCCGGTTCGACTCGCCCGCATCCGCGACGTAGATGGTGCCGTCCCGGCCCAACGCGATGCCGAACGGCTCGCCGAAGCGCGCCCGCGCCGCCGACGCGTCGTCATGCGCGCCGGGCGCGCCGTCGCCCGCGAGCGTCCTGACGGTCGCGCGCCAGCCCGCGACGGTCGGCGGCGGCTTCTCCGTGAGCTTGCGGTAGACAAAGAAGAGCGTCAGACCGACCGCGGAGAAGAGAACCGCCGCGAGCAGGATGAGCTTGAAGACGCGCCCGCGCGTGCGATGGGGGGTGTTTGTTTGTCCCAAAGTCTTTCGTCCCGGAATCACTTCTCGACCGGCAGCAGTCCTTGCTCTCGCAGGAATTTTTGAATCTCTTCCGCGCTCAGCGCGTGGCCGGCATCGGTCAGATGCCAGATGTCGTCGTGCCCTTCCTTGTCGAGGACGAAGATGTCCTCCTTACGTTGACTCTTGAAGACGGGAAGCAGGTCGAGGCAGGGGATGGAGCGCTCGCGGCAGTATTCACTGATCCGCTCCTGCGGGAAGAAGGGGTAGCCTTCGTCCAACTGGTAGACGAGCGGGAAGACGGCGATCACCATCGTCGCGCCGTTCCCGCGCACCGCTTCGTTGAGGCGGTCGTAGATGGACGCGAGCCAGCGCCACTCGGGCGTGTTTCGGTCGAGCAAGACCTCGATGCCGAGCGTGTCCTCGCCCGTGATGTAGGTGGGCACGCGCGCACCCGTGTCGGCAAAGTTTTTGGGCTTCCCGCGGAGGACGCGTTCGACGGACGGCCCCAAAGCTCTGTACAGGCGTGAGTGTCTGAGCAAGCGGGCTGCGCCCGCGCCGGGACTTTGGGGACGCGCCTTTTCTTCTTCCAGCTCGCGGACTCTGGGGAGGACGTGTTCGCGGTCGTATTCCTGATTCGGTATCGCCTCGGGCGGAATCTTCACCCCGGGCGCGTCGCCCCAGTGGAGCCTCGGGTTGGCTACGTCGTTCATGCAGAAGGCGATGACGACAAGATCGGCCCCGAACTCTTTGCCCCCGCTCAGATAGTATTGAAGCTCGTTGTAGGGAGTGTAGCCCATCACCCCCGCGTTAATCACTTCGACCGCCCCCGTCTGCTCGCGCAGGCGGCGCTCAAGGCGGTTGGAAAAAGTGTCGCCCCTCGGCACTGAACTCCCGTAGGCGACCGAGTCGCCGAGCACGAGGATTCGGAATGTCCCCGCGGACTTCGGAATGATTGCCTCGTCGTCGCGCAGGCCCTGTGAACTGATGTCGGGGTGCTCGGGGTTGAGCGCGTAAAGAACCGGCGAGTCGTTGGCGAGGTGGAGGGGCACGGGCGGCGACTGCGCTGCGGTGTCGGGCGCTAAAAACTTGCGCGCCGCGTCGTAGCCTCGTAAAGCGACCTCGAAGAAGACGAGTGACAGCACCATGGCCAAGAGGGCCACGGACAGTCTGGTGACGAAGCGTCTCGGTGACATCGCAAATTCGGGCCGCAAGCCCGACCGTCAGCGAGGGCGTTCTTCTCCCATCTGGAGACGCCCTCGCTGACGGTCGGGCTTGCGGCCTGTGTTTCATCTGGCGGAAGTTTTTCCTTACGGCGGCGCGTGTGTCAACCCCGCGCCTCGCTTCGCTTAAGGTTCCGCCCGCCGATGGACGTTCGGCGGAGTGTTGGTTTATCCTGCTCGCACCACGTCTTAGAGACCGAAAAATTCCTTCACGGAGTCTACAAGAATGCCCAAAGGCAAGTCCCCCTTCTTGCGCGCGGCGGCGGCCTTTCTCGCCGCGCTGTGGAGTTTCTCGTCCGTCTCCACGGCGCAGCAGCCGGCAACACCGACCGCACAGCAGCCGACGCCGACGCCCTCGGCGCAGCAGCCGACGCCGACGCCGGAGAGCATCGAGGACGCTTCGCTCGAAATGAAATCATTCGAGCGTCTGGAGTGGCGGCAGATCGGCCCGGCCAACATGGGCGGGCGGACGGCTGATGTCGAGGGCGTCGCGGGCAACCCGAACCTCGTCTATGTCGCGACAGCCTCGGGCGGACTCTGGAAGACGACCAACGGCGGCGTGCGCTGGACACCGATCTTCGAGCGGCAGGGCACGATCTCAATCGGCGACGTAGCTTTGGAGCCGGGCAACCCCGAAGTCATCTGGGTCGGCACGGGCGAGTCGAACGTGCGTAATTCGGTCTCGTTCGGCGACGGCGTCTACAAGTCCACCGACGGCGGGAAGTCGTGGCAGCACATGGGACTGCGCGACACGGAGCGCGTCTCGCGCATCCTCGTCAACCCGCGCAACCCCGACATCGTCTACGTCGGCGCGCTCGGCCATGCCTTCGGCCCGAACGAGGAGCGCGGCGTCTTTATGACGACCGACGGCGGGCGGACGTGGACGAAGACTCTCTACGTTGACGCCGAGCACGGCGTCGCCGACATGGACATTGACCCCTCGAACCCGAACATCCTCTACGCCGCCGTGTGGAAGTTCCGGCGCACGCCGTGGACACACACTTCGGGGAGTGAGCGCGGGGGCGTCTTCCGCTCGACCGACGGCGGGCGAACGTGGAAGAAGCTGGAGAAGGGCTTGCCGAAACTCGCGGGCCGGATCGGCGTCAAGGTCGCGCCGTCGAATTCTTCGGTCGTCTACGCGATCATGGAGGCCAAGGACGGGACGCTCTACCGCTCGGACGACCGCGGCGAGACTTGGCGCAACGTCTCGAAGCAGACCAACATCGTCTCGCGCGGCTTCTACTACACGGACTTGAGGGTTGACCCCTCGAACGAGAACCGCGTCTACGCCGTGGCCTCCACGCTCTTCGTCTCGATTGACGGGGGCCGCAGCTTTCGCTCGATTACGGGCCGCACGCACATTGATTATCACGCGCTGTGGATTGACCCGCAGGACCCGCGAAGGATGTGGCAGGGGCAGGACGGCGGCGTCGCCGTCTCGTATGACGCGGGCGAGAGTTGGGAGTACGTCAACAACATGCCGTTGGGACAGTTCTACCAGATTCACGCCGACAACCGGCAGCCCTTCTATTACGTGATGGGCGGGTTGCAGGACAACGGCTCATGGACGGGGCCGTCGCGCACGCGCGAGCCCGCCGGGATTCTCAACGACGACTGGCGGATGGTCTCTTTCGGCGACGGCTTCTACATGTTAAATCACCCCGACGACCCCGAGCTTTACCTTTCGGAGTCGCAGGGCGGAAACCTTGTCCGCACCGACATGCGGACGCGCGAGCAGCAGCTCATCGTTCCCTACATGGGCGACGACGGCGGCCCCGCCTCGGGCGCGAAGTACCGCTTCAACTGGAACTCGCCCGTCGTCCTCTCGCCGCACGACAAGAACACGGTCTACCTCGGCGGCAACGTCGTCTTCAGGTCAACTGACTTCGGCAGGACGTGGGCGACCATCAGCCCCGACCTGACGACCAACGACCGCGAGAAGCAAGGGCAGGCGGGCGGCCCCGTCGCCTTCGAGAACACGGGCGCGGAGTATCACACGACGGTCATCAGCCTCGCCGAATCGCCCTTGAAGCCCGGCACGATCTGGGCGGGCACTGACGACGGGCAGGTGCAGTTGACCACCGACGGCGGCAAAAACTGGACGAACCTCACGAAGAACTTCGCGGGGCTCGCGCCCAACTCGCCCGTCTCGCATGTCGAGCCCTCGCGCGTCGAGCCCTCGCTCGTCTACGCCTCCTTCGACCGCCACATGCTCGACGACTTCCGCCCCTACCTCTACAAGACGACGGACGCCGGGCGGACGTGGCAGAACATCGCGGGCAACCTCCCCTCGAAGGCTTACGTCTGGGTCGTGCGCGAAGACCCACGGAACCCGAAGCTGCTCTACGCGGGGACAGAACTGGGGCTCTACGTCTCGTACACGGGCGGGGGCAACTGGACGAGTCTGGGCCTCAAGAACCTCCCGCACGTCGCCGTCCACGACATCCTCGTCCACCCGCGCGAGAACGACTTGATACTCGCCACGCACGGGCGCAGCATCTGGATTCTCGACGACGCCGCGCCCGTCCAGCAGTTGACGCCCGAGGCTGCTGCTGGTCGCGAGATCGTGCTCTTCGACCCCCGGCCCGCGCTTCGCTACACGTCGCGCTTCACGCGCTACGGCATCGGCGACAAAGTCTTCACGGGCGCGAACCCGCCCTACGGCGCGCTCGTCAGCTATTACCTCAGGGAGAAGCCGGACGAGAAGACGAAGCTCAAGGTGCAGATTCTCGACGACAAGGGGAAGCTCGTGGCCGAGCTGGAGAACGTCGCGAAGGAGAAGGGGATCAACCGCGTCTCTTGGAATCTGCGCTACGGCGGCCCGAAGGTGCGGCGTCCGCCCACGGACGAGGAGACGCAGTTCACGGGCGGCCCGCGCGGGCCACAGGTTCTGCCCGGGATGTACATGGTAAAACTCTTGGTCGGCGACAAGAGCTTCGAGTCGCGCGTCGAGGTGCGGCTCGACCCGACCATCACGGTCGCGGCGAGCGACCTTCAGCAGCAGTTGGAGATGTCGCTTCGTTTGCGCGACATGCAGACGGCGACGAACACGGCGCTGCGCACGCTCGACAGTCTCAAGACGCAGATCGAGTTCGTCGAAAAGACCGTCAAGGATCGTCTGGCCGAAGTGCCGAAGGACTTGTCTGATAAACTCGCGGCGCAGAAGAAGCAGGTCGAGGAATTGCAGAACCGCCTCGCGCAGCCCGACGGCGGGCTCGGCTTCGAGGGGAAGGCGCAGCTCGTTGACCGCATCGGCGGCCTCTTCTTCACGATTGATTCGACGAACGCCGCGCCCACACTCCCGCAGCGCGAGCTCTACGTCGAGCTGCAAAAGGAGTTCGACACGAAGATCGCCGCCGTCAACAAATTCCTCGGCGAGTCAGTGCCCCAATTCAACGAGACGCTCCGCCGCTTCGACGCGCCGACGCTGATGACCGGCAAGCCCATCGAGCTGCCGAAGCCGTGAAAAGAAATAGCCACGGAGACACCGCAGGCACAGAGATTTTGAAAAGGAATAGAAGAGAGGTTGTGTTAAGGGAGCGTTGAGGGAAGAATGCGAGAGTTGACGGAAGCAGAAGGTTAGAGGAACAACACAACCCTCCCTCTAACAATCTTCTTCCTTCCTTTTCTTTTCTCCGTGCCTGCGGTGTCTGTGTGGCAAATTTGAAAGCCGACGAGTCGCCTACCGCCGAGGGGACTGATGCTTTACACGACGAAACAGTTCTACACGCCGCAGCTCCACTCGCACGAGTTCAACGAGCGCGCGCTCATCATTGATACCGAGACAATCGGTGCGGGGCCGCACATCGAGATCATCGAGGTCGCTTTGTGCGACTCGCGGGGCGAGATCATTTTCGACACGCTCGTGCGTCCGACCTTCAACCCGCTCCCCGTCCCCTCAAAGCACAAGCGTTTCGCACGCGCGGAGTTCGCGTCGGCGCCGCACTGGCCCGAGGTGTGGGCGCGGCTCGCGCCCATCGTCGAAGGCAAGCTCCTCATCGCCTACAACGCGGCCTTCGACCGCCGCGCTCTGGCCGCGACGTGCGCGCGCTTCCGCCAGCGCTCCGAAGAGCGCGGCTGGCGCTGCGCCCTCCAGCTCGTCAAGCAGGCGCTGGGGATGAAAAAGTCTCTGACGCTCACTGACGCCTGCGCGCGCTACGGCGTCGAGGGCGGGAACCACCGCGCCGCGCGCGACGTGCTGGCCGTCTATGTCCTGCTCAAAGCCGTGTTGTCGTCGTCAGCCGCGGGGAAGTGAGAGGGGAACCGATACCGCCGCCGGAGAAAGGGATGCCTTCGCGAGAGTTGCTGACGGTCGAGTTGATTCCGCGCACGTCGTGGTACACCAACGTCCGCTCGCACGTCACGGCGGCTGAGTGGGAGCGCCTCAAAAGAATCGTCTCGGAGCGCGCGGGCCGCCGTTGCGAGATGTGCGGCGGGCGGGGGCCGCGCTGGCCGGTCGAGTGCCACGAGGTCTTCTCTTACGACGACGAGCACCACGTCCAGCGACTCGAACGGCTCGTCGCGCTCTGCCCGGCGTGCCACGAGGTGAAGCACATCGGGCTCGCGGGCGTGCGCGGGCGTCGCGCCGAGGCGCTCAGGCATCTGGCGCGCGTCAACGGCTGGTCGGCGGCGGACGCCGAGCTCTACCTCGAAGCCTGCTTCGAGCTGTGGCACCGGCGCAGCAACCACGAATGGACGCTCGACCTCTCGCTGCTCGGGCAGTACGGCATCAAAGTCGAGCCCGTCTGAAATTCTTCCGACACGGGCATTGGGATAGAATGGCGCATCCGTTGACTCGCGCCGCTAGAGGGCATACCGCCCATCGCCGGTCGCGGAGGTCAACACTCTCCGAAGGAGTATTTATGAGCGAAGAAGAAGAAAGTGTGCGGGCCAGAGACGTGCAGCCGAGGCCCGAGCCGGTCGTTAAGTCAACGCCGCTCGCGCGTCGCGTCGGAATTTACGCCGTCGTGCTGCTGGCGGGCCTCCTGCTGGGCTTCGTGCCCACGTGGCTCAAGGCGCGCGAGAGCGCGGACAAACTCGCGAAGACCGAGCAGCAACTGGGACTCGCGCGCCTCCAGAACACGATCTCGTCGGCGGTGATAGACGCGCGGCGCGGCGACTACGAGCCGTCGCGACAGGCCGCGAGCCAGTTCTTCACTGAGCTGCGGGCCGAGGCCGACCGGGGCGAGTCTTCGTCGTTTACGGCGGCGCAGAGAAACGGCGTCGAGCCGCTCTTTGCGCAGCGCGACGAGATCATCACGCTGCTCGCCAGAAGCGACCCGGCCTCCGCCGACCGTCTCTCGGACTTGTACGCGGCCTACCGCAAGGTCTTCAGCGGCTGAGGTGGCGGAAGAGCACCCGACACGCGCGTACCTCCTGATGCTCTCGGGCGCGCTGGCCTTCGCCACGATGGGCGCGCTCAGCCACCTCGCGGGCGAGCGTTGCGACTGGCGGCTGGTGGCGGTGGCGCGCACCAGCGTGGCCTTCATCCTCTCGGCGACGTTTGCGCGCGCGACCGGCGTGCGGCTCGTCGTCCTCGGCCCCCCCATCCTCTGGATGCGGAGCCTCGCCGGGAGCTTCGGCGTCCTCTGCGCCTTCTACGCGCTCACGCACCTTCCCATCTCGACCGCGCTCACGCTCTCGAACACCACGCCCGTGTGGGTGACGCTGCTCGCGTGGCCCGTCCTCAGCCAGCGCCCTCTCTCCTCGGTGTGGCTCGCCATCGCGGTCGGAATCATCGGCATCGCGCTCATCCAGAAGCCGGAGGCGGCGGGCGACAAGCTGGCGGGGCTTTTGGCCCTCGGCAACGCCGTGGCGACCGCCGTCGCGGTGCTCGGCCTGAACCGTCTGGGCGGCGTGGACGCGCGCGCCGTCGTGACGCACTTCTCGGGCGTCTCGACCGTCTTCACCTTGGCCGTCCTGCTGCTCTCCGGCGGCGGCGTCTCTTACGCCCCGCTTGGGGAGGCGCGCGTCGTCTTCGTGCTGGCCGGGGTGGGGCTCGCGGGGACGCTCGGGCAGTTGGCGATGACGAGGGCGTTTGCGCTCGGGAGTCCCTCGAAGGTGTCGGTCGTCGGCCTCACGCAGATCGTCTTCGCGTTCCTCTTCGACCTGCTCCTGTGGCGTCGCCCCTTCGACGCGCTGACGGTCGTCGGCATCATCCTCGTCGCCGCGCCCTCGGGCTGGCTGATGCTCCACAACCCGCTCCGGCGCGCGACGCCGATTCACACGACGAACTAGGCGCGGGCGGCGCAGCCGGGCGTCGCGGTTCACGTGGGAAGAGGACGTCGAAAAACAATCGCGCTCTACCGCGAGCTGTTAGCATAGGGGCCGGATGGCGAGCGAAGTCAAAATGGAGGAGCGAGAAAAGCGCGGGCGGGGCGGGACGGGGAAGGTGGTCGTGTTGGCCATCGTCTTCGTCGGACTGCTCGTGCCGGTCGGCATCGCGTTGACACTGCTTTACCTCGCGCTGCCGGTGAAGGTCGAAGGGACGGCGATGCTCCCCGCGCTCGCCGACGGCGACCGGATTCTCGTCAGCAGAAGATTCGGCGGGCTCAAGCGCGGCGACATCGTCGTCTTCCACTACCCGCCGGAGCCCTCGAAGAGTTATATCAAGCGCATCGTCGGCCTGCCCGGTGAAGTCGTCGAAGTCCGCGGCGGGCGCGTGCTGATAGACGGCAGCCCCCTCGCGGAGCCGTACCTCGACCCGGAACGCAATCAAGCTCTCCTCGACCTCGCGCCCGTCAGCCTGCCCGAGGAGAGCTACTTCGCGTTGGGCGACAACCGCGACAACTCAAGCGACTCGCGCTCGTGGGGGCCGCTCGGCAGAGAGTTCATCTACGGCAAGTACGCCGCGCGCTACTGGAGGGCACGCGGGGATTAATGACGCGAACTTTTCCAACATCGCTCAGATTGAGGGCTGAAGGGCGCATCGCGGACAGATGAGGGGCGAGGGCCGTTTGCGTGTCGTCTTAATCGAGCGCGCTGCCGCGTCGTTCCGCTCGGCGTCACGGCGGATAAGGTTCGCGCCGGGCGGACGAGGGGGAAGGCAGGCGCAGCAGCGACGGGCGCGACACCGGAGATGCCCGGCGGCACACACAGGCCACCGGGCGTCTTCTCTCGTCGAGAGACTGTTTGGTTATTTCGGAGGGGCCGAGAGCGTGAGGGTGACGATGTAGTCTTCCGGCTTGATTTTTTGGTCGTTGAGCTTGGACGGGCTGACCTTCGAGATCGAGAGGCGCCGCCCCTTGAGCGCGAGCGCCATGGGCTCGGTCGCGGAGTTGAGCTTCTCCAGTCTCGTGCTCCTGCCGTGGGCCTTGATGCGCAGCACGACCCGCACGTTCCCCGCCCAGATGCAGTTGACGCCCTGCGGGCAGCGTGAGTCCTCGGCCACTTCGACGAGCTTGATGCGGATGCCCGCGCTCCGGATGAGCTTCTCCCGGCCGGGCTTGAGTTCGAAAGTCTCGACCCGCCCGCGCGCGCCTTCGCGCCCGTCCGCATCGAACATCCCGAACATCAGCAGCGCAGCCACGCAGCAGAATATTTTCACCCGCGAGCCCTCCCTCAGCGGGAGGATACCCCTATCGGGCGGCCCGGCCAAACTTAAAAAAGCCCCGCCGCCGCCCCGGCTCCGGTTTGACTCAGACCTCGCGCCGAAGGTTCAATGCGTGGGAGTCCGATAGAGTTTGTGAGCGGGGAGGGGCCGAGCTTTGATGAGAACGTGGAGGCTGGAGGTCGAGTACGAAGGCACGCGTTACGGCGGGTGGCAGCGACAGCCCGACAAGCGGACGATTCAGGGCGAGCTGCAGAGAGCCGCCGAGACCTTTCTCGACCGGAAGGTCGAAATCGGAGGCTCGGGCCGCACCGACGCGGGCGTCCACGCGCTCCGGCAGGTCGCGCATCTGAAGACAAACTCTTCCGCCCCCGTCCCCCCTACGGCGCAGCTCCTGCGGGGCATCAACGGACTGCTCCCGCACGACATCAACCTCCTCTCGTGCGGGCGCGCGCGCCCCGATTTCCACGCCCGCCACGACGCGCGAGCGCGCTCCTATCTCTACCAGATTTCCACGCGGCGGACGGCCTTCGGCAAATCTTTCGTCTGGTGGATGAGGGATCGTCTGGACGCACACGCGATGGCCGAAGCCTGCGCGCTGCTCACGGGCCGGCACGACTTCAGCTCTTTCTGCGAGAGCCCCGAGTCGCAATCCTCCACGCTCGTCGAGGTCGAAGAGGCACGCGTCATCGCCCGCGGCGGACTGATTCTGTTCCGCATCCGGGCGAGCCACTTCCTCTGGAAGATGGTGCGGCGCGTGACGGGCGCGCTGGTCGAGGTCGGGCGGGGCAACCTCTCGGCCAGAGGGCTGCGCGCGCTGCTGGAAAGTTATTCCAACGAGCCCGCCGCGTGGACGGCCCCGCCCTCCGGCCTCTTCCTTGAGCGCGTCTTCTACACAAGCGAGCGCCCGCAGGACGAGCCCGCGCCCGCGTTTTTCATGGCGGAAGACAGACCGTGAGGGAGGCGTCCCAAGAGTGAGCAGTGAGCAGTAAGCAGTCAAGATCGGTCAGTCTTGACTGCTTACTGCTCACTGCTCACTGCTTACTGTCCCCGCGCCCTCCCTCACGGTCTGTCTTGCGGCCTTCTCCCGCCGCCCGCGACTGAAATGCGCGCCCTTCTGTGGCATACTTCGGGCGAGATCAAACGCCGAAACAATTAGAGAGAACGCGAGACGGGGAGGAGCCCGGCACGCCGGGCGTCTATCGAGCCCCCGCCGCTCAAACGGATGAGCACCACACCACTTCTGGCATTCCTGTTCGGGCGCTCGGGCGGCGCTGCGGAGGCGCGCGACGAGCCGCCGATTCGCGAAGAGCTGTTCAGTGTCGAGCGCCTCGAACAGTACGCCGCCGCGCTCGCCTCGGAGCACGAAGTCTCGGCCGGGCCGCGCCGTGGTCGCCGCCTCCTGCCGCGCCTCGAAGAGAACGGTCGGCAGTTGGTCGCGGCCTACCGCGCACTCGCCGAGGCCATCCGCAAAGAGCATTCCATCTCGCCCGCCGCCGAATGGCTGGTGGATAATTTCCACATCGTCGAAGAGCAGCTGCGCGAAATCCGCGAAGACCTCCCCGCAGGCTATTACAGGGAGCTGCCCAAGCTCGTGCGCGGCGAGCTGGAGGGCTACCCGCGCATCTACGCCGTCTCGCTGGCGCTCATCGCGCACACCGACAGCCGGCTGGAAACCGAGACGCTGCGGCGCTTCATCACGGCCTATCAGGCGAAAGCGCCGCTCACGATGGGCGAGCTGTGGGCCGTCGCGATCACGCTCAGGCTCGCGCTCGTCGAAAATCTTGCGCGGCTCGCCACGCGCATCGTGGCGGCGCGCGAGGAGCGCGAGGAGGCTGACGCGCTCGCCGACCGGCTGCTCGAGATTGCGAGCCGCCAGCCCGAGGCGCTTGTGCCGCAGCTCGCCGGGCGCGTGGGCCGCCGCGAGGATTTAGACCGCGCCTTCGTCGTCCAGCTCACGCAGCGTCTGCGCGAGCAGGACCCCTCGCTCGCGCCCGTCTTCGACTGGCTCGAACGTCACCTCGGCAAGCGCGGCCAGACGACCGAGCAGATCGTCCACCTCGAACATCAGCGGCAGGCCGCCGCGCAGGTCACGGTCGGCAACATCATCACCTCGATGCGCCTGCTCTCGACGCTCGACTGGCGCGACTTCTTCGAGAGCGTGAGCCTCGTTGACCCCGTGCTCGCGGAAGACCCCGCGGGCGTCTATGCGCTGATGAGCTTCCAGACGCGCGACCGCTACCGGCACGTCGTCGAGCGCGTCAGCAAGCGCACGAAGGCGACCGAAATCGAAGTGGCGCGCGGGGCCGTCGAGCTGGCCGCGGGCGGGCGCGACACCGAGGCCGGGCGCGATTCCGGGGCCGGGCGCGACACCGAGGCCGGGCGCGACCATGTCGGGTTCTACCTCATAGACGAAGGCTCGAAGGAGCTGGAGCGGAGTTTCGCCTACCGCCCGCGCCCGCGCGAGCGCGTGCTCCGCTTCGTCCTCAGGCACCCGACGCCTTTCTACCTCGGCACGCTCGCCCTGATGACCGCGCTCGTCGTCGTCCTGCTGGCCTTCGCCGCTTATGCCTCGGGCGCGGGCGTCGTGATGCTCGCCGCCCTCGTCCTGCTCTCGCTCGTCCCGGCCAGTGACCTCGCCCTGAGCGTGCTCAACTGGGATGTGACGCACCTCCTCGCGCCACGCCTGCTGCCCTCGATGGAGAGCGAGGATGGAGTGCCCGCCGACGCGCTCACGATGGTCGTCGTGCCGACTCTTTTGACGAGCCCGGAGGGCGTCCGCGAGCTGGTCGAGAAATTGGAAGTCCACTACCTCGCCAATCAGGACGAAAATCTCTACTTCGCGCTGCTCGGGGATTTCGGCGACGCCGGGGCGGAAGTGATCGAAGAAGACGAGGCGCTGCTGGGGCTGGCCTTCGGCGGCGTCGAAGAGCTGAACGCGCGGCACCGCGGCGGCGAAGGCGAAGCGCCGAAGCGCTTCCACCTCTTCACGCGCCGCCGCCTCTGGAACGAGGGCGAAGCGAAGTGGATGGGCTGGGAGCGCAAGCGCGGCAAGCTCGAAGAGTTCAACCGCCTGCTGCGCGGCGCGCGCGACACGACGTTTGCGGTCTCGACCGCCCCCGCTTCGCTGCTCTCGAAAGTCCGCTACGTCATCACGCTCGACTCCGACACGCAGCTCCCGCGCGATGCGGCGCGGCGTCTGGTCGCGGTCGCGCACCACCCCTTAAACCGCCCGCACTACGACCCGGGCGCGGGCCGGGTCGTGCGCGGCTACGGCATCCTCCAGCCGCGCGTCAGCGTCTCTCTGGAGAGCGCCGCGCGCTCTTCGTTCGCGCGCGTCTTCTCGGGCAACACCGGCATTGACCCTTACACGACCGCCGCCTCCGACGTTTATCAAGACCTCTTCGGCGAAGGCAGCTTCACGGGCAAGGGGCTCTACGACGTGGACGCCTTCGCGCGCGCGCTCGAAGGGCGCGTGCCCGAGAACGCGCTCCTCAGCCACGACCTCTTCGAGTCGCTCTACACGCGCGCCGCGCTCGTCACCGACATCGAGCTGCTGGACGACTACCCGGCGCACTACGACACCTACGCCAAGCGCCAGCACCGCTGGACGCGAGGCGACTGGCAGATCGCGCGCTGGCTTCTGCCGCGCGTCCCGGGCGCGCAAGGCCGCAGCGTCCGCAACCGCCTTCCGCTCGCGGCGCGCTGGAAGATTTTCGACAACCTGCGGCGCAGCCTCTTCGCGCCCGCGACGCTCGTGTGGCTCGTCGCCGCGTGGACTCTGTGGCCCGGATCAGTCGGGCTGTGGATGCTTTTTGTCGTCCTCACGCTCGCCTTCCCGGTCTACGCGCACGTCACGACGAGTCTTCTGCTCCACCCGCGCGGCATCCCTTGGACGAGCCACTTCTGGAGCGTCTGGGGCGACCTGCTGACGAACACGGCGCAGGTCGCGCTCTCCGTCATCTTCCTCGCGCATCAGGCCGGCCTGATGGCCGACGCCGTCGCGCGCACGCTCTGGCGCAAGCTCGTCTCGCGCCGCCGGCTGCTCGAATGGACGACCGCCGCGCAGGCCGAGCAGGGGACGGCGATGACCGCCGCCAGCTACTTCCGCTTCATGTGGCCCGCCGTCGCGGTGGCGCTCGCCGCGGGCGCGACTGTGCTGCTGCTGCGCCCCGCCTCGCTCGCGGTCGCCGCACCGCTCGTGCTGGCGTGGGCGCTCTCGCCGCTCGTCGCCTACCGCATGAGCCGCCGTCTCTCTCCGGCGCGCGAGCGGCTCTCGGCGGCGGAGACGCACGCCTTGCGCCTCATCGCGCGGCGCACGTGGCGCTTCTTCGAGAGCTTCGTCGGCGAGGAAGACCACTGGCTGCCCCCCGACAATTTTCAGGAAGACCCGCGGCCCGCCATCGCGCACCGCACCTCGCCGACCAACGTGGGGCTGCTGCTGCTTTCGACCGTCGCCGCGCACGACTTCGGCTACATGGGGACGCTCGAACTCGTCGAGCGCCTCTCTTTGACCTTCAAGACGCTCGAACGCCTGCCGCGTTTCCGCGGCCACTTCTTCAACTGGTACGACACGCGCACGCTGGAGCCGCTCGCGCCGCAGTATGTCTCGACCGTGGACAGCGGCAACCTCGTCGGACACCTCCTCGCCGTCAAGCAGGCGTGCGTCGAGCTGCCGGACTGCGAGCTCTTTGGCGCGCGCACGCTCGAAGGGCTGGCGGACGCCGTCGCGCTCGCGCGCGAGGAGGCGTCGCGGCTCGGCGCGGTGCTCGCGCGCACGGGGGGCGTCGGCGTCAAACAGTTGCGCGAAGAGCTTGAGCGCCTCGCCCAGCTCATCGCGGGCGCGCCGCCCCATACTCTGAGCGGGTGGTCTGCCGTCTTCGACGCGCTCGCGCGCGACGCCTCCGTCATCGAAGACATCGTCGGCGCGCTCTCGCACGAGCAGGGCGAGGAGGCTTTTGCGGAGCTGCGCTTCTGGCTCGGCGCGCTCCGGCGGCAGACGCAGAACCTCGCGCGCGACCTCGACGACCTCACGCGCGAGAGCTTCACGCTCGCCGCGCAGCTCGCGCCGCTCGTCAGTTTCTGCCCCGCCGAACAGCTTGCCCGCTGGGAAGAGACGGCGCGCTCGCTGGACGAAACATACGCGCCCGCGCGGTTGGCCGCGCTCTACGAGGAGGCGCTGGCGCAGCTCTCAGACCTCGGCGTCGAGGTCGAGCGGAGCACACCGGCTGACGAGCAGTCGCGCGCGGCGGCGCGCGGGGCGCTCGCCTTAGTCCGCCGCAGCGTCGAAGACGCCGCCGCCGCGGTCGCCGCGCTCGTCGCGCGCGCCGCGGTGCTGGCGGGCGCGTGCCAGCGCGTCTTCGACGAGACCGACTTCAAGTTCCTGCTCGATTCCGAGCGCAAGGTCTTCCGCATCGGCTATAACGTCACGGACGCGCGCGCCGACAACTCCTTCTACGACCTCTTCGCCTCCGAGTCGCGCCTCGCCAGCTTCGCCGCCATCGCGAAGGGCGACGTCCCGCAGGAGCACTGGTTCCGTCTGGGCCGCAAGCTCACGCCCGTGGACGGCGGGCGCGCGCTCATCTCCTGGACGGGGACGATGTTCGAGTACCTCATGCCGCTCTTGGTGATGCGCGACTACGAGCGGACTCTGCTGCACGAGACATACGGCGCAATCGTCGGGCGGCAGATCGAGTACGGCGAAGAGCGCGGCGTCCCGTGGGGCATCTCGGAGTCGGCCTACAACGGGCGCGACCTCCAGTTGAACTACCAGTACGCGCCCTTCGGCGTGCCGGGGCTCGGCCTCAAGCGCGGGCTCGCCGAAGACCTCGTCGTCGCCCCCTACGCGACGATGCTCGCGGCCTTAGTCGCGCCGCGTCGCGCCGCCGTGAACCTGCGCCGCCTCGAACGCGAAGGCGCGCTCGCGCGCTTCGGCTATTACGAGGCGATTGACTACACGCCCGAGCGCCTGCCGCAGAACCAGAAGCGCGCGCTCATCCGCGCCTTCATGGCGCACCATCAGGGCATGAGCCTCGTCGCGCTCGACAACCTCTTGAACGCGGACGCGATGCGGCGGCGCTTCCACGCCGAGCCGTTGGTGCAGGCGACCGAGCTTTTGTTGCAGGAGCGCGTCCCGCGCGGCATCCCGGCGTCGCACCCGCGCGCCGAGGAGGTCATGTCGGGCCGCGTCGTGCGCGGGCTGACCGGGTTCGTGACGCGCGGCTACGACTCGCCCGACCTGCCGACGCCGCGCACGCAACTGCTCTCGAACGGCACTTATTCAGTGATGGTCACGACCGCCGGCGCGGGCTACTCGGCGTGCCGCGGCCTCGCCGTAACGCGCTGGCGCGAGGACGTGACGCGCGACAATTACGGCTCGTTCTTCTACCTGCGCGATGTGCGGAGCGGCGCGGTCTGGTCCGCCGGCTACCAGCCCGTGGGCCGGAGGCCGAAGTCCTACGAGGTGATTTTCGCCGAAGACAAGGTTGATTTCCGGCAGGCCGATGCGGGAATTCTGACGCACACCGAGATCATCGTCACGCCCGAGGACGAGGCCGAGGTGCGCCGCCTCTCTCTCACCAACCAGTCGTCGCGCGTGCGCGAGATCGAGGTCACGAGCTACGGCGAGTGGGTGCTCGCGCCGCTCGCGGCGGACGCGGCGCACCCGGCCTTCAGCAACCTCTTCGTCGAGACCGAGTTCGTCGGCGCCGAGGACGCGCTCATCGCGCGCCGCCGCCCGCGCTCGGCCAAAGACGAGCCTGTCTACGGCGTCCACGTCGTCGTCACCGAGGGGCAGGCAATCGGCGCGATTCAGTACGAGACCGATCGCAGCCGCTTCGTCGGGCGCGGCCACAGCGCGGCAGACCCCGTCGCCGTGCTCGAAGACCGCCCGCTCTCGAACACCACGGGCGCGGTGCTCGACCCCGTCTTCTCGCTCCGCCGCAGAGTCCGCCTCCAACCCGGCGAGACGGCGCGCCTGACCTTCACCACGGCCTTAGCGCGCTCGCGCGAAGAGGCACATGCTCTCGCCGACAAGTATCACGACGTTTCGATCTTCGAGCGCGCGGCGCAGCTCGCATGGACGCAGGCGCAGGTCGAGATGCGCCACCACAACATCGACGCTGAAGAGGCGCACCTCTTCCAGCGCCTCGCCGGGCGCGTGCTCTATTCCGACCCATCGCTGAGGCCGCGCTCGCATGTGCTCGCCTTGAACACGCGTGCGCAGTCGGGCCTCTGGCCCTACGGCATCAGCGGCGACCTGCCCGTCGTGCTGGTGCGCGTTGATAAGACTGAGGACATGAACGTGGTGCGGGAGCTGCTGCGCAACCACGGCTACCTGCGCCTCAAGGGGCTGGCGATTGACCTCGTCATCCTCAACGACCACCCGCCGAGCTACATTCAGGCCCTTCAGGAAGAGTTGCAGGCGCTGGTCCGCGCGAGCGGCGCGCAGGCCTTGCAGGACAAGCCGGGCGGCGTCTTCCTGCGTCGCGCCGACGTGATGCCCGAGGCCGACCGGATTCTGCTCCACGCGGTCGCGCGCGTCGTCATCGTGCCCGAGCGCGGGACGCTCGAAGAGCAGCTCGTGCGCCGCGAGATCGAAGAGGAGCTGCCCGCCGCTTTCGTGCCGCGCGCGCCCTCGCGGACCTACCCCGCGCCGCCCGCGCAGACTCCCGACCTCTCATTCTTCAACGGGCTCGGCGGCTTCAGCCCGGGCGGGCGTGAGTACGTGACCGTGCTCGGCGAAGGGCAGTGGACGCCCGCGCCGTGGACGAACGTCATCGCCAACGAGCACGACTTCGGCTTTCAGGTGACGGAGACGGGCGCGGGCTATACGTGGTCCGTGAACAGCCGCGAGAACCGCCTTACGCCATGGTCGAACGACGCCGTGAGCGACCCGCCCGGCGAGGTCATCTACCTGCGCGATGAAGAGACGGGCGCGACGTGGACGCCGACGCCTCTCCCCATCCGCGAGGCCGAGCCCTACGTCGTGCGCCACGGCCAAGGGTACACGGTCTTCGAGCACACGAGCCACGGCATCTCGCAGGAGCTGCTGCTCTTCGTCCCCTCGGACGCGACCGTCAAAATCTCCGTCCTCCGCCTGCGCAACCAAACGGACCGCCGCCGCCTCCTCTCCGTGACGGGCTACAACGAGCTGGTGCTCGGCTTGAGTCGCGGCGCGTCCGCGCCTTACGTTGTCACCGAAGTGGACGAAGAGAGCGGCGCCATCTTCGCGCGCAACCCTTACAACAACGAGTTTGCCGGGAGGGTCGCCTTCGCCGACGTGAGCGTTGAGAAACGGACGCTGACCTGCGACCGCAAAGAGTTCGTCGGGCGCAACGGCAGTCTCGCGCGCCCCGCCGCCCTGAGGCGCGCGCGGCTCTCGGGGCGCGCGGGCGCGGGGCTCGACCCCTGCGTGGCCCTTCAGGCGGAAGTCGAGCTCGCGCCGGGCGAAGTGCGCGAGGTCTTCTTCCTCCTCGGCGAAAGCGAGAGCCGCGAGGCGGCGCGCGCTCTGGTCACACGATTTCGCCGGCCCGGCGCGGTCGGCGAAGCCTTCGAGCGCGTCGTGGCGCAGTGGGACGAGACGCTCACGACCGTTCAGGTGCGCACGCCCGACGCGGCGATGGACACGATTCTCAACCGCTGGCTGCTCTGCCAGACCTTAGCCTGCCGCGTCTGGGCGCGCTCGGCCTTCTACCAGTCGGGCGGAGCCTACGGCTTCCGCGACCAGTTGCAGGACGTGATGGCAATCGTCTACTCGAGGCCCGACCTCGCGCGCGCGCAGATTCTGCGCGCCGCCGCGCACCAATTTCCAGAGGGCGACGTGCAGCACTGGTGGCACCCCCCGACGGGCCGCGGCGTCCGCACGCGCTTCTCGGACGACCTTTTGTGGCTCCCCTACGTCGTGAGCTTTTATGTGGGCGTGACGGGCGACCGAGGCGTGCTCGACGAAGTCGTCCCGTTCGTCGAAGCGCCGCCGCTGGCGGAAGGCGAGGACGAATCCTACACGCAGCCCACGGTCTCCGCCGAGTCGGCAACCATCTACGAGCACTGCGCGCGCGCCCTCGACCGGAGCTTGAAGGTCGGCGCGCACGGGCTGCCCCTGATGGGTTCGGGCGACTGGAACGACGGCATGAACCGCGTCGGAAACCTCGGGCAGGGCGAGAGCGTCTGGGTCGGCTGGTTTCTCCACACGACGCTCACGCAGTTCGCGCCGTTCAGCGAGACGCGCGGCGACGATGCCCGTGCCAAGACTTACCTCGCACACACTTTGAATCTCAAACAGGCGCTCGAAGGCGAGGCGTGGGACGGCGACTGGTACAGGCGCGCCTACTTCGACGACGGCACGCCGCTCGGCTCGGCGCAGAACGAGGAGTGCCGCATTGATTCCATCGCGCAGACGTGGGGCGTCATCTCGGGCGCGGCTGACGCGCACCGCACGCAGCGCGCGATGGCGGCGGTCGAAGAGTTCCTCATCCGCCGCGGCGACGGTCTCGTCATCCTCTTCACGCCGCCCTTCGACCGCGGCGCGCTCGACCCCGGCTACATCAAGGGCTACGTCCCGGGCGTGCGCGAGAACGGCGGGCAGTACACGCACGCCGCGCTGTGGGTTCTGATCGCCTACGCGCTTTTGGGCGACGGCGACCGCGCGGGCGAGCTCTTCGCGCTCCTCAATCCGGTCAACCACGGCTCGACGCGCGCCGGGATGCACAAGTACAAGGTCGAGCCTTACGTCGCCGCCGCCGACATCTACGCCGTCTGGCCGCACACGGGGCGCGGCGGCTGGACGTGGTACACGGGCTCGGCCAGTTGGATGTACCGCGCGGGCCTTGAATTCATCCTCGGCTTCCGGCTGCGCGGTGAGACGCTGCGGCTCGACCCCTGTATCCCGCGCGGCTGGCGCGAGTACGAGATAGAATACCGCTACAAGACCGCGCGCTACTCGATCAGGGTCGAGAACCCGCACGGACTGAGCCGCGGCGTGAGAAGCGTCGAAGTGGACGGCGTCGCGCAGCCCTCGGGCGAGGTCGCGCTCGCGGACGACGGCGCGCGTCATGAGGTGCGCGTCGTGCTCGGCGAGCCAAAGGCGACGCCGGAGGGCGAGGCGGCGCGCCGAAGCGGCGCAATGACCAACGCAGAAGTCCGCAACGATGAACGATGAACTGAAAGACGAGGCGGATGCTATTCGTTCATCGTTCTGCGTTGCGGACTTCTGACTTCCTTATTAGTTCGTATCGAGGGGCGTGGAGGGGTTGAGATGGCGTCGGTCTGGGAAATCGGCGGGCTGAAGTGGAGGGAACTGGCGCGGCGCGTGTGGGCGGAGATTTACGCGGGCGACATGCTGACGCGCGCGGCGGCGCTCTCCTATTTTTTCCTGCTCGCGCTCTTCCCGCTGCTCCTTTTTCTGCTGGCCATGCTCGGCTATTTCGTCGATGCGGGGACTGAGTTGCGCCGGAACATGCTCCGCTATCTCGGCACGCTCATGCCGCGCTCGGCCTCCGCGCTGATCTACGCGACCGTTGACGAGATCAACCGCAACGCCGACGGCGGCAAGCTCACCTTCGGGTTGCTCATGGGATTGTGGGTCGCTTCCTACGGCATGGGCGCGATCACCGAGACGCTCAACTCGGCCTACGGCGTGCGCGAGACGCGTCCGTGGTGGAGGGTGCGGCTCCTCTCCATCGGCCTCACGGTGGCGCTCGCCGTGCTCATCATCACGGCACTCGCGCTCGTCCTTTATGGCGGCACGATTGGCGACAGTCTCTCGGCGCGGCTCGGGATGGGCGAAGTCTTTAAGGCCGTGTGGGCGGTCGCGCAGTGGCCCGTCGTGCTGGCCTTCGTGCTCATGGCGTTCGCGCTCATCTACTACTTCGCGCCCGACGTGCGCGAGCAGAAGTGGTACTGGATTACGCCCGGCTCGCTCGCCGGCGTTGCGCTGTGGCTGCTCGTCTCCTTCGTGTTTCGCCTCTACCTGCGCTACTTCGATTCCTACAGCGTGACTTACGGGTCGCTCGGCGCAGTCATCATCCTCATGCTCTGGTTCTACCTGAGCTCATGTCCATGAAGGTCGAGAAGGCTGAGAAGAAAAAGCGCCCGCCGCTTTCGCTCGTGTGGCGCGACGCGAGGGAATTGATCTGGGCGCACCGCTACCGGCTCGCGCTCGGGATGCTGCTCATGATCGTCAACCGGCTCGTCGGGCTGGTGTTGCCCGCCAGCTCGAAGTACCTCATTGACGAAGTCATCGTGAAGGGGCGCGGCGAGCTGCTCGCGACGCTCGCCTTCGCGGCGGGCGCGGCGACGCTGGTGCAGGCGGTGAGCTCGTTCTCGCTCTCGCGGGTGCTCGGCGTCGCCGCGCAGCGCGCCATCACCGAGATGCGCAAGAGCGTGCAGGCGCACGTCACGCGTCTGCCCGTCCGCTATTTCGACTCGACGCAGACGGGCGTCCTTATCTCGCGCATCATGTCGGACGCCGAGGGCATCCGAAATCTCGTCGGGACGGGGCTCGTGCAGTTGGTCGGCAGTCTCCTCACGGCGTCGGTCGCGCTCGTCGTGCTCTTCTATTTGAACTGGCGTCTGACCTCGATCACGCTCGTCGCCCTCGCGCTCTTCGGGGGCTGCATGGCGATAGCCTTCAAGCGTCTGCGCCCGCTCTTCCGCGAGCGCGGCGAGATCAATGCCGAGGTGACGGGGCGTCTGGCGGAATCGCTCGGCGGCATCCGCATCGTCAAGGCATATTCGGCGGAGCGGCGCGAGACGCTCGTCTTCGCACGCGGCGCGCACCGCCTCTTCCGCAACGTCGCGCGCTCGATGACGGGCGTCTCCGGCGTCACCGCCTTCTCGACCGTCATCATCGGCTCAATCGGCGTCATCCTCATCCTCGTCGGCGGGCGTTCCATTCTCTCGGGTCAAATGACGCTCGGCGACTTCTTCATGTACATCTTCTTCACCGCGCTCGTGGCCGCGCCGCTCGTCGAGATCGCGGCCATCGGGACGCAGATCACCGAAGCCTTCGCCGGGCTCGACCGCATCCGCGAGATCAAGCGGATGGCGACCGAGGACGAGGGCGAGGAGGGCCGCGCCGCTCTGGCAGAGATCGAGGGCGAAATCGCGTTCGAGGACGTGAGCTTCGAGTACGACGAGAGCGTGCCGGTGCTGCGCGGCGTCTCGTTCCGCGCGCCCGCGGGTTCGACCACCGCGCTCGTCGGCTCCAGCGGCTCGGGCAAGAGCACGCTCATCAGCCTCGTGATGGCTTTCAACCGACCGAACTCGGGGCGCGTCATGGTTGACGGGCGCGACCTCTCGACAGTCCGACTGCGTGACTACCGCAGCCAGCTCGGAGTGGTCTTACAGGACAACTTCCTTTTTGACGGAACCATCGCCGAGAACATCGGCTTCGCCAACCCGCACGCCACGCGCGCGGAGATTGTTGCCGCGAGCCGCGTCGCGCACTGCGAGGAGTTCATCCTCGGCTTCAGTGAAGCTTACGACACCGTGGTCGGCGAGCGCGGCGTGAAGCTCTCGGGCGGGCAGCGCCAGAGGGTCGCCATCGCGCGCGCCGTCGTCGCCGGGCCGAAGATTCTGATTCTGGACGAGGCCACGTCGAGCCTCGACAGCGAGAGCGAGGCCATGATTCAGGACGGCCTTCAGACCCTCAGGCGCGGGCGCACTACCTTCGTCATCGCTCACCGCCTCTCGACCATCCGCAGCGCCGATCAGATTCTCGTCCTCGAAGCGGGTGAGATCGTGGAGCGCGGCACGCACGAAGAGCTGCTCGCGGCCAACGGGCGCTACCGGCAGCTCTACGACAAGCAGTACAACTTCGAGCGCAACCAGTTCATCAACCCCGGCGAAGACTTCACGCCCGAGCCGCCCAAGCCCCTCGCCGCGGCGCAGAATTCTCCGCCCGTCCCGACCACGAGCCTGTAAAGGCGGGGCCGAGGCTCTCCCACAACTGCACACACCGAGAAGGAGCCCGAACGATGGCAGCCACTCCACAGACTTACGCCACGCACACGCGCTGGCATCCCCCTTTTCACTTTTTCGTCGTGCCGGTGTTGCTCATTAACTTCATCCTGACGGTCGTGCAGCTCTACCGGTATCCGGGCTGGGAGAGGGGCTGGTGGGTCGTCGTCGCGCTGGCGCTGGTGGTGCTCGCCGCCCTCGTCCGCCTCAACCCTCTGACGGCGCAGGATCGACTCATCCGTCTCGAAGAGCGTTTACGCCTGCGCGAAGTCCTCCCGGCGGAACTCGCGGGGCAGGCCGCAACTTCACTGATCAGAGGGCAGTTCGTCGCGCTCCGCTTCGCGCCCGACGAAGAGCTCGAAGGGCTCGTCCGTGAGGTGCTCGCGGGCCGACTCACGAAGCCCGCCGAGATCAAGCGCGCGATCAAAAACTGGCGCGCCGACACGTTGAGGGTCTGACGCGGCGGCCTGCCGGGGCTTAGGCCCGCGTGCGTGCTCGTACTATCATCCCCATTGTGAAGCCGACACCAAAAGACATCCGCGCGGCGCTCTTGCGCGTCGTGCTCAAGAGCGCCCTCGCCCTCACCCTCGCCGTCTCGTCCGCCCCTCTCGGCGCGTGCGGCTACGCCGCGAAGTCGCCGGGGAGCCAGTATCCGCCGGGGGCGTCCGAAGTCAAGCGGCTGAGTAAGTCAGAGCCGCCCGTCGAAAGGCCGCGCGCGTCCTTCGGCAGCCCGGAGCGCATCGCGAAGCTCGAAGACGACGCCATCAGGGAGAGCAGCGGCATCGTCGCCTCGCGCCGCAACGCCGGCCTATTGTGGACGCACAACGATTCGGGCGACGGCCCGTATCTCTACGCCTTCGACCGCCGAGGGAGCAAGCGCGGCGTCTGGCTCGTCGCGGGCGCGCGGGCGCGCGACTGGGAAGACATCGCGGCGGGGCCGGGGCCCGCAGAGGGGCGCACGTACCTCTACATCGGCGACATCGGCGACAACGACCGCGCGCGCGAGCAGTTGGTGGTCTACCGCGTGGCCGAGCCCGAAGTCGCTCCCGCCGACGCCGGGTCGAGCAAGAAGAGCCCGCGCCAGACCGAAGCGGCGGAAGCCATCCGCCTCAAATATCCCGACGGCAGACACGACGCCGAAGCGCTCATGGTTCACCCGCGGACGGGCGACCTCTACGTCGTCACCAAAGAGGCGCTGGGCGCGGCGGGCATCTACAAGCTCTCCGCGCCGTACACGACCGCGCCGGTCAACACTCTCCAGCGCGTCGGCAAGGTGGGGCTGCCGGGACTCTTCGGCGGCCTCATCACGGGCGGCGACATCTCGCCCGACGGCGCGCACGTCGTGCTGTGCGACTACCGCAACGCCTACGAGCTGAGCCTGCCCACTGCTCCGGCCCCTGCCGCCGCCGTCTTCGACACGGTCTGGAAGCAGCCGCCGCTCTTGATCGAACTCGGCGAGCGCGCGCAGGGCGAGAGTATCTGCTACGGCACGGACGGCTCTGCCGTCTACGCCACGAGCGAAAAGCGGCCCTCGCCCTTGATTGAAGTTAAGCGTCTGAAGTGAGCGTTGATTCCTTCGGGCCTGATGACGCTCCGTCGGCGCGTTCGTAGAGAGAGACATGCCTGACGCTCCGCGAGTCGAAGAGATCGAGCTGCCAGCCGTCACAGAGGTTCTCCGCAAAACATTCGGGAAGAAATAATGTCGCAAATCTTCAAGCTCGTCATCTCCGCCGCGCTGTGCGCCGCGCTCAGCGCCCCGTCCACGGGGCTGCCTTTCGGGGGCACAGGCCCGGTCGCCGGTGTCCGTGCCGCGCAGCGCCGTGGCCGCGCCGGTCGAGTCGCCGCGAGGCAAGACCCCGCGCGGCGGCGCGAGGCGGCCTTCCGCGTCGTGTGGCAGACGGTCAAGGACGAGCACTTCGACCCGACGTTCGGCGGCCTCGACTGGGATGCGGTGCGCGTCCGCTATGCCCCGCGCGCGGCGCGAGCGCGGAGTGACCGCGAACTCCACTTGCTGCTTCAGGCGATGCTCAACGAGCTTCACCAGTCGCACTTCGCCATCGTCCCGCCCGAGAGCATTCCGCGCTTCAACGCGCGCCGCTGGGGGAGTGCGCGCGCGGAGGGCAAGGGGGCGGAAGAAGACGCGCCGGACGAAGCGTTGGAAGAAGAAAGCGGCAGCGAGGAGATGTCGGTGCGGATGATGAACGGCATCGGCGTTGACGTGCGCGTGCTGGGCGGGCAGGTGGTGATAACGCGCGTCGCGCCGGACGGCCCGGCGGCGCGCGCGGGCTTGCGGCCCGGCTTCATCATTAAGAGCGTGGACGACGCGCCGGTCGGGGAGTTCGTCAAAGTCGCGACCTCCGGCCCCAACGTCCCGCCCCTCACGTTTGTGCGTATCCGCGGCGAGATTTTGATCAACTACCTCGGCGGGACTCCGGGGACCGAAGTCCGCGTCGGCTACGTTGACGAGGCGGGGCGCGAGCGGCAGGCCGTCGTCAAGCGCGAGCGACTCTCGGGCGAGATGTCGCCGCCGCTCGGCAACCTGCCGCCGATGTACACGGAGCTCGAATCGAAGCGCCTGCCGGGAGACGTGGGTTACGTCCGCTTCAGCGCGTTCACGCCGCAACTGATGGAGAGAATCTGCTCGGCGCTGAGGTCTCTGGGCGACGCGCGCGGCCTCGTCATAGACTTGCGCGGCAATCCCGGAGGCGTGATGGGCATCGCCTCCGGGCTCTCGGGGCTGATCACGACGCGGCCCGGGCTCCTCGGCGTGATGCGGACGCGGACGGGGGTCATGCCGCTCCCTTCGTTCCCGCAGAAGTCTCCTTACACGGGGCCGTTGGTCGTCCTGATTGACGGGCTCTCGGGTTCGACCGCGGAAGTCCTCGCCGCGGCGTTGCAGGAGTCGGGCCGCGCCGAGGTGGTCGGCGAGCGCAGCGCCGGGATGGTGCTCGGGGCCGACACGCGGAAGCTCCCGACCGGGGCGATACTGCTCTACGCGCGCGCGAGCTTCATGACCATGGAAGGAGTCGCGCTTGAGGGCCGGGGGGTCATCCCGGACGTGGAGAAGAAGCTCGACCGCGAGTCGCTCTTGAGGGGCCGCGACGAACAGCTCGAAGAGGCCGTCAGGCAGGTTCAGCTTCGCAAGTCAGGCGAAGCCGGCGGCGGCGCTCCTCCGCCTCCACCTCCTCCGGCCCCTGTGATTGTCAAGGCTCCCGCGCTCGCGGGTCCCGTCGGTGTGGTCAGCGGAGTATCGGTGCTGAGTGAGAGAGTTCCGCAAGGCGCAGGCGCGGTCGAGGGCGCGGGCCGACGCTCCTTCGTCTCGACGCCCGAGGCCGAGCGGGTCATGCAGCGGCACATCGAGGCCATCGGGGGCAGGGAGGCGCTCAAAGCTTTGAAGACCCGCGTCTCCGAAGGGACGTGTACCCTCCCGATGCAGAACGTGACGGGCAAGGTCCTGATCTACGAAGAGGCCCCGAACAAGCGGAGCATGGAGATCAACGTCCCCAACATGGGTGTCATGCAGTTCGCGTTCGACGGCGCGCGCGGGTGGATGCAGCACCCCCTCATGGGCTTCGTCGAGTATACGGACGAGGCCCTCCCGCTCGCGCGCCGCGAAGCGGACTTCCACAAGGTCGTCAATTACAGCGAGCAGTATGTCCGCATGGATTACATGGGCGTGCGCGGCAAGACGAACGTCCTCTATCTGACGACCCCCGAAGGCTCAATCGAGGAGATGCTCTTCGACGTGACGAGCGGCCTGCTCGTCCACCACAGCGGGATGTCATTCGACGATTACAGGCAGGTCGGGGCCGTGAAGGTCCCTTTCTCTGTGCGCCTCTCCTTCTCCGGCCTCGAAATGGCGATCCGCCTCGAACACGTCACACACGACGCCCCCATCAACCCCGCCGCCTTCGCCGAGACGGGGAACTGCTTCACGCGGCGCTGAATTAAACGCAGAAGTCCGCAACGCTGAACGATGAACTGAAAGCAAAGCATCTGCTTTTTAGTTCATCGTTGAGCGTTGCGGACTTCTGCGTTTCTTCTAGATGCGCTGCGATTCTGGAATCAGAGATTTGTGGACATGGATGGCGGCCATCGCGCCTTCGGCGGCGGCGACGACGGCGAGCTGCGAGCGGGGCGTGAGGTCGCCCGCGGCGTAGACGCCCGGCACGCTCGTCTGCTGCTCTTCGTCAACCCAGACCAGCCCGCACTCGGGGTCGAGGCGGCAACCGAGCGTCTCGTGGAGGTCCGAGGCCGGGACGGTTCCGAGGTTGAAGAAGAGCGCGTCGCATTCGAGCGCCCCTCCGTCGTCGAGCCGCGCGCGTTCGAGCCGGCCAGCCTCCGCGTCGCCTTCGAGCGCGATCACGCCGCGGTCGAGGACGGGGATGCCGAACGCTTCGAGGCGCGCGCGATGCTCCGCGGTCATATCGCCGGGGTCGCCGCCGGTGACGAGCGTGAGCTTGTCAGTCCACGTGAGGAGGCCGAGGGCGAAGCCGACGGTCTTCTTCCCGTTGCCGAGGACGACGAGGCGCTTGCCCGTCGCCTCGAAGCCGTCGCAGTCGGGGCAGTGGTGGACTGAGAGGCCATAGAATTCGCGGAAGCCGGGGCAGTCAGGCGTCAGGTCGCGCAGTCCCGTCGCCAGCACCAGCCGCCGCGCGTCGAAGCTTTGCACACCGTCCACGCCAGCTTCGCCCCCCCGTTCGCTAGCTGTGACGCGGAAACGCTCATCCCCGATGCGCTCGACGCGCGTCACGCAGCCCTCTTCGACGAGGCCGCCGTAAGACTCGACCTCCTCGCGGCCCCGGGCCAGAAGCTTGCTCGGCGGAATCCCGTCGTGGCCGAGGAAGCCGTGGACGCCGTGCGAGTAGAGGTTGCGCGGGCTGTTGTGGTGGAAGGTGAGCACGCGCCGGCGGTAGCGCGCCAGAAAGAGCGAGGCCGAGAGCCCCGCCGGCCCCGCCCCGACCACGATGCAGTCGTAAAGTTGTTCCTTCATGTGCGAGCCCTCATTATCCACCCGAACGACGCACAAAAGAAACGCCGCCGCGCGCGCCTCGCCGACTTCACAAGCCGGGCCGTCACGCTTTCGGAGTGAATTCGTGAAGCCCGCAGGATGACTCGCGGCGTCGCCGGAGGTTACTCTAAAGAGGACTCGTCAAATATTTCTGCTGAGAGGGGTGGATGGAAGAAACTTCTGTTGAGGCCGCGCGTCGCGGCCCCGGGCCGACGCTCCTGATGTCGTCGAAGAGACGCCTCGCCGTCACCGTCGGCGTGATGATGGGGATGTTTCTGGCGGCGCTCGAAGCCACGGTCGTGAGCACGGCGATGCCGACCGTGATCGCCTCGCTCGGCGGGCTCAATCATTATAGTTGGGTCTTCTCGGCCTATCTCATCACCTCAACCGTGACCGTCCCCGTCTGGGGCAAGCTCTCCGACCTCTACGGGCGCAGGCTCTTTTACCAGCTCGGCATCGCCGTCTTCCTGCTCGGCTCAGTGCTCTCGGGCCTCTCGACTTCGATGACGCAGTTGATCGCCTTCCGCGCCGTGCAGGGGCTCGGCGCGGGGGCGCTCATCCCGCTCGGCATGACGATCATCGGCGACGTCTACACCATCGAAGAGCGGACGCGGATGCAGGCTTACTTCAGCGGCGTGTGGGGTTTGGCGAGCGTCATCGGGCCGGTCGTCGGCGGCTTCATCACCGACCAACTGTCGTGGCGCTGGGTCTTTTATCTCAACGTGCCCTTCGGGCTGGCGGCGGCGCTCGTGATGGGGCTCGCGCTCAAAGAGCCCCGGCGGCAAGAGCGCCCGGCGATTGACTACGCGGGAGCGGCGACGCTCATGGCCGCGATTACTTTGCTCATGCTCGCGCTGGTGGAGGGCGGCGGGAGCCTCGCGACTCTGACCGCGCCACGCAACCTCGCGCTCTTCGCGGGCGCGGCGGCGCTCGCGGCTCTTTTCGTGTGGATCGAGACGCGCGCGAGCGACCCCGTCGTGCCGTTCAGGCTGTTCCGGAATCGCGTCGTCGCCGTCGCCATCGGCGCGGGCTTTCTGGCGGGCGTGGCGATGTTCGGGGCGCTCACCTTCGTCCCGCTTCTGGCGCAGGGCGCGCTCGGCGCGAGCGCCACCGAGGCCGGTTCGCTGCTGATGCCGCTGATGCTTAGTTGGGTGGGGCTCTCGGTCGTCGGCGGGCGGCTGCTGCTGAGGGTCGGTTACCGCAGGACGTGCATCGTCGGGTTCGCGCTGCTCACAATCGGCTTCGTGCTGCTCTCGAGCTTCGGGCGCGGGACGGCGCGGGTCTGGCTCTACGTGGATTTGGTGTTGATCGGCGCGGGGCTGGGGCTCACGATGCTCACGCTGCTCATCGCGGTGCAGCAGGCCGTGCCGCGCACGCAGCTCGGCGTCGTGACCTCGCTCAACCAGTTCTCGCGCTCAATCGGCGGCGCGGTGGGCGTGGCCGTGATGGGCACGGTGCTCTCGGCGGGCCTCGCCTCTCAGCTGGGCGAGATGGCGCGCGCCGGTCGCGCTTCGCTGACTCCCAAGAGGGCCGCGGAGCTGGCCGCGAACCCGAACGCGCTGATCGAGCCACAGGCGCGCGCCGCGATGCCGCCCGACACGCTCGACGCGCTTCAGGACGCGCTGGCCGCGTCCATCCAAAACGTTTTCTGGGTGGGGACGGTGCTCGCCGCGCTGGCCCTGCTCGTCACCTTCCGCCTCCCGCGCGACGAGGGCGACGGCGCGGGCGACGACAAACATCTGACCGAGGATTCGTGCAGCGTGGAGGCCTGCGAGCGGCTGATGATCGCCGAACTGGCCCCGCTCGATTCGGAACACGAGCCGGAGCCCGTCACGGCCCGCGGCGATTGAGAGCGCATCGCACCGAGAGCGCGCCACACTCTCGCCGTCTGCTCGCGCTCGAAGATCAACGCCCGAGCGTGTCCGAAGGACGCAGCGCCGAACGGCGCGCGCCCTCTTCCAGAACCTTCTCGGCCCTCTTCGTGAACCTGTCGGCGCTGAGCCAGTTACCGAGCACCGTGTGATCAACGGTCGAGGCGTCCAGCCTCATCTTCGTCAGTTCGTCCGTCGCGTCGAAGGAGTTGGCCGAGAGGACCGGCGCGCGTCTCTGAAACGTCTTTCCAGACCAGTACAGGCCGTCGCGGTATGAGTTCCTCGCGTTGCGCAGGAGGTCGTAGACGCGCCCGCGCGGGAGCGATGCCAGCACGCCGTCAACGGTCGCCAATTCTTCGTTGAAGCCGTCCGAGATTTGGTCGAAGGAGAAGCGCACGCGCGCCGTGCGTCGCTCCGAATCCTCGTCCGACGTGAGGGCGCGGGCTCGCGCGGCGAGAGTCTTGAGGGCGGCGATGGCGCGCACGCCGAGCACGCCGTCAACGTCGCGCGAGGCCCGCATCTCGTTGAGCGCATCGAGCGTTGCCGTATCACGCGCGCCCCGCAGGTGCCGGAGCGCGGCCTCGGCCCAACGTGCGTGCAGCCGTGCCTTCGCGCGGAGAAACTGTGCGCGGTCGCCCGAGGAATTTTCGAGGCAGAGCTTTCGGTATGAGTCTCGCAATTCGCGTCCGCAGACAGGCATGGAAGCGCCCGCGCGCCGAGTCGCTTTCGCAGCGGTCTCGTAGAGGAGGGCCGCCGTCAAGAGGTCTGTCCGGAGATCGCCTTCGGGCAGACCTTCGATCTTCCGCTGAAGCTCCGGGTAGAAGTCCCTGACCAGCGCGCCAAACGCGCGTGAGCCGTCGGGCGCTCCGGCGGCCTCTTCCAGACGCCAGAGCCGGGCCATGACATCTTCCGCTTTTTTTATTTCTCCGCCGCGCAGCTCGGGGCCGGAATCCGCGCGCGCGTGCGAGCAAAGAAGGAGGAGGAGGAGGAACGGCAGGGTCGTCCTTCGGAATCGTCGTGAGAACATAGGGGCCTCTTCGCCGCCGGAGAAACTCTCCCGCGCGGGACGTGCGGGCGTCACGCGGCGTCGGTTCCGCGGCGGCTGAAATAGAAGGCTTGACTGGCGGGTGCGGCGAAGCTTTGGCGCGAGATTGAATACGCCGCGTCCACCGAGTCGAAGCATGTGGCAGAACAGGGCGGGAGGGGTGAAACGCCTGTGACGGTTGACCCACTCAAGCACTCAAATCTGCTTTTCGTACCCATCAATAAAGAATCAATGCACAGCCCATGCCACAAAAACGGCGGCTCGCGTCGCGCCCTTATCTCGCCTCGCTCGTTGGGCAGAACGGAGTCCGGAGACGAAACGGGGAAGCGGGCGAAAAGAAAACGATGATTCGATTCTCTCTGAATTCACGCGTTAGTTGGCGGGGACGAAAAACGTGCTGAGGTTCAGCCGACGTCTGGCGCGAAAATTTAGAATGGACTGGAGAGAATATGTCGAAAGCAGCACCGCAGAAGACAAACGATACGCCGCCCGAGGTCATGCTGTTGCAGTTGGGCACTGGCTGCTGGGTTTCGCAGGCCCTCTACGTCGCCGCCCGGCTCGGCCTCGCGGACTTGTTGAAGGACGGCCCCGCGGGCGTCGAAGAGCTGGCGCGCGCGACGGGGACGCAACCCGCGCCGCTCTTCCGGCTGATGCGCGTGCTCGCGAGCGTCAGCGTCTTTGCCGAAGAGAGCGAGCGGCGTTATCGTCTGACTCCGCGAGGGCGTCAGGATTTCATAGCCGCCAACGGAGGCATGGAACATCTTCATACGCGGGCCGGAAAGAGATGAGTCGAGCCCCTGAAAGGGGCGGAAGAGTTTAGCCCACGGCATGAGCCGTGAGAGAAGCGAAAAAGAAAACAAAACCCCCCGGAGGGGCGTAAGAAGTTCGAGCTTGAGCTGGAAGCCGACTCGAATTATCTTTCGCCCCTGCTGGGGCTCAGGGTTTTCCTGCTGACCCGGTTCCCACGGCTCGCGCCGTGGGCTAAATTATTTCGCCCCTGCCGGGGCTTCAGAAAAAATTGCCGTTGTTCGACCCTTCGTCGGAAACATTCTGGAGAAGACCATGCCGTCCCAACCATTTCGCCGCATTGCCTGCTGCCTGTTCGTGCTGTGGTGTGTGCTCTGCGTGTTCCCGCCGGGGCATGTCGCGGGACAGACGGGCGTGCGTGAGGCCGAAGTGAAGAGGAAGCTTCGGGAGTTGATCGCCGCGAGCGGCGCTGAGACGGTCGCCGTCGCTTTCCACGACCTCGAAACCGGGTGGGAGGTCATGCTCGACGAGGGCGCGAGCTTCCACGCCGCGAGCACGATGAAGGTGCCGGTCATGCTGGAGTTGTTCAGACAGGCCCGCGCCGGGCGGCTCTCGCTCGACGCGCGCGTGTCCGTCAGAAACGACTTCAAGAGCATCGCCGACGGCAGCAGCTTCTCCGTCGCCTCGGCAGACGACGCGGAGCCGTCGCTCTATAAACAGATCGGCGGGTCGGAGACGGTGCGCCGCCTCCTGCACCTCATGATTACCGAGAGCAGCAACCTCGCCACCAACATCCTCATCGAGCTCGTCACGCCGCAGCGCGTCATGGAGACGATGCGCGGGCTCGGCGCGAAAGACATCCGCGTGCTGCGCGGCGTCGAGGACGGCAAGGCTTTCGCGCGCGGCCTGAACAATACGACCACCGCGCGCGACCTCCACCTTATCCTCAAAGCCATCGCTGCGCGCCGCGCCGTCTCGAAGAAGGCGTCCGACGAGATGGTCAGAGTGCTGCTCGCGCAGAAGTTCAACGAGGGGCTCCCGGCGGGCCTCCCCGCCGCCGCGCGCGTGGCGCACAAGACCGGCTCGATTACGAAGATCAACCACGACGCCGGGATCATCTACGTGCCGGGGCGCAGAAAGCCCTACGTGCTCGTCGTGCTGACACGCGGGCTGGCCGAAGAGAAGCGCGCGCACCGGCTCATCGCCGACATCTCAAAGGCAATCTACGAAGGCATGATAAAGTGAGCCGGGGCTGGCGGGGGCGTTCGGAAAGACGCGCGCCGTGCAGCAGTCGAATCGCCGCGCTTTAAATGCTCTTTCATCCTCACGGACTCAAACTCTGAAGCAGAAGAAACGGATGTCTGACTCGACCGAACATCTGGCCGCCGCTCCGGGGCAAGAGCCCGCAGGCGAAGCCCCCGGTTTCATCTCGTCGGTCTGGCAGGCTTTGCGCGGCACACACGTCCGCTACGACTATACCGAGGGCTCAATCGGGCGCGCCATCATGCTGCTCGCGATCCCGATGGTGCTCGAGATGGTGATGGAGAGCGTCTTCGCCGTGGCCGACGTCTTTTTCGTCGCGCGGCTCGGCTCGGACGCCGTCGCCACCGTCGGGCTCACCGAGTCCATGCTGACGCTCATCTACACGCTCGCCATCGGGCTCGGCATCGGCGCGACGGCGATGGTCGCGCGCCGCACGGGCGAGCACGACGCGGAGGGCGCTTCGCGCGCCGCCGCACAGACGCTCATCATCGGCATTTGCGTGTCGTTAGTCCTGGCCGTCCTCGGCATCACGCTCGCCCCGCGGCTGCTCGCGCTGATGGGGGCCTCGCCCGGCGTCGTCGAGAAGGGAACCAACTACACGCGCGTGATGCTCGGCGGCAACGCCTCGGTCGTCATGCTGTTTCTCGTCAACGCCATCTTCCGCGGCGCGGGCGACGCGACGATTGCCATGCGCGTCCTCTGGCTCGCCAACGCCATCAACATCCTGTTGGGTCCCTGTCTCATCTTCGGCCTCGGGCCGTTCCCCGAACTCGGCGTGACGGGCGCGGCGGTCGCCACCACCATCGGGCGCAGCACGGGCGCGCTCTACGCGCTCTCGCGCCTGCTCCGGCCCGGCGGGCGTATCCACGTCGCACGCAGGCATCTGCGCCTCGAGCCGGAAGTCATGCGGCGGATCGTCAGACTCTCTTCCTCGGCGGCCTTTCAGGTCTTCATCGGGATGGCGAGCTGGATCGGGCTCATCCGTATCCTCTCAGGCTTCGGGAGCGACGCGCTGGCCGGCTACACCATCGGCATCCGCATCATCCTCTTCGCGCTGCTGCCTTCATGGGGGATGAGCAACGCCGCGGCGACGATGGTCGGGCAGGCGTTGGGCGCGCGCAAGCCGGAACGCGCCGAGCGCGCCGTCTGGATGGCGGGCTTCTACAACATGTGCTTCCTCGGCGTGATCGGGCTCATCTTTGTCCTCTTCGCGGGCCCCATCGTCCGGCTCTTCACCTCCGAGCCGAGCGTGCAGAACTACGGCATTGATTGCCTGCGCATCATCGCCTGCGGCTTTCTCTTCTACGCCTACGGGATGGTCATCACGCAGTCTTTCAACGGCGCGGGCGACACGCGGACGCCGACCATCATCAACCTCTTCGTCTTCTGGCTCTGGGAAATCCCGCTCGCCTACACGCTGGCCCTCGTCTTCAACCTCGGCCCTCACGGAGTCTTCATCGCCGTCACCGTGGCCTTCTCGACGCTGGCCGTCGTCAGCGCCGTCGTCTTCCGCAAAGGGCGCTGGAAGACTCGAATGATTTGAAGCGGCATGCGGGAGCGGGGGCCAGCCCCCTTCCCGACCTGTGAGGCAGCAAAGCCTTGAGGGCTCGCCGTAGCCTCTCGGCTTTCGTAATCTCAAAGGTCGGGAAAGGGATTTGCCCCCGCTCTCGCCGCTTCTCACGAAAAGCGGGCGAAAATGTATTCTTTCAGGCTGCTTTCCCCCGGCGCGCGACGCCTCGAATTTTTCTGAAACCTTCCGGGGGTCGGGGACACTTACTGGCGGTATAAGACGATGAAGCGGCTGGCGATCAAGACAATGGTGAATATCGAAGCAGTGGGTCAGTCAGGCGCGTACACTGGGACCTTGATGAACAGCACGGAGGAACTGGTGGCGCGCGTCAGGCACGGCGACGAGGAGGCTTTCCGCCTCATCTTCGACCGCTATGCCCGCCCGCTCATCAGCTTCGTCTACGACATGGTCGGCTCGCGCGAGCTGGCCGAAGATTTGACGCAGGAGACCTTCGTGCGGGCCTACAAGAGCCTCGGGGCCTTGCGCGACGAGACGAAGCTCTCGACGTGGCTCTTCGGCATCGCCAAGAACGTCGCGCGTGAGTCGCTGCGCACGCGCGCACGCGAAAGCCGGAACGTCCACGTGGACGACGAGGCGGAAGTCTTCGAGCTGTGCGACGGCCAGCGCGGCCCGGCCGGGCAGTTGCTCGACAAGGAGCTGAACGGCGTCATCCAGAGCGCGCTGCTCAGGCTCGACGAGGACAAGCGGCTCGTCTTCACGCTCAAGGTTTTCCAGCAGCGCAGCTACGAAGAGATTGCGGAGATTACGGGTTTCTCAATCGGCAAGTTGAAGACAGATTTGCACCGGGCGCGCGCCGAGATGCGCCGCCGCCTCGGCCCATATCTTGGGGGTGAGCAGTAATGAAATGCGAAGAGTGCCTACCGTTGCTCGAAGAGTTCGCGGACGGCGAGGTTGACAGACGAACGAGTGAGTTGATGGGCGCGCACATGGCGGCCTGCGCGGAGTGCGCCGAAGCCTTCGACGCGCTCAGCGCCGAGCAGGAGATGTACCTGCGCTACGACCGCGAGCTGGAAGTATCGCCCGCGATGTGGCACGCCGTCAGCGAGCGAATCGCCGAAGCTCCGGCGGAGCGCGTGGCGAAGCCGGTGCCTTTACTAACGAGGCTGCGCGGGCAACTCGCCATAGTCCTCGGCGCGCTCGCCCTCCGGCCCGCGCTCGCCTCTTCGATGGCGCTGCTCTTAGTTGGCGTCGCCGCTGGCGTGCTCTGGTTCATGCAAGCGCCGCGCCCCGTGCGGCGAGAGACGATTGCGCGATCAACTCCGGTTCCAGACACGAAGCCGCCCTCTGGCGGCGTGCCCAATCCCGGCCCGCTGCCCGACCGTGTTGAGAGTGTTGAAGGCGATGTTCCCCGGACAGCCACGCCGCACAAGAACGACGCGCAGCTCGCTTCCGCCAGTCAATCCGTGAAGTTGATGAAGGCTTCGGCCACGCCGACGCGGAGGCCGTTTAATCCCGGCGTCGCGGGCGATGTCTTGCCGAGCGAAAATCACCCCGTAGCTCAAGACGACGTGCTGCTCTCGGTGCAGCCCTCCCTGCTCGACGACGACGTGCTGGCGATCAACACGCGTTTGCTCGACCCGGAAGAGAAAGAGGTGGCGCGGCACGTCGAGCACGCGCAGCTGCTCCTGCGCTCTTTCAGAAACGCCCGCGACACGGAGGGAGAGGGCGTGATCAACATCGCTTACGAGAAGAGCCAGTCGAGAAAGCTGCTGGACCAGAACATCTCGCTCCAGCTCGAAGCCGAGGCGGCGGGCAACAAGACGACCGCGCGGATTTTGAATTCACTTGAGCCCTTCCTGCTCGACATCTCGAACCTGCGCGACGAGCCCTCGCGCGACGAAGTGCGTTCAATCAAGGACCGGATGCAGAAAAAGGAGATCATCGCGTCGTTGCAGGTCTACTAGGCGTGCGCGAGGAGAAAGTCTCGACAACCCTTCGGAAGTAAGGACGAAAAAATCATGTTTCACTTAATCACTATCGGCAATCAAATTCGACGCACGGCCCTTGCGGCGGGACTGCTCGCAGCCTTCGCCCTCGTGCTGGCGAGCGCGGCTCCCGCCTCCGCGCAGTTGTTCACGCCCGAGCGCGACATGCTCAACCGGCTCGTGCAGGGCGCGAGCGGGAACGACCCCGCGACGAAGGCTTTCATTCAGGGCCGCGACCTCATTAACGAAGAGAAATGGGACAGGGCGGCGGCGACCTTCAACAAGTTCGTCTCCGAGTTCCCCGCGGACAAGAACACGGACGCGGCGCTTTACTGGCTCGCCTATGCCTACGAGAAGCAGAACAAGCTGCCGGAAGCCGAGCGGTCGCTGGTGCGTCTCATCCAGCAGTACCCAACGTCTAACTGGGCCAAGGACGGCGCGAAGTCGCTCGTCAAGTTGAAGTCGAAGACCGACCCGCAGAGCGTCAACGTTCCGCAGGATGCCGACGCCGAACTCAAGATTATCGCACTCCAAAGCCTCTGCCAGGCCGACCGCGCACGCTGCGCGACGCTCGTCGGCGACGTGCTCCGCTCGAACGCGAACAACTCCCCGCGCGTGAGGGAAGCCGCCATCACTCTGCTCGGCAGATACGGCGGGAACGAAGCCGTGCCCGTGCTCATCCAGATGGCGCGCAGCGAGTCGAACGAGAAGCTGCGCATGAGGGCCATCACCGCGCTGGGGCGCACCGGCGACGAGCGCGGCCTCGAAGTGCTCCGCGAGGTGGCGATGAGCGCGGCTTACGAGGACGAGAGCCCGACCGATTCGGCGATCCATGCGCTGGCCGACCACGAGAACGCGCGCGCCGTGGGCATCGTCGGCGACGTCATCGCCAACGGCAAAAACCTCACGGCGCGCCAGCACGCCGTCTCGCTCCTCAGCCGCCGCGCGGGCGAGCCCGTGGTGGACGAACTCCTGCGGCTCTACGACGCCGTCTCGGACGTGCAGATCAGGAAGTACGTGGTGGCCGCCTTCGGCAACCGCAAGTCGCCGCGCGCCGGGGCCAAGCTCGCCGAGATCGCGCGCACCTCGACCGACCTCGAGCTGCGCAAGCAGGCCATCCACGCGATCCCCAACCGCGGCGATGAACAGAGCATTGACGTGATCCTGTCGCTCTACGACGGCGAGCGCAATCCCGAGCTTCAGAATTACCTGCTCGAAGCCATCAGCCGCTATCAGGACCCGCGCGCCTACCGGAAGCTGATGCAGATCGCGCGCAACGCGAGCGAGCCGCTGGAGCGCAGGAAGCGCGCCCGCCTACGCCTTCGACGTGCGGCCCGGCGTCGCCGTGGACTTCGAGTTCGTGGGCGACGACGGCAGCCATTTTTATATCGGCGAAGGCACCGTCTTCAACTTCGACGGCGTCGTCTTCAATAACGACTTCGGCGGCACAGCCTCGGGCTCTTCCGTCGAGACGCGCGACCTCGGGGTCTTCCTTTTGCGCGACGCGGCGGCGGGCGGTCGGGTCGTGCGCGTCGAGATTTACAACCTCGCGCGGCGGCGCGAGTACGCGGGCTTCCCCGTCTACTGGCTCGGGCGCGCGGCGAACGAAGAGAGCCTGAGCCTTTTGCGCGGCATCGCCGAGTCGAACCGGACGGGCGACGTGGACGAAGACGCGACCCGCGCCATCGCTCTGCACGACGACCGGCGCGTCGCCGAGGTGCTCCTCTCGCTGGCGCGCGGCTCGCTGTCACAGGGCGTGCGCGCGCGCGCCGTCCGTGCGCTCGGCTACCCGCCCGTTGCCCCCGCCACGCGCGACTTCCTCGCCGGGGTCGCGCGCGACGAGCGCGAAGGCACTGACATCCGCCGCTCGGCCATCGCGGCCTATGGTCGGGGCCGCGACGCGCAGTCGCTCGACTTTCTCCAACGCCTCTACGACGCGGTCACGAGCCGCGAGCTGAAGCGGAGCGTGCTGTCGGCGGTGGCGGGGAACGATAACCGGAGTGCCGTCGTCAGCTTTCTCGTCAAAGTCGCGGAGCAGGACTCCGACATCGAGCTGCGGAAGAAGGCGCTCGCGCACCTCGGCGAGATGGCGGGCGAGCGCGCCCTCGGCACTCTGACCGAGACGGCGGGCCGCGTAGACGCCGACACCGAGTTGCAGAAGCAGGCCGTCGTCGCTATCAGCCGTCGCCCCGCAGCCGAGGCCGTGCCGCTCCTCATCAAGCTCGCGCAGACGCACGCCAAGCCGGAGGTGCGCAAACAGGCGCTCGTCCTGCTCGGGCGCACCGGCGACCCCGCAGCCATCAGCTATCTCAGAAGCTTCCTGACGAAATAACTTTCGTCGAGTTCTGCAAGGGCGAAAGATAAGAGCCGGGGGCGGCGCTCACACGCGTTCGCTTGCTCCCGGCTTTTGTCTTCATCCCCGGCGGGGATTTTGTCGCATGGCTCTTCATCGCAACTACAGCTTTCCTGCTAAACTCGACTCACAAGCGAATTTCAATCCTGAGAGTCAAAAACGTGAGGGGGCGAGGAGAGGGATGGCCGTCTTGAAGATCACTGAGTTCCCCGAGAGGGTTCTCAAACAGGCGGGCGAGCCCGTCGAGGAGTTCGGCGCTGAGCTGGAGCGGCTGGTCTCTGAGATGTTCGAGACGATGTACGCCGAAGAAGGCGTGGGGCTGGCGGCGGCGCAGGTGGGACTGCCCCTGCGGCTCTTCGTGATGGATTGCGAGGGCCTCAGGCTGGTCGCGGCCAACCCGGAAATAGTCTCGGCGGAGGGCGCGCAGGAGGGCGAGGAGGGTTGCCTCTCGGTGGGCAAAGTTCACGCCCCGCTCCGGCGCGCCGAACGCGTCCGCCTCCGCGCGCAGGACGTGCGCGGCGAAGTGTTCGAGCAGGAAGCCGAGGGCCTCGCCGCGCGCTGCTTCCTCCACGAAACCGACCACTGCGACGGCGTCCTCTTCATCGACCGGCTCACGCCGCTCCGCCGCGAAATGGTCAAGCGCCGGTTCCAGAAGCTCAGGAAGTGGCGCTGAAGACTTTTCCTCCCGTCCACCGGCGTTAATTATTTTTACCTCAAGGTCGTCGAGGTTGAAAAGAGGCGGGCGAGCCTGTACCATTTCGCATGCCCAGATGAATACAGTCGTTCGCCAGAAAACAGAGCCGCCGACGCTGCTCGAACACCAACTCGGCTCGCACTTCCAAGAGCTCGCGCAGTTCAACTCGACGGAAGCAAGCTATGCCTTCGCGCCGAGCTACATCAACCTGAGCAAGGGGGCGGGCCTCGAGAGCCGCGCCGCGGGCGAGAACGCGGAGGCGCTGCACGGCAACGCGGTGCTGTCGCGACACCCACTGCGGCGCGCGTGGTCGGTGGCGCTGCCGAACGGCAAGGACAAGATGAGCGGCAACGAGAAGCGTCTGGGGAGCCAGCGCGCCGTGGTCGCCGAAATCGAGCCCCCCACGGCGGGCGCGTTCCGCACCGTGAGCGTGCACCTCGACGCACATTCGAGCCAGCGCCACCGCCAGCGCCAGATGTCAGTCGTCCTCGACCTCCTCGACACCCTCGAGCCCCGGCTGCCCGTCCTCATCGGCGGCGACTGGAACACCACGACCTACAATTCGAGCCGCGCGCTCTACGCCGTCTTCGGGTTCTTCCGCCGCGTGGCGATGGGGCCGAGCTACTTCATCCGCAACCACTATCTCTACCCCGAGCGCTGGTTCGAGCGACACCTTTTCCGCGAGCTTGAGCGGCGCGGCTACCGCGTCCGTGACCTCAACGAGATGGGCGCCGGCACGCTCCACTACGACGTGGCCGATCTGGCCGCCTACAAGAACCTCGCCGAGTGGGTTCCGCAGTGGTGCTTCTGGTTCCTTCAGTGGTCTCTGCGCGAGCACGGCGGGCGCTGCGCGCTCAAGCTCGACTGGTTCGCGGGCCGCGACATCGAGCCCGACCCGCGCGAGCCGCCCCGCGTTGTCAGCCGCCTCGGCGACGCGTCGGTCGCGCTCTCCGATCACGACCCCATCGTGCTCGACTTCGTCCCGCGGCCCCCGGGAGTGAAATAGGAGTCAAGCCGGGGGCCGGCCTCTAAAAAATTACTATGGTCAATCTCAGGTCTCTCACCAGGTCGTGGATGCCGCGGGGCTTGAAGAAGTCGGTGCAGCGGATGCTGCTGGGCTATGACAACTACGCACCTTCTTTTTCGTCGGCGGGCGAAGACATGATCCTGCGGCACATCATCGGCTCGGACAAGCAGGACGGGTTCTACGTGGACGTCGGCGCATACCACCCGACGCTCTTCTCCAACACCTATTTTTTCTACCTCTACGGCTGGCGCGGCATCAACGTCGAGGCGCGGCCCGGGAGCCGCAAGCTATTCGACAAGGTGCGGCCCAGAGACATCAACCTTGAGCTCGGCATCTCGTCCGGGCGCGGCGAGTTGACCTACTATTTCATCGGCGAGGACTCGACGATGACAGCTTCTCGCGCGAATTCCTCGAGCACATCGGGATGCTCGGGGAGGTGCGGCGCGAGATCGCCGTCCCCGTCCTCCCGCTGGCGGAAGTCCTCGAACGGCACGCGCCCGAGGGGCAGGCCATAGACTTCATGAACGTGGACGTCGAGGGGCACGACCTTGAGGTGCTCGAATCGAACGACTGGCGGCGCTTCAGGCCGCACTTCGTCGTGGTGGAAGACGCGCAGATAGACCCCGAGCGCTCCGAGGTCGTGCGGGCGATGAGGGGCCACGGCTACGACGTGTGCGCGCAGAACGTGATCATCCTCGGCAAGCTCAACGAATACTTCTTCGTTGACAGAACGACGCTCTGAGCCCGCGCCCGCCCCCGCGAGGCGCGCGCCGGACTCGCCACCCGAGTCCTTTTGAGGTCGGCATTGAGAATCTTCAGACCTTACGACACACCGCGCGACGGCGCGCCCGTGCTCGCCGCGGGCGGCGTCTCGCGGCGGCGGCTTCCGCTCAATTTCAGGGCGGAAGATTTGCCGCTCTTCGAGGACGCGCTGGAGATGGTGATTCCTCCGACCCTCCTGCTCGAACTCGCGGACGTGGGGGTGAGCCCCGAAGGGATGCTCTTCAAGGGCGCGAGGATTCTGCCGGAGTCTTTTTCCTCCCCCGTCACCATGAATTATTTCCTCGGCAGGCGTCGGAGCGTCCTCAAGTTCCTCTTCAACAGCCACCTGCTGCGCGCCCGGCGGAGGTTCGAGCGCGACTGTCTCTGGATAGTTGACGACTGGAGCGCAGGCTACTTCCACTGGCTGGCGGACGCGTTGCCGAGGCTCTACGCCGCGCGCAAAGCGGCGAAAGACTTGGTCCTGCTCATGCCGCACCGCTACCGTCGTTTGGAGTTCGTTCAGTCGTCCCTCAAAGCCTTCGCCGTCGGGGGCGTCGAATACATCGGGCCGGGCGAGGTCTACTTCTGCCGCAAGCTCTTCATGCCTTCGATGAATATCGTGCCTTCGGGGAATTATAACGAGGAGGTCGTCCGCGGCCTGCGGGAGTTTCTCTTCGGGTTCTACGGGGAGGGCGCGGGCTCCGGCGGGAGCGAGCGCGTGTACCTGAGCCGCGGACGCGCGCCGAAGCGGAAGGTCTCGAACGAGGCGGAGCTGCTCGACACGCTCAGGGAGTTCGACTTCCGCGTCGTGCATTTCGAGGATCACCCCTTCGAGGAGCAGGTGTGGATCGCGGCGCGCGCGCGCGTCCTCGTCTCGAGCCACGGGGCGGGCCTCACGAACATGCTGTTCATGAAACCCGGGGGCCGCGTGCTGGAGCTGCGCCGCCGAGACGAGCGCGAGCGGAACTGGTTCTTCAACCTCGCCTCGGCCTCCGGGCTCGAATACTTTTACCAGCTCTGCGACGCCGAAAACCCCGACGAAGGCCCACACACCGCGAACCTCGTCGTTGACCCGCAACTCTTCAGAGAGAACGTCCGTTTGATGCTCGCGGAGTGAAGGAGCATGTCGCACGCGTGTTGCGACGATTTGTGGCATGCAAGCCCCTGTTAAGGGGCGATAAAATTTAGCCCACGGCGTGAGCCGTGGGGAAGGACGCGGCGATGAAGCAGTGAGCCCCTCAAAGGGGCGAAAGAGGGCGGGCGTTGAATATCTTTCGCCCCTTTGAGGGGCTTCAAAATCTACCCCACAGCTTTCCCACGGCTCGATCCGTGGGCTAAGTTCTTCCGCCCCCTTCGGGGGCTTTTCTAATCTTCATCCTCTGACGAGAACGCACGATACGCGGCGGCGGCGGCGATTCCGCCCGCGAGATACCAGGCGACGGTCATGGCCTGCGTGGCGCTCGCCCGCCCGGTGGGTTGCCGACCGAGGCCGAGCGGCTCGGGCAGGAAGACCGCTCCGAGGCCCGCGGCGAGGCCGAGCAGTGCGCCGTTGCGCAGCGCGTCCTCCCTGCCGCCCGCGCCGACCAGACTGTAGAAGAGCGAGTTGGAGACGAGGTCTCCGACGAGCGCCGCCTCGTGGAGCGGCGTCGGCGGCTCGACGTCCACGGCCCGCATCGTCTTGGCGATGGCGCGCATGCCGACGACATCCATCCGCGGCGCGTCCGGGATGTAGCGCCGCGCCGTCTCGTGTATCAGCGTGAGCGCGCACGCGCCCACCAGTCCGCTCCCGAGTGATTTCAGCATTTTCTTCCCTGTCCTCCCTCTTGACGTGAGTCTCTCTGCCGTCTGTGTCTGGTGCTTTACCGAGCAAGATAGCGGGAAGGTCACGACGAAAGCAAGAGGCGGGCTCAGGTTCATCGGGGGCGGCGTCGGCGTCGGCGTGGTCGAAGGGGGACAGCCGCCCGCGCTCACGGCGTCGAAGCTCGCTTGAATACGCAGAGAGGTCTATTGACTCATCGTCCGAGTCGGCTCATTGATGACTAAGCTCAGTACCGCGAGCGGTAGCGAGCGGGTTCGGGTGTCGCCTGCATCAACCCGCTCGCTACCGCTCGCGGTACTGCTCACTGCTCACTGCTCACTGTTTACTGCTCACTGCTTTGTGGTTATCCACAGTCAGGCGCGGGGGGGCAGCACGCGACGCCGCTGTTCTGTCCCGCCTCGCACGCGCCGGTACGGCGGGCGACAATCCGCCGGAATTCATCCGCGTGGAAAAAAAGTTGACAGGCATGATAGCTTTAGCGGGCACACGATTCGTCCGATCGCACCGCGCCGCTTTCCCGACGACTCGGCCTGTTAAGAGAAGTTCAAGGGGAACAAGGAAGAGAGACGATTTGACCGTCGCGTCGGCCTTGAGAAGAATCTGAACGCGGATCAAACCCCCTGATGCGCCCTGCTGCCCTCCACATCACGCTCGGCCTGCTGCTCGCCGCCGCCTTCCTGAATTCCGCCTGCCGGCAGGGCGCGCAGCCGCAGACGCGCGCCTCCGCCATTGCCGTTGCCGCGCCCGCCGCGGCGGCGCGCTGGGCCGACGAAGACCGCGACGGCATCCCCGACCGCGCCGAGCTTCGCGCCTACAGTGACCGAGAGAATTTCCGCAGCTGGTTCACCGCCGTCGCCGAAGCGCAGTTCTACCGCGCGACCGGCGCGTGGAACGAAGAGCAGAGGGACTGCGCGGGGCTGGTGCGCTTCGCGTGGCGCGAGGCCCTGCGCACGCACGACCGCCCGTGGTTCCAGAAGATGGGGGCCGAGTACGAGCCCTTAGCGCCCGACGTGCGTGCCTACACGCTGGAGCGCGGCCCCTTGCAGGAGAGGCTCTTCCGCACCTCGTTCGGCTCCTTCGAGGAGACCGACCTGACGGGCGAGACCTTCTCGGAGTACGCCGACGCGCGCACGCTCAAGGAGTTCAACTGCGAGTTCGTGAGCCGCGAGCGGGCGCAGGCGCTTCCCGGCGACCTGCTCTTTTTTCACCAGCCGTGGGTGCAGAAGTACCCGTACCACGTAATGATTTTTCTGGGCCAAGCGCGCGAGGCCGCGGAGGGCGCGAACGATTGGGTGGTCTATCACACGGGCGCGTCGCCGCTTGACGCGGGCGAAGTCCGAAAGGCGCGCCTCTCGACGCTCGAACGTCACCCCGACCGCCGCTGGCGTCCGCTCGTCAACAACAGAAACTTTCTCGGCTTCTACCGGCTCAAGATACTTAACTGAAAGTCTGGAGTTCGAAGTCTGGAGTCCGGAGCCGGAAAGAGACATTCCCTTCGACTCCGAACTCCTTAACTTCATGCTCCAGACTCCAGACTTCAGACTTCAGACTCCAGACTCGTTTTTGAGGTTTTATGACCCGTCGAACAGTCTTCAACGCCTTCGCGTGCTATCTCGCCGTTATCCTTCTGGTCGTGGGCTTCGCGGTGCTGCGCGTGCGGACCGAGAACCGCTTCGCCGCGCAGGTCGCGCCCGATTCGCTCCCCTATGGCGGGCGCACCTTGACGCCGCCCGACGAGCACGCCAAACCCTTCTTCTCCGTCCAGACCAACCGCACCTACGCGACGACCGACCGCGCGCGCCTGTGGATCAACTACCGCGGCGTCGAGAGCCTCGACTTCCGCGTCTATCGCGTCAAAGACCCGCAGAAGTTTTTCCGGCAGTTGGAGAACGCGCATCAGGTCGGCGAGGACGAAGAGGCCGAGGTCGGCAAGTCCATCTCGCGCCAGCCGACATTCTTAGAGAAGCTGCGCGCCTTCAAGAGCTGGATTTACGGCGCGTTCAAAACTTATGTCCGGCAACAGCTCCAGAACCAGTCGCGCAAAATCTTCAACCAGAAGTTCCGCGCCGAAGAGGAGGACGACACGAGCAACCGCACGCCCCTCAACGTCTCGGACTACGCGCGCGTCCCTCTGCTCAACCCCGACCAGATGGTCAGCAGCTGGCGCGAGAAGCTGCCGCCGCTCGAAGACGTCTACGACCGCCGGATGATTTCACTCGGCAAGCGCGAGCCGGGCGTCTATCTGGTCGAGGCCGTCAACGGCGACCTGCGAGCCTTCGGCATCACCATCGTCACCGACATCGCGATGGTGCAGAAGACTTCGAGCGACGGGCAGATGCTCGTCTACGCGGTCGAGCGCAAGTCGGGCGCGCCGCGCGAGGGCGTGCGCGTCTCGGTCGTGCGCGGCCCCGAGGACGTGAGCGGCGCGACAACCGATAAGCAGGGCGTCGCGCGCTTCCGTGTCGAAAAGAAGAAGGCGGCAGGATACGAGGACGAGGAGAGTGCCGGGGACGAGGTGGTTGACGAAGGGGCGGCTCCCGTCGAGAAGGTGGATTACTCGTACCTCGTGATGGCGACGGCGGGCGAGAACTTCGCCATCTCCGACCTCGATTCGTACTACTTCGACGGCGGCGACGGGGAAGAGGGCGGCGGCGGCGGGGGCGAGAGCCTGACCAGCTATATCTACACCGACCGGCCCGTCTATCGCCCCGAGCAGAAAGTCTACTTCAAAGGCATCCTGCGGCAATTGACCGAAAAGGGCTACCGGCTCCCGCCGGGCGGCGCTGTCAGCGTCTCGATCAACGATCCGAGCGGCGCGGCCATCTTCGAGCAGGAGTTGAAGCTTTCGACGCGCGGCACGTTCAGCGGCGAGCTGGATTTGCCGGAGGAGTCGCCGCTCGGCTCCTACAACCTCAACGCGCAGGTGGGCGAGCAGTCGGCGACCGGCTACTTCGAGGTTCAGGAGTACAAGAAGCCCGAGTACAAGGTGCGTGCGACGACGCCGAAGGGTTTCGTCATGGCCGGACAGAAGACGACCTTCGACATCTCGGCGCGCTACTTCTTCGGCGCGCCCGTCGCCCGCGCGGGCGTCAAGTATTACGTCTACCGCTCGCGCCATTACGGATGGTGGCGCGGCTCGGACGAAGAGGGCGACAGCGGCGCGGACGAGTTCGGCGAAGACCCGACCGCCGAGGAGAACGGCGGCGGCGGGGGCTACTACGACTCCGGCGACAACATGGTTCTGGAGGGCGAGGGGAAACTCGACGCCGAGGGAAAGCTGAGCGTCGAGTTCAACGTGCCGAAGGCCGACGAGAAGGAGTTGTGGGACTACACCTACCGGCTCGAAGCGCAGGTCACTGACGCCGCGCGCCGCACGATGGAGGGCGGCACGAGCTTTACGGGCATCCGCAGCAATACGGTCGCCTACGCTTCTCCGGAGCGTTACGTCTATTATCAGGGCGACACGGCGCGGATCGCGGTCACGGCCAATGACCGCGAGGGCCGTCCCGTGCAGACGCGCGTCCGGCTGACCTTCTTCGAGCGCCGCTGGGAGAAGGTGATGAAGAAGTCAGAGTACGGCGACGAGTACGCCGACTACGAGCGCAAAGACCGGGAGCTTTCGTCCGCCTCGGTCGAGACCGACGCGCAGGGGCGTGCCGCGCTCGACTACGTCGTGCCCATCAGCGGCAGCATTCAGATCAAGACGACGGTCGAAGAGCAGGGCCGACCCATAGTCGCCGAGGCCGGCTATCTCTGGGTCACAGACCGCGCGGGCGAGTTCTCGGACGTCTCCTACGAAGGAGAGGGCGTCATCAAGCTCGTCCCCGACAAGAAGTCTTACCGGCCCGGCGAGACCGCGAAGGTGCTCGCGCTCCTGCCGACGGATGAGGCGCACCTCTTGGTGACGACCGAACTCGCCAGCGTGCTCGACGTGCGGAGGGTGGACGCGCCGGGCCGCGCCGTCATCATCGAGGTGCCCATCGAGGCGCGCTACGCGCCCAACGTCTTCCTCAACGTCACCTACGTCCGCGGCAGCGAGATGTACTCGGAGGACTTGATGCTCGTCGTCCCGGCCCGAGACAAGCTGCTCAAACTTGAGATCATCCCGAACAAGAAGGAGTTCCGCCCGCGCGAGACGGCCTCCTACACGGTGCTCGCCCGCAACGCCGACGGCACACCTGCGCCGGGCGCGGAAGTCTCGCTCGGCGTCGTTGACGAATCCATCTACAGCATCGCGTCCGAGCAGGTCGGCGACATCCGCCGCGACTTCTACGGGCGGCGCTACAAGAGCGTGCAGACCTCTTTCTCGGTCAACTACTACTTCACGGGCTACGCCGGGAAGAAGGCGTTGAACCTCGCGGCTCAAAGGAAGGCGCGACAACTCGCCGACCTCAAGAACGAGGCCGAGACGGTCAACCCGCTGGTGCGAAAAATTTTCAAGGACACGGCCTTCTGGCAGCCCGCGCTCGTGACGGGGCCGGACGGGAAGGCCACGGCGAAGTTCGAGCTTCCGGACAACCTCACGACGTGGCGCGCGACGGCGCGTGCGGTAACCGCCGACACTCGCGTCGGCGTCGCCGTCTCGAAGGTCGTCGAGCGCAAGGACGTCATCATCCGCGTCGCGCTCCCACGCTTTCTCACGGCGGGCGACACGGTGACGCTCTCCGGCATCGTCCACAACTACCTCAAGACCGAGAAGGCGACGCGCATCTCCATCGAGGTCGGCGGCGCGCGGCTCTTAGACCCGGCGATACAGAGCGTGACCATCCCGGCGGGCGGCGAGCACCGCATCAACTGGCGCGTCAACGCGCCCGCGACGGGCGAGCTGAAAGTTTTAGCCAAAGCTTTGACCGACGCCGAGTCGGACGCGGTCGAGGTCGGTATCCCCATCGGCCCGCGCGGGCTCAAGAACACGCGCGCCGAGTCGGCGGCGATCATGGACGAAGAAGCTGAGCAGAGCTTCGCCCTGAACCTCCCGGCGAACGCCGACCCGAACGCGCGCACGCTCCGCGTCGAGGTCGCGCCGTCGGTCGCGGGCACGCTCTTCGGCGCGCTCGACTACCTGACGAGCTTCCCCTACGGCTGCACCGAGCAGACGATGTCGAGCTTCCTGCCCAACATCATTGTCGCGCAGGCTTTACAGAACGTGGAGCAGGCTTCAATCCGGGACGCGGACGCGCTCGGGCGCAAGGTGCGAAAGGGCCTCAGGCGGCTCTACGCCTTTCAGCACGAGGACGGCGGCTGGGGTTGGTGGAAGGAGGACGCGACCGACGCGTGGATGACGGCCTACGTCGTGGACGGCCTCGCGCAGGCGCGCCGCGCCGGTTACGCGGTTGAAGAGCCGCGCGTCGAGAAGGGGCGCGAGAAGCTCCGCGTGATGCTCGAAGCAGGGAAGAGTGATGACGGGAAGGAGCTGGATCAGGATGGGCGCGCGTACATGACTTATGCGCTCGCCGCGAGCGGTGACATGGACGCGAGGCATTTGAACGACCTCTTCAACAATCGCGGCAAGCTGTCTCCATACGGTCGCGCGCTGCTGGCGCTCGCGCTGCAAGAGCGCGGCGACGCGAAGCGCGCGCTGACGGTCGCCTCGGACATCGAGCGGACGGCGAAGGCTGGAGGCGTCGGGGCCAACTGGGGGGGCGTCGAGGCCACGGCGCTCTCGGTCAAGGCGCTCGCCCGTATCTCGCCGCGGAGCGAACTCCTGCCGAAGGCCGCGCGCTGGCTCGTCAAGAGCCGGCGGCACGGCTATTACTGGCTCTCGACGAAGGAGACGGCCTTCGCCATCTACGGCCTCGTGGATTACCTCAAGGTGAGTCAGGAGCTTTCGCCCGACTACTCGGTCGAGGTCTATCTGAACGGCGCGCAGGTGCTCGCGCAGCAGATGACTACGGCGGAGGCGACCGGCGCGAAGACCTTCGTCATCCAGCGGCGCGGCGGCGAGGTGGGAGGCGCGAACGAGCTGAGAATCGTCAAGCGCGGGCGCGGGATGCTCTATCTTTCGACGACTCTCGTGCATCACACAAACGAGGAGCAGACGGCGGCGCAATCTCTGCCGCAGCTCAAGCTCACGCGCGAGTACATGCGTCTGCGCGTGGCTGAAGGCGACGAAGGCTCGCTCGGCTGGAAAGTCGAGCCGCTCTCGGGCGAGGTTCGCTCGGGCGACATCATCGTCTCGCGCCTGAGGGTCGAGGGGGAGAAGGCCGAATACCTGTTGATCGAAGACCCGATCCCGGCTGGCTGCGAGCAGGTCGAACAGGTCAGCGGCATCAACCTCAACTACGCGGAGAAGGACTGGAGCGACTATTACAGCGGGCGCGAGTTCCGCGACAACCGCTCCGCCCTCTTCCTCAACCACTTCGACGGCTCGGCGCTCTTCCAGTACGCGATGCGCGTGCAGGTTCCGGGCCAGTTCCGCGTCGCCCCCGCGCGCGTCGAGCTGATGTACCAGCCCGACGTGCGCGCCAACTCCGCGAGCGGCGCGCTGACGATTCTCGATAAGTGAACGAGCATGATTAAAAACGCATTCAACGCCCTCGGCGGCTCCGCGCGCGGGCTGCTGCGCAACTGGCGCGCTCTCTTCGTCCTCAACGTGCTCTACGCGGCGCTGCTCGCGGCGCTCTACGTCTTCTTCAAGACGGGGGTGGCAAGCGTGTGGCAGCTCGCGCTCTCGGCGCTGGCCGTCCTCCTCGCGCCGCTCCTGTTCTTTTTCCTGCAGGCCGCGCTCGCGCTCTCGTCCCTGTGGCTGACGCTGCTCGGCTTCGTGCTTCCGCTCGTCGCGGTGGGGCTGTGGCTCGCGGTGGCGCGCGACGGCCTCAAGGCGACGCTCAGGGGCGCGCACCGCGTCGCGGCCCGCGCCTTCGCGCCGGCCTCCGTGCTCGTCTACGCCGTGGGCTTCTTCGTCTTCGGCCTCATGCCGTACTTCGTCCTCTTCACGCGCACGCCGGTCAAGGGCGCGTGGGCCGAGGTGCTGCTGTTCGGCCTCCGACTCGCGCTCGCCTTCGTCTTCACGCTCTGGGGCTGGGCCGTCACGCTCGGCGCGCTGGCGCGCGTCACGACGGAGCCGGTCGCCGTGAATGAGAGCGCCGCCGTCGAGGAGGTGCCGCAGCAAGCGTAAATGGATGCGGGCCGTTGGCGCGCGAAAAAAGAAAGAGGCGCGATGAGAAGTATTAACCGGGAATTGCTCGCGACGTTTCTGCTCGCGGGGCTGCTTTGCGTCGAAGCGTCTGCGCAGACGGCGGGCCCGGAGCGGCAGCCGGAGGGGGATGGCGCGCGGCTCGACTTCATCCTCGCGCGCGTCGGCGAGAGCGTGGAGCGATACCTCGGCGGGATGTTCAGCATCGCCTTCACAGAGGTGCTCCGGGCCGAAGAGGTGAATGACGACCTGACGGCGAAGGACAAGTCGAAGGAGTACGTTTTCCATAACGTTGTGCTGCGCGAGCAGCGCTCGAAGGACGAGCAGGATTTCTACGGCAAGGCAATCAGGCGGCTCAGGTCGATTAACGGGAAGGTCGTCAAGCCCTCGAAGCAGAAGGAAGAGCTGGACAAGTGCGGCGCGCCCGGATCGAGCTACGCCGACCCGCTCACCTTCCTCCTGCCGAAGTATCGAGCGCGCCTCGTCTTCGCCTACGAAGGCGTGGGGCGTCTACAAGGGGACGCTCTGGGTGGACGCCGAAAACTTCGACGTGCTCCAGACCGCCTCGCGGCTCGTCGAGCCTTACGCATTCGAGTCGCCGCGCCTGTTCAGCGCCGGTTTCGCGCGCTTCGGCCCGAAGCGCAAGCTCAGGCTCGACCGCGCCGAGCACACGATGAGCTTCCGGCGCGTGCCGTTCAAAGACCCGGAACAGGAGTTGCTCCTGCCGGAATACTACGAATCTCTGAGGGTCATCCGGGGCGCGCGAGAGCCGCGCGTCCGCTTCAAGCGCACCTTCGCGGACTACCGGCGCTTCGTCTCGGACGTGAAGATCATTGATGAACCAGCGCCGGAAAATTGAATGGTCGGCGCTGGCCGCGCGGCGCTCGCTCGCGCGCCTGATGGCGTCGGCGTCGGGCCTTCGACCCGCGCGCGCGCCGCACGGGCTCGCGCACGCCTGCCTGTGCGCGACGCTGCTGTTTGCGTGGGCGCTGCCGGGCGCGCGTGAAGAAGCACCGTCGTCGAAGGGCATGGCCGCCGCCGTCGCCGCGCCGGGCGAAGACGAGGCCGACGAGACGTTGAGGCGCGCGGCCCTCTCGGCGCTCGGCGCGCGCGAGGGGACGATCCTCGTGCTGGACGCGCGGACGGGGCGCGTGCGCGCGGTCGTCAACCCGCGGCTCGCTTACGAAGAGAGCTTCGCGCCGGGCTCGACCATCAAGCCCTTCACGATGCTCGCCGCCCTGCGCGCGGGAGTCCTCGGCGCGGAGTCGCGCACGTTCTGTCATCAATCCTTCAAACACGAAGACTTCAAGATTACCTGCGCGCACGCGCCTTCCAAGACCGCCTTCGGCCCCACGCAGGCTTTGGCCTACTCGTGCAACTACTTTTTCGGGCACGCGGGCGAGCGTCTGGACGCCGAGTCTTTCACGCGCACGCTCGCCTCGTTCGGCTTCGGCGTGCGCACGGGAGGCGTCGCCGAGCGGGAGGCCGCGGGGCGTCTGCCCGCGCGCGACCGCTGGCGTGTGGCGGACGCGCTCGGCGAGAGCGAGCAACTGCTCGTCACCCCCGCGCAGCTCGTCGCGGCCTACGCGGCGCTCTTTAACGGCGGTCATCTCTACGCGCCGCGCCGCGCGCCGTCCGCAGGCTTCAGCCCTCGCGAGCGCGCCCGCGTCGAAATCGAGCCGGAGCAACGCGCGCTGCTCGTCGAAGGGATGCGCGGCGCGGTCGCCTACGGGACGGCGGCGCGCGCCGACCTCAACACGCTGCCCGCCTATGTCTTCGGCAAGACCGGCACTTCGACGCCGCCCGGCGACTTCCGCACGCAGGGGTGGTTCGTCGGCCTCGACGCCGGGGGGGACGCGGAGCGCGGCGTGACGCCGGAGTCGGTCGGACTCGCCGTCCTCGTCCTCCTCAAGCGAGGGCACGGCGTGGAGGCCGCCGAACTCGCGCGCCTAATCTTTCAAACGCACGCGCGCATCGAGGAGTCGCGGCGCGCCGCCGTCGAGTCTTTGAAGCAGACGGGCGGCGCGGGTGCGACGGACGACGCGGGCGCGACAAGCGGCGCGGGTGCGAGCGCGTCGGAAGCGGAGCGGGACGCTCAGGCGGGCGTCGCGGCGGGCGCGGCGCGCGTCGTACGCGTCCACCTCTCTCGCGCCGACCGTACGCTCGCGCTGCCGCTCGACGAGTACGTCTTCGGCGTGCTGGCGGCTGAAGCGAGCACCGAGACGGAGCCGGAAGCTTTGAAAGCGCAGGCGGTCGTGAGCCGCACCTACGCGCTCAAAAATCTGCGCCGCCACACGCGCGAAGGTTTCGACTTCTGCGCCAGCACGCACTGCCAGAGATACCTGAGCGTCGGCGACGGGAGCGCGCGCCCCGATTTCTATGAGCTACTCCGACGCGCCGTCAGCGAGACGTCGGGCGAAGTCCTGCGCGACCGCGAGGGGCGGCTGGCGGAGAGTTACTTCAGCGCGTCGTGCGGCGGCGCGACGGCGAACATGAGGACGCTCTGGGGCGCGGCCTCGGTTCCCGCGCACCTGCGCGGCGTGCGCGACGACTTCTGCGCGGGGACTGCCTACAGCGCATGGCGGGATGTGATTCGGGCGTCGGAGCTGTTGAGGGCCGTGCGCGCCGACCGGCGCAGCGACGTGGGCGCGCAACTCGGTGACGTGCGCGTCGTGCGGCGCGACGCGACGGGCCGCGCCGAGCAGGTCGCGCTCGAAGGCGAGCGCCGACGCATCGTCCGGGGCTGGGACTTCAAGATCATCGTCGGGCGCACGCTCGGCTGGAACGTCCTCAAAAGCTCGCGCTTCGAGGTCGCGCGCGTCGGCGGTAATTTCGTCTTCCGCGGCAGCGGCTTCGGCCACGGCCTCGGCCTCTGCCAGTCGGGCGCGCACGTCCTCGCGCGGCGCGGCGCTTCGTACCAGCAGATCGTCGGCCAGTTCTTCCCCGGAGTGGTGGTGGGAGGACAGGAGCAGAGAATTGACCGACTTGAGCACGCGGACGCGCGCCGCGCCTGACGCTTGCGGGCGAGCACTTCCGCGTGAGCTATCCGTCGCGCGTCGCGCGCCGCGAGGTCGAGGCGATGCTGAGCGCGCTGGAGGGCGCGCGCCGCGACGTGCTGGGGCGACTGGAGGGCGCGGGCGTCAACACTGCGGGGCTGGGAACGACCGAGTTATACGTCCACGAGACGACGGGCGATTTTACGGCCTCGACGGGGCAGCCCGCGTGGGTCGCCGCCTCGACCGTTGGGCGGCGCATCGAGTCGCAGCCGACCGGAGTTCTGCGCCGTCGCGGGGTGCTCTCCTCGACGCTGCGCCACGAGTTCGTCCACGTCGCGCTTGAGACACTGGGCCGGGGGCGCGCGCCGCTCTGGCTCCTCGAAGGTCTGGCCGCGCACGTCGCCGGTGAAGGGGCCATGCTCGCGCGCTCGGCGGGGAAGCACAGGCTCTCCGTCGAAGAGATCGAGCGCGGGCTCGCGCTCGCGGCCACGTCGCACGAGACGCGCGCTCTCTACGCCGCGGCCCTCTCCGAGGTCGTCGCGCTTATCCGGCGCGAAGGCGAGGCCGCCGTCTGGCGTCGGGCCATGCGCGGCGGATGAGCCCCAACTTGGTGACAATACAGCGTAGAGGGGGCAAGCCCCTTTCCTGACCTGCAAGACGTAGAAGCTTGAAGGTTGCCGCGAAGGCAATCTGCTTTCGCTGTCTCAAAGGTCGGGAAGGGGGCTTGCCCCCGCTCTCCGCTCCTCACTCCGCTCCGCGATTCGCTATAATCGAACGCGCCTTCATCTCTTTAACGAAAGCTGATCCGGAACGTGGAATCTTCGACGAAAAAAACTGGCCGGCTGGCGGCCTTTGCGTGGGCGGTCGTGGGCTTCAATCTGGCGGTGATTTTGTGGGGCGCTTACGTGCGCGCGACGGGCTCGGGCGCGGGTTGCGGGAGCCACTGGCCGCTGTGCAACGGCGAGGTCGTCCCGCAGGCCGCCGCCGTGGGGGGGAAGACCCTCATCGAGTTCGCGCACCGCGCCACGAGCGGTCTGGCGTTCCTGCTGGTGGTGGCACTCGTCATCCGCGTCTTCCGCGCGTTCCCGAAGGGGCACGCGGCGCGCAGCTCTATGTCGCGCTCCTCGCGATGCTCGCGCTGGGCGTGAGTGGGGCGGTGGCGGCGCTCGGCGCGACGCTCTTTCCCGGAAGCGCCGCCGCAGAGGCGATGCGCGAGGACTTGTCGGCGACGGCGCGACTGATGTTCAGCCTGCGCCAGTACCAACTGCATCCGCTGCTCGCCGCCGTGGTCGGCGCGTACCTCATCGCGATTGCCGCCATCGCGCGCAAGAGTCGCCCCGGCGTGTGGGCCGGACGCCTCGCCGCAGCGGTCACGGCGCTGGTGCTGGCGCAACTCGGCGTGGGCCTCCTGAACGCGGCGCTCGCCGCCCCCGTCTGGCTTCAGCTTGTCCATCTGCTGCTCGCCGACCTGCTCTGGCTCGCGCTCGTCCTCCTCACCGCCGCGTCGCTCGAGCGCGAGCAGGAAGCGCCGGAGGACTTAAAAGGCGTGAGACTGAGACCGGCGGTCGAGGTTTAAGATTGACTTATTCATTCATTTGAACCGGGCAGAAACGACTCGATGAGCCGATGAATCGTTGAGTCAATTGAATCAATCACTCCGTGACGCTTTCGTTATCAATGAGACAGAGAAGGCCCTTATCATAGGCGCATGCGAAACGATTCTCGGCGGGCGAAAGATTCGGGCGACGCGGGAGCAGGGGGAGACGCGCAGCCGCGTCTGGGGCTGGTCTGCATCACGCACTCGGACGAGGTGAGGTATCGCGCGCTGACGCGCAAGCGGCTGCTGCAATTCGAGGAGCCTGAGCGGAAGCGCATGCTGCGCGAGCTGTACGCGGCCAACCTCGCGCGCCTCAACCTCGCGCTCGACTTCTGCCTCGCGCGCGGATGGCGGCTCTACCGCATGACCTCGGGACTCTTCCCGTTCGCTGACGATGCGGCGGCATCCGGCTCGTGCTGCACCCCGACCAGTTCGTCGTGCTCAACTCGGACTCGCCGCAGACCGTCGCCAACAGCTTCAAGATTCTCGAGACGCACGCGCACGTGCTGGATTTGCTCGGGCAGCCGCGCAGCCCGTGGGCGCTGATTGAAATTCACGGCGGCAAGGGCGGGCGCGCCGGACGGCTCGTCGAGAACATCGCAAGGCTGCCTGAGGGCGTGCGCACTCGCATCGCGTTCGAGAATGATGAATACATCTACAGCGCCGCGGAGATTCTCGACATCTGCCGGCGCGCTCTCGTGCCGATGGTCTTCGACGCGCACCACCACGTCGTCCACGAGAAGCTCGACAGTTACGACCATCCGAGCGTGGCCGAGATGGTCGAGGCGGCGCGCACGACGTGGGCCGACCCCGAGTGGCAGCTCGCACACATCTCGAATGGGCGCGCGCGCTTCGGCGACCGTCAACACAGCGACCTCATCGAAGCGATGCCCGAGGCCTATCGCCGCGTGCCGTGGATCGAGGTCGAGGCCAAACACAAAGAACTCGCCATCGAAAAACTGCACGCCGAATGGCTCGCCGACGGCGTCACGGCGGCGACAGCGTAAAGCATGAGAGAGATGCTTCGCATCTGACACCGTTCCGGTCTGACGTGAAAGCGTTCCGTATCGGCTCGCCCGCGCCCCGACTGCTTGCGAGACATCCGGCGCGGCCCGCGGGGCATCAATGTTTGCGCGCCGGGTTCGGGAGGTGAGACCATCAAATTCATGAATCAAACCATTGCCATCATCACTCTGGCGCTCGCGCTCGCCGCGCCGTGCCGCGCCCAGACGGCGCAGCCCCCACAGGGCTTGAAGATCGCTGCCGTTCCCTCGTCGCGCATCATTGACGCCGGAAAGCTCTTCGAGGATGTGCGCGTGCTTTCAGACGATGCGATGGAGGGGCGCAGGGCGGGCACGCCGGGGGGGGCGCGGGCGCGCGCCGGGGCGGGCAGGTTTACAATGGGGCGGACGACAACGCCTCGGGCGTGGCGGCGCTGCTCGCGATGGCCGCGCACTTCAGCCGCCGGCAGCCGGACAACTCTCTGGTCTTCGCGGCGCTCGACAACGAGGAGGGCGGCGGCGCGGGCGCGCGCACGCTCGTCAAGTCGCTGCTCGCAGCGAAGCGCGATGTCGCGCTCGACATCAACCTCGACATGATCAGCCACAGCGACCGCGGCGAGCTTTACGCCTCGGGGACGTACCACTACCTATCGCTCAAGCCGCTCGTCGAGCGGGTCGCGGCGCGCGCCGCCGTCAAGCTCCTGCTCGGGCACGACCGCCCCGAGCCGAAGAGCGAAGACTGGACGATGCAGTCAGACCATCAGGCTTTTCACCGCGAAAAAATCCCCTTCGTCTACTTCGGCGTCGAAGACCATCAGGACTACCACAAGCCTTCGGACGACTTCGGGACCATCACGCAGGAGTTCTTCGTCCGCGCGACCGAGACCATCCTCGACGCCGTCAAGACATTCGATGAAAACCTCTCGGCAATCGAGAGGCCGAGGCGCGCGCGGGAGGGCGGCAAGTAAGGCGGATGAAAAAGACGCCCACCCACGTCGTGCTCAGGATTCTTCCTGCTTCTTGAAGTTTTTGAGGCTCCCGCGGCTCAGAAACATTCGGTCGAAGACGTGCAGGTGCAGGCGCGCGGCGAGCCAGCCGAGGAGTGCCGTCCCCATCCCGACGGCGATGCGGATCAGCGTCTGGCGCAGCTTGATGACCTTCATCGCGTTCTTCCCCACGACCATCGTGATGACCTGCGTGAGGAGGTAAGTGAGGACGGCGATGCCGACGGCCCCGAGCGTGATGGTCTGGACGATGGGCTCGTGACGCCAGCGAATGAAGGCGTAGACGATGAAGGCGGCGGCGGCGAGCGCCAAAACGGCGGCGAGGATTTTGAGCGGCGTCGAGAGCATCCAGATTTTGAAGGCCTTGCTGCCGCTCACGCCGAGCAGCTTCTGCACATGCCGGTAACGCTTGCCCGGATACCTCATCGCGTCCTCGACTTCGAGGAACTTCCATGCCAGCGGACTCTTCGGCTCCGGGAATCCCTCGACGCACTTCAGCCGGAACGCCTGCTCGGTAATCCGATAAGCGCTCGTCATCAGCGTGTAGGCTTCGACATCGGAGAAGGAGTCGAGGTCAGTGCGCACCGCCGCCAGTTGCTGCTGGACGCTCTTGGCGATGCCGTAGCCCGTCAGCGGGCCGCGCCGCGAGACGGGCCGCGCGTCGTCCGAAGCGTCGAAGGGGTCCTGGCAATCAACCCAGTCAATCGGGTCTACGTCGAGGTCGCCCTTGAGGTGGACGAACATGAAGCCGCGCAGGAGCGACGAGCGCTTGCGCGCGTTGAGGTCCTGATACTGCGAGGCGCGCACGCGCGCCTGCACGATGTCCATCGAGCGCAGGGGGACGCCGAGCAGTCCCCGGCTCGGCTCGTTCTGCGAACCCATCTGGCCGCTCCCGTCGCTGATCAGGATGACGTTGCAGTCCTGCTCGACGAGGCCGCCGACGCCCTGATTGTCGCACACGCCGCCGTCCACGAGCCGGACGGTGCGCTCGGGGAAGAGGCCGTCTAAGACAATCGGCTCGAAGAGTCCGGGCACGCAGGCCGAGGCGGCGACCGCGTGGCCGAGGCGCACCTTCCGGTGGCCCTCTGGAGCCTCCCAGTAGTACATGCGCCGGTAGCGGTCGTTGCCGTCTATCTTGCTGTCGATGCCGGCGGGCGGCTCACCCATCCACTGGGCGGTGAACTGCCACGAGTGCCCGGTGTTGAGCGTCGCCGCGTTGAGGATGAGGATGGGCACCTTGGCCGTGCGCTGCCAGTTCCCGTTCCGGGGCGAAAAATTCTCCGGCCCGCCTGCGGGCCTGATGATGAGGTCGCTCAGCCAACGCTCCTTGTGGCCTTCGCCGTCCTGAACACGCGAGAAAATCTCGCGCTCGTAGAGCTCGCCCGCGCGCATCGTGCGCGAGTACTTTTGCGAGAACATCATCTTCACGTTGGTGACGAACTCGGCGGCGACGCGCGTGCGGACGTTGGTCTGCACGCCCCGGAGGAAGTCCTCCTCAAGGCATTTGACGATCTCGATGTAGTCCTCGCGCGTGATGTCCTTGTCCTCTTTGGACTGAAGGAGGCGGCGGACTTCGAGGTAGTAGTGCGCGCCGATGATCGAGCCGCCCGAGACGCACGAGAGGACTTCGACGCGGCGCAGCACGTCGAGCTCGGCGAGTTTTGCCAGCACGCCGATGTGGTAGAGCGAGGCGCGGAAGCCGCCGCCCGAGAGCCCGAGCCCGATCTTTCCGACGAAGGCGCTGTTGACGGCAGCCGTGCTGTCGCCGAGGAATATCTTCAGCGCGCGCCACGGAGGCGAGTCGGCCAGATTGACCTCAGTCGTGCCCGGCGGGCTCTGGAGGCGCGCCAGCGCGGCCAACTGCCGCGCCGCCGTCTCGTACTCCCACTCCGGCGGCGAGGTCTTCTTCTTCCCCTCCAGCAGCCACTCGACGGCCTTCCGGTAGAAGCCCTCATGACCGGGCTCGTGTTCCTCCTCGTCGTGCGGCCCGAGGCCGAAGTAGGCCTCGGCGATGGTACTGTAGAACCACCACTCGCCGGCCAGCCACTCGGTGCCGGGCTGTCGCGCCAGCGGCTCGACCTTCTCGATGATCTCTTCGCGGATGAGCCGCGCGCGCGCGCGCCGCTCGTCGGAGACGAGCGAGACGAAGCCGGCCTTCTTCGCGTCCTCGGCCTCCTGATGCGCGAGCAGGTCGAGGACGAAGGCGGCGTTGATTCCCGTATAGCCCTGATCTTTCTGCGCGCCCTGCTCGTAGCCGCGCAGGTAATAGAAGAGCGAGCGTTCGAGCTGCTGCTTCTGGCTGTCTACTTCCCACTTGCGTTTGTAGACGGCCCCGGCGATGCCGAGCGTCTCCTGATCCGTGGTGGTGGCGAGGTCGTCGGTCGCGCGCAGGAGGTCGAGCGCGCGGTCGAGCCGCGTGTCGGCGGGGAGGTCCATGTCCTTGTAAGTGCAGACCGCGGCCTTCTGGTGAATTTGGCGCTTGAGCTTATGGCTTTCGTTGATGCTCGTCTCGCTCAGCGCGCGGCCCAGAATACGGCGCGCGTAGGTGAAAGACTTCTCCTTCATCAGCGCTTTGGCGAGTTGCAGCATCTCGGCGGGGTCATTGGCGCTCTGGCCGCGCAGGATGCGCTGCGCTTTCTCTACGGATTCGCTCTGGCTCATGGTTTATGCCTCTTGGGTCGCAAGTCTTGTGAGTCGGGTGGAAAGCATGTGAGTCAGCGCCGCGCGCGCCCCGGGCAGGAAGAGGGCCGGGGGGGCCGGGCTGCTCGCCCACCTGCCGCCGCCGCCGCCTTTTCGTGCAGAGGTTTGGAGTAAGATAGGGCGCGGGAAGTTTCCGGCGTGAAGTTAAATGACGGACGGCGTTGACGGAAGCCTCGAAACGTCGTGGCTTATACACTTGACCGTGAGACCGTGTCAATGAAATTCTGAGGGCGCGGGCCGCGCGCGCTTGCGCCGCGCCCTTATCCAGAATCCGGGGGACTCTAAAACTGTGGACGCTCTTTTGAACGAGGCGGAAGTTCGGGTGCTCGGCGCGCTCGTTGAGAAGCAGGTGACGACGCCGGAGTATTATCCCCTGACTCTCAACGCGCTCCTGCACGCGTGCAACCAAATCTCGAACCGCGACCCCGTCGTCTCGTTCGACGAGCGGACGGTGGCCCGCGCGCTCGAAACTTTGCGCGAGAAGAATCTGGCCTACGTCTTCTACGGCAGCGACAGCCGCGTGCCCAAGTACAAGCACGTCTGCGTCGAGAATTTACACCTCACGCCGCCTGAGCTGGCCTTGATGTGCGCGCTGATGCTCCGGGGGCCGCAGACCGTCGGCGAGCTGCGCGGGCGCACGAACCGCCTCTACGGCTTCGACGACCTCGCCGAGGTCGAGGCCACGCTCGAAGGTCTGGCGGGGAGAGAAGAGCTGCCGCTCGTCTTGAAACTCCCGCGGCAGCCCGGAAGGAAGGATTCGCGCTACGCGCATCTGCTGATGGGCACGCCGCCAATCGAAGAGCCGCCGCGCGCCGAGCCGCGGCCCGAGGCGGCCACGCTCGAAGTCCGCGCCGAGAACGAGCATGTCGCGCGGCTCGAATCCGAGGTCGAAGCGCTGCGCGCCGAGGTGGCCGCGCTCCGCGGGCAATTTGATGACTTCAAAAAGCAGTTCGAGTAAGGCGAGTGGCGCGCGCCGCAGGCTCAAGCTTCGGCGCGATTTCTACACGCGCACGGACGCGCTCGAAGTCGCGCGCTCGCTGCTCGGCAAGCGGCTCGTCGTGCCTGCGGCGGATGGCGCGCGCGTCTCGGGCCGCATCGTCGAGACCGAGGCGTACCTCGGCGCGGACGATAAGGCGGCGCACTCGTACGGGAATCGCCGGACGGCGCGCAACAGTTCGATGTACGCCGTCGGCGGCACGGTTTACGTCTTCTTCGTCTACGGCATGCACCACCAGTTCAACGTCGTCGCGGGCGTCGAGGGCCAGCCGCACGCCGTCCTCGTCCGCGCGCTGGAGCCCGAAGAGGGGATTGAATGGATGCGCCTGCGCCGCCCGTCGAGGGGCGACCGCGAGCTGACGAGCGGGCCGGGCAAGCTGTGCCGCGCGCTCGGCATTGACCGCAGTTTCGACGGTGAAGACCTGCTGGGCAAAAGAGTTTGGATTGAGGACATAGGCGCGCTCATCTCTCCCGAACAGATCGCGGCGGGGCCGCGCATCGGCATCGCCTACGCGGAGGAGTACGCGCAGAAGCCCTGGCGCTTCTGGCTCAAGGGTAACATTTACGTCAGTAAGAAGTGAGCAGTAAGCAGAAAAAAGTAAGCAGTAAGCGGTAAGCGGTAAGCAGTTTTCGGCACCCGGCATCAAGATTTGAGATTTCAGGTTCTCACTGCTGGCTGCGCACCGCTTACTGCTCACTGCTTGGGGGGATTTTGCAGATAACTTTTCTCGGAACCAGCTCGGGCGTGCCGACGCGCTCGCGCAACGTCTCGGCGGTCGCGCTGCGCCTGCCGCAGCGCGGGGAGTTCTGGCTCTTCGACTGCGGCGAGGCGACGCAGCACCAGCTCCTGCGGAGCGACCTCAACATCAGCCAGCTCACGCGCATCTTCATCACGCACCTGCACGGCGACCACATCTACGGGCTGTTGGGCTTGCTGGCGACCTGCGGGATGTCTGGCCACGCGCGCGGCATAGACGTCTATGGCCCGCGCGGCGTCGAGGAGTACGTGCGCGAGGTGAGCCGCATCACCGAGGTCAACTTCTCGTACCCGCTCGGCCTCCACACAATCGAGGCGGGACGGGTCTTCGAGGACGAGGAGTACGTCGTTAACTGCGCGCCGCTCAAGCACCGCGTCCCGGCACAAGGATACCGCGTGACCGAGAAGGACAAACCCGGCCACTTCGACATCGAGAGGGCGCGCGCCGAAGGCATCCCTTCGGGGCCGCTCTATGGCAGGCTCAAGCGCGGCGAGCGCGTCACGCTCCCCGATGGTCGCGCCTTTGACGGCGCGGACTTTTGCGGCCCCGCGCAGGTGGGCCGCAGCGTCGTCTACTGCACCGACACGATGTACTGCCGCGGCGCGGTCGAGCTGGCGCGCGACGCCGATCTCCTCATCCACGAGGCGACCTTCTCGGAATCGGAAGAAGACCTCGCGCGGCGCAGCATGCACTCGACGGCCACGATGGCCGCGCGCGTGGCACAAGAGGCGCGCGCGCGCCTGCTTGTCCTGACGCACTTCAGCCCGCGCTACTTCCCCGGCAACATGGTCGAACCCGCCGACCTGCTCCGCGAGGCCCGCGCCGTCTTCCCCAACACGGAGCTGGCCCACGACTTCATGACCGTCGAAGTGCCGAAACTGGAGACTAGAGGCTAGAGGCTGGTTCCCGAATAAGTCCGTGGCCGCAAGCCTCTAGCCTCTCTCTGTTGTGTGTGGTACGATGTGCCGCGCTTGCAACGTAACGCCGCCCGATTCCCGCCGGCGGGCGAGAAAAAGAGATGAGGAGATAGAGAGATGTCCTTCAACAAGATGATTATCGTCGGAAATCTGGGGCGCGACCCGGAGATGCGCTACACGCCGCAGGGCACCGCCGTCTGTTCATTCACGATGGCGACGAACGAGCGCCGCAAAGACAAGTCGGGCGAGCAGCAGGACGTGACCACGTGGTTCAAGGTTACGGTCTGGGGCAAGCAGGCCGAGACGGTCTCGAAGTACCTGACGAAGGGGCGGCGGGCCTACGTCGAGGGCCGTCTCCACGTCGAGGAGTGGACTGACCGCGAGGGCAAGCAGCGCCACACGCTTGAAGTGAACGCGACGGACGTCCATTTCCTCGACAGCGCGCAGGGCGTCGAGGGCATCCCCGTCAACCAGTCGGCGCGGCCCGCGAACACTTCGGCGGCGAGTTCGGACGGCGGTCGCGGCGGCGCGCCCGATATTGAGGACGACGAGATTCCGTTTTAGCGGCGCGCTCGCTCCTGCACGGCCCCTCAACTGATGTAATCTGTCCGTCGAAATGAACGCCGCGCCGCTCGTACTGCGATTCGATTCGGGGACGCTTCTGCTCGACGGGGCGGACGCCGAGGCGCGCGTGCCCGCGGTGTTCCGCTGGGACGAGCGCGTCATGCGCTGGCGCGCGCCGGCGTGGGGTTACCGGCAGGCGCTCAAGGAACTCGTCCGCGCTGGAGTCCCGCACGAAGACCGCGCGCGCGCCTACCACGAGTTCGACTTCCCGACCAAATTCCTCGTCGAGCCGCGTCCGTACCAGCAGGAGGCGATTGCCGAGTGGAAGCGCGCGGGCTCGCGCGGCGTGGTCGTGCTTCCCACCGGAGCGGGCAAGAGCCTCGTCGCGCAGATGGCCGTCGAGCAAATCAAACGCTCGACGCTCGTCGTCGTCCCCACGCTTGACCTGATGAATCAGTGGTACGACCTCCTGCTCTCGTGCTTTCAGGCCGAGGTGGGCTTGATCGGCGGCGGCTACTTCGAGACGGGCGCGCTCACCGTCACGACCTACGCCTCGGCCTTCCGCTTCATGGAACGGCTCGGCAACCAATTCGGCCTCGTCATCTTCGACGAGTGCCATCACCTTCCCTCAAGCGTCTACCGCTACGCCGCCGAACTCTCAATCGCCCCCTTCCGCCTCGGCCTCACGGCCACGCCCGAGCGCGCCGACGGCGCCGAGGCGATGCTCGAACAACTGATCGGCCCCTTCGTCTACCGACGCGAGACGCACGAGCTGGCGGGCGAATACCTTTCGGACTACAGCGTCGTGCGGCTGCGCGTCGAGCTGAGCGCGGAGGAGCGCACGGCCTACGACCGCGAGCGGGAAATCTTCCGCGCCTTTCTGCGCGAGAAGGGCATTGGGCTCGGCGGGATGCACGGGTGGCAGATGTTCGTCGCCGCCAGCGCGCGCACGAGCGAGGGCCGCCGCGCGATGATGGCCTACCGCGAGTCGAAGCGCATCGCGCTCGGCACGCACTCGAAGCTGCGCGTGCTCGCGGAGCTGTTGCAGCGTCACCGCCGCGACAAGGTTCTGATCTTCACCGCCGAGAACGAGATGGTCTACCGCATCTCCGAGAAGTTCCTGATTCCGGCCATCACGCACGAGACCGGCATCAAGGAGCGCCGCGCGTGGCTCGAAGCCTTCAAAGAGGGCGAGGTGCTCGCGCTCGCCACATCAAAAGTCCTCAACGAGGGAGTCAACATTCCTGACGCTTCGGTCGCCGTTATTCTCTCCGGCTCAGGCTCGACGCGCGAGCACATCCAACGTCTCGGGCGAATCCTCCGCAAGCTGCCGGGCAAGGAGGCAGTCCTCTACGA
>JAIVJM010000238.1 GCA_020199995.1 Acidobacteriota bacterium | reverse complement strand
GCGGACGACACCGCCCGCGCCGACTTCATCGCCGCCGACCTGCTCGCGCAGGCGGAGCACGGCGAAGACGCCTCAGCCATGTTGATCACGACCAGCGACGCGCTCGCGCGGGAGACGGCGTCGTCGCGGGCAACGGCTCGAACGAGTTGATTCAAGCCCTGATGATGGTGACGGTGGGCGAGGGCGCGCGCGTGCTCATCTGTGAGCCGACCTTCGCACTCTACCGTCAGATCGCCACGATCTTAGGCGGCGAAGTCGTCAGCGTTCCGCTCACGCCCGGATTCGAGTACGACCTGAAGGCGTTGCGCGGCGCGATTGAAACGTCACAGCCCGGGTTGACGATCATCTGCTCACCGAACAATCCGACCGGCTGCGTGATGGCGAACGACGATCTCTCCGCGCTCGCCGAAGCCTCGCGGGGTTTGATCGTCGTTGACGAAGCCTACTTCGAGTTCGCGGGCGCGACGGCGGTGCCGCTCATGGAGCGACACCCGAACGTGGTCATCCTCCGCACCTTCTCGAAGGCGTTGGCGATGGCGGCGCTGCGCGTCGGCTACCTGCTGGCCGCGCCCGAACTGGCGCGCGAAGTCGCGAAAGCCGTCCTCCCTTACAACCTCAACGCCCTGTCGCAGACAGCCGCCGAAGTTGCGGTCGAAATGTACGAGGCGCAGTTCAAGCCGCTGGTCGAGAAGATCGTCGGCGAGCGCGAACGCCTCTACGCGGAGATTTCGCGCGTGCCGGGACTCGCGCCCGTCCGCTCGCGCGGGAACTTCATGATCGTGCGTTCCGCTGTCGCGCCGCGCCGCGTCTTCGACGAGCTTCTGGCGCGCGACATCCTCATCCGCGATGTGAGCGGCTACCCGATGCTCAAAGAGTATTTCCGCGTGAGCGTGGGGACGCCCGCCGAAAACGATCTGCTCATCGCATCCCTCCGGGAGATTTTCGCATGATGAGTAATTTAACTAACGACGCGCAACCGGACGCGGCGCGGGAGACGAACGTGCGCTCCGCCGCTGTTCACAGGCGGACGAAGGAGACGGACGTGCGCGTCTCGCTCACGCTCGACGGGGGCGGGGACTCGCAGATCAAGACGGGCGTGCCGTTTCTCGATCACATGCTCGAACTGTTCGCGCGTCACGCGCTCTTCGACCTCGCGTTGGAGTGCCGCGGCGATCTTCACATCGACGACCACCACTCGGTCGAAGACGTTGCCATCAGCATCGGTCAAGCTCTCGCCGAAGCACTCGGCGACAAGCGGGGCATCACGCGCTACGGCGCGGGGCTGGTGCCGATGGACGAGAGTTTGTGCCGTGCCGTCGTCGATCTTTCGGGTCGCTTCTATCTCGTCTATGAAGTCGAGGCGCGGCGACAAATGATCGGTAACTTTTCGGTCGAGCTGGCCGAGCACTTCTGGCGCTCCTTCGCCGAGGCCGCGCGCCTGAACCTCCACATCGATCTGCTGCGCGGTCGCAACACACATCACATCCTCGAAGCCACGTTCAAGGCGACGGCGCGCGCGCTGCGTCAGGCGGTCGAGCGCGACCCGCGCGTCGGCGGCGTCCCCAGCACGAAGGGGGTGCTCTAAAACCTTGACGCGCGTGGCGATCATAGACTACGGGGTGGGTAACCTCCGCTCGGTTGAGAAGGCGTTTGCGGCGGCCGGCTCTTCGGCGGTCGTGAGCGACGACGAGCGTGTGTTGCGCGAGGCCGACGCGCTCGTGCTGCCGGGCGTCGGCGCGTTCGGGGCATGCATGAGCGCGCTTCGCGCACGGGGCTTCGACCGGCTCGTGCGCGAGCGCGTCGCGGCGGGCGTGCCGCTCTTGGGCGTGTGCGTCGGGATGCAGATGCTCTTCGAGGAGTCGGAAGAGTTCGGGCGAAGCGTCGGCTTGGGGCTGCTGAAGGGGCGCGTGCGCCGCTTCGACGCGCGACTTCGTGTCCCGCACGTCGGTTGGAATCAGGTCAGGGCGAAAAAGCGACACGCGCTCTTCGCGGGAATCGAAGACGAAGTGTTCTTCTACTTCGTCCACTCTTACTACTGCGAGACGGATGACGCGGAGGACGCCATCGGGGAGACGGATTACGGCGTCGCTTACGCTTCGGTCGTCGCGCGCGGCGCGGTCTGCGGCGTGCAGTTCCACCCGGAGAAGAGTCAGGCGGCGGGGCTGCGTCTGCTGCGTAACTTCGCGGAGGGCGCGAATAATTTACGGTGACTGACGATGCTCGCGAAGCGAATCATTCCGTGTCTCGACGTTGACCGCGGGCGGGTGGTCAAAGGCGTGCGCTTCGCGTCGCTCGCGGACGCGGGCGATCCGGTCGAGCAGGCGCGACGCTACGACGCAGAGGGCGCGGACGAGCTGGTCTTCCTCGACATCACCGCTTCGAGCGACAAGCGCGCCATCATCATCGATCTGGTGCGGCGCGTGGCGGACGAGGTCTTCATCCCCTTCACCGTGGGAGGCGGGATCAACTCTCTCGAAGACATTCGCGCGGTATTGCGCGCCGGGGCTGACAAGGTCTCGCTCAACACGGCGGCGGTCGTGCGGCCGGAACTGATCCGCGAGGGCGCGGAGACATTCGGCAGCCAGTGCATGATCGTGGCGATTGACGCGCGCCGGAGAGAAGACGGCGACCCTTCGCGCGGCTGGGAGGTGTTCACCTGTGGCGGGCGTCAGAGCACAGGACTTGATGCCATCGAGTGGGCGGCGCGCGCCGCAGCGTTAGGCGCGGGCGAAATACTACTGACGAGCATGGACGCGGACGGCACGGGCGACGGCTACGACCTCGAACTGCTGCGCGCCGTGGGCGCTGCCGTCAAAATACCCGTCATCGCTTCCGGGGGCGCGGGTCGTCTCGAACACTTTGCAGAGGCGTTGACGGAGGGGGGCGCGAGCGCAGTGCTCGCCGCTTCGCTCTTTCACTTCGGGCATTTCAAGATCGCGGAAGTGAAACAAGACTTGCGCGCGCGGGGGATCGTCGTCAGATGAAAATGCGTATCGAAGAGATCAAGTTTGACGAGCGGGGACTCGTGCCCGCCGTCGTGCAGGACGCGAAGACGCGCGCTCTGCTGCTGCTCGCTTACATGAATGAGGAGAGCATCAGGCGCACCCTCTCGACCGGGGAGACGTGGTTCTGGTCGAGGTCGCGCGCGCAGTTGTGGCACAAGGGCGGTACTTCGGGCAACACGCAGCGCGTCGTCCGGATGAGAGTTGACTGCGACGGCGACGCGCTCTCGGTGCTGGTCGAGCCCGCCGGGCCGGCCTGCCACACCGGCGAGCCCTCCTGCTTCCACAACCGTGTGGAAGGCGCGGACGAAGGCGAGCTGAGCGAAGAATCGTCCGAGCTCGGACGGGCGCTGCGTGAGCTGCACTTCACCGTCGAGTCGAGGCGGAGGGAGAGGCCGGCGGGGTCTTACACCTCTTACCTCTTCGACCGCGGGTTGGATAAAATTCTCAAGAAGGTCGGCGAAGAGGCGACGGAGACGGTCATCGCCGCGAAGAACGACGACGGCGGCGCGCTCGCGTCGGAGACGGCCGATCTTCTCTATCACCTCGTCGTGATGCTCGTGGAGCGCGGCGTCCACCCGGACGAGGTCGGGCGCGAATTGGCGCGCCGCCGGGGAGAAGGAAGCCGGCGATGAAAGTAGATTCTAGCGAGTTGCAAGAGCTGCTGGATTTCGCCGTGCGCCTCGCGCGCGAGGCGGGCGAGATTACGCGCGGTTATTTCCGGGGCGCGTTCGTCGCCGAGCGCAAGCGGGATGGATCATTCGTCACCGCGGCCGACCGCGAAGCCGAGAGCCACCTGCGCCGCTCAATCGAGGCGTCGTTTCCCGACGATTCGATTCTCGGCGAGGAGGAGGGCGAGCGCGAGGGCGCGTCGAACCGGCGCTGGATCATTGACCCCGTTGACGGCACCTACTCGTTCGTCCGCGGCGTGCCGCTCTTCGGCGTGCTGCTCGGGTTGGAGATCGAAGGGGAGGTAGCCCTGGGCGTGGCGAACCTGCCCGCGTTGAACGAGATGATCCACGCGGCGCGCGGGTTGGGCTGCTTCCTGAACGGAGAGCCTGCGCGCGTCTCCGCGGTGCGCTCGCTCGACGAGGCGCTGCTGCTCGCAACCGACTTCGGGACGTGCCAAAGGTACGGCTTCGACGCGGCGGCTGAGCGGCTGCAAGCCCGCGCCGCCGCGCGCCGCACGTGGGGCGACTGCTACGGGCACGTCCTCGTCGCCACGGGCCGCGCCGACGTGATGCTCGACCCCGTCATGAACGTCTGGGACTGCGCGGCGCTCCTGCCCATCGTCGAAGAGGCGGGAGGGACTTTTACCGATTGGGACGGGCGGCGCACGATCCGGGGCGGCAACGCCGTCTCCACCAACGGCGCGTTGTTTGAAAGCGTAATGGAGACGATCCGGGAGGCTTGAGGTTAGTGATGTTGATTATCCCCGCTATCGATCTGCGGCAGGGACGCTGCGTGCGCCTCGCGCAGGGACGGCGCGCCGAAGTGAAAATCTACGGCGATGATCCTGTCGCAGTCGCGCGCGACTTCGAGGCACAGGGAGCGCGGATGTTGCACGTGGTAAATCTTGACGGAGCCTTCGACGAGGCCGACTCGCTCAACCGTGACGTGGCGCGGCGGATAATTCAGGCCGTCCGCATACCCGTCCAGTTCGGCGGCGGACTGAGAAGCGCCCGCGGCGTCGAGCAGTTGATCGAAGAGGGGGCGGCGCGCGTGGTCGTCGGCACGCTCGCCGTCGAATCACCGGAGATTCTCGAAAGCCTCGTGCAGCAGTTCGGCAGCCGCATCGCGGTCGGCATTGACGCGCGGGACGGGCTGGTCAGGACGCGCGGCTGGGAGCGGGACGCAGATTTGTCTGCGATTGAGCTGGCGCGCCGCGTCGCCGCGGCCGGCGTCGCGCGCATCGTCTACACGGACATCGCGCGCGACGGGATATTAGGCGGCGTCAACATCGAGCAGACGTGCGTTGTGGCCCGCGAGTCTGGCGTGAGAGTGACAGCCTCCGGCGGCGTCTCGTCGCTGGCGGACGTCGAACGGCTGGAGAAAGCGGCGGCGGGCGCGCCCGGCGTGGATAGCGTCATCGTTGGGCGCGCCATCTACGAAGGGCGCTTCACACTCGCCGAGGCTTTCGCGGCGGCTTCTGCCGCGGCAGAGTGATTCCATTTCCCCGGAACCCCCGTCAAGAAGTTCTTCATCGTTTGACCGCTCTGTAATTAACTCCGATTGAATAAGCCGACGCCGAAACAGCACCGGCGTCGGGCGGAAGAATTTCGACAGCGTCGTCCGCCGCTCTCCACCCGCGCATCGCCGGTTTCGCCTTGACAGTTTACGAGCGGGGTCACTACAGTTTCATGCACGTGAGCCATTCACCCACTTCTCCGGTCAGAGTCGCAAACCACGAACGCGCGCGCTGGTGCGCTGCGGCGCGCGTCATGTGTTGTATGTGCTATCGGCTGCGAACAAAGGAGCGGGAATGGTGTCCGTCATAGACTAAGTTTAGGACGCACTAACACGAGAGCCGCTCAAAGATTTTGAGCGGCTCTTTTCTTATCTTGGAGGAAGACATGAGCCACGACCCAACGCAGATCGCGATCTACTACGAACACCAGGAATGGTTCCGCCCGCTCTTTGCGGAACTCGACCGGCGCGGCACGCCATACGTCCGCATGGACGCGGCACGCCACAGCTTCGATCCTTCTGCGGACGAGCCGGGCTTCCCCGTCCTCTTCAACCGCATGAGCGCGTCGGCTTCCTCGCGCGGTCACGCGAACGCGATCTTCTACACGCGCGCGTACCTCGCGCACCTCGAACGCAAAGGCGTGCGGGTTGTTAACGGCTGCGACTCTTTCGTCATCGAGACCTCGAAGGCGGCGCAGCTCGTCCTTCTCGACACGCTCGGACTCGCGCACCCGCGCACGCGCGTCTTCAACCACGCGGCGGAGGCTGTGAGCGCGGCGCGTGGACTTCGCTTCCCCGTCATCGTCAAGCCGAACATCGGAGGGCGCGGCGCGGGGGTGGTGCGCTTCGACACGCCGCGCCAACTGGAGAGCGCAGCCGAAGACGGACTCATAGATTTAGGCCTAGACAGCACGGCGCTCGTGCAGGAGTTCATCCCCGCGCGCGGTGGCCACATCACGCGCGCCGAGACGCTCGCGGGGAAGTTTCTCTACGCCATCAAGGTCTCGACGGCGGGCGAGAGCTTCAACCTCTGCCCTGCGGAAATCTGTCAGGTCGAGCGCGAGGAAGAGCGGCGGCAGGGACAACAGCAGCAACGGCGTGGAGGCGGGCAGGACTTTGAAGTCTGTCTCGCGGACGCGCCGAAGAAGGGTTTGCGCGTCGAGGCTTACACGCCGCCGCGCGAGATCGTCGAGGCGGTCGAGCGGATCGCCGCGCGCGGCAGCCTCGATCTCGGCGGCGTTGAATACATCACGGACGACCGCGACGGCTCGGTCTATTTCTACGACATCAACGCGCTCTCGAACTTCGTCGCCGACGCGGAGGCTGTCGTCGGGTTCGATCCGCACGCGCGACTCGTTGATTTTCTCGAAGAGGAGGTGGCGGAATGCGTTACGGATACTGGCTCCCGGTCTTCGGCGGCTGGCTGAGGAATGTTGAGGACGAGGGGATGGAGGCGACGTGGAACTACGTCAGCCGTCTCGCGCGGCGCAGCGAAGAGATCGGCTACGACCTGACGCTCGTCGCCGAATTGAATCTCAACGACATCAAGGGCGTCGACGCGCCTTCGCTCGACGCGTGGTCAACCGCCGCGGCGCTCGCCGCCGTGACAGAGCGACTTGAGCTGATGGTCGCCGTGCGCCCGACCTTCCACAACCCGGCGCTGCTCGCCAAGCAGGCGGCGAACATTGACCACATCGGCGACGGCGGTCGCCTGTCCCTGAACGTCGTCTCCTCTTGGTGGGAAGATGAGGCGAAGAAGTACGGCGTGCGCTTCGAGCGGCACGACGACCGCTACGCGCGCACGACCGAGTGGCTCGAGGTGGTTGACCGCGCGTGGCGCGAGGATCACTTCTCGTTCGCGGGCGAATACTACCGCGTCGAGGACATGGTGCTTCAACCGAAGCCCCTCACGCGCCCGCGCCCCGTCATCTACGCGGGCGGCGAGTCGGAGGCTGCGAAGCAGATGATCTCCGCGCGCTGCGACGCATACGTCATGCACGGCGACGAGCCGGCACGCGTCGGCGAGAAGATCGCGGACATGGAGCGCAGACGCGCTGCGCTCAAACTCCCCCCGATGAAGTACGGGGTGGCGGCTTACGCAATCGTGCGCGACAGCGAAGCGGAGGTGCGGCGGGAGATCGAGCGCATCACGGACGTGCGAGAGTCGGCGGCGGGCTACGGCAATTACCAGCAGTGGCTCGCGGGCACGAAGCTTGAGCAGCGCCTCTCGCTCGAAGACTACTGCGTCTCGAACCGCGGACTCCGTTCGGGACTGGTAGGCACGCCCGAGCAGGTGGCGGCGCGCGTCGAAGAATTCGAGCGGGCCGGCATTGATCTTCTCCTGCTCCAATGCAGCCCGCAACTCGAAGAGATGGAGCGCTTCGCCGAGGCGATCATCAAACCGCGCGCTCAAAGCGCGGCGTGTTGCGGAATAAGATCGTAGCGCGTGCGGGATAAGGGATGTGGAGGTCTGCCCTCCCGAATACACATGTGGGGGCGTGAGAAGCGATATGAAGAAGCTTGTCAGGAGGCGCAAGCGGGCGGGTGCGCGGACGATTCGTGTACACAGCTTGCCGCTTTGCGCGAAGCTGATCACCCGCAAGACACGCTCGCAGAATGACTATCGGATACGGGGAGGCCGCCGCGACTAACGCTACTGTCGAACAGACCGCCGATCCGTAAAAGTCGCGCGGTCACCAAACGATTTTGTCGTTCCGATCCGGTCAAACGGCACGTTCGTGATCGGGTACTTCCGCCAGTCTTGGTAATCGAAGTGCCACCACTCGGCCTCGTAGACAGTGAAGCCCTCCGACTCCATCGCGTCGCGCAGGAGTCTGCGGTGCCAGCGTTGAAGCGAAGTGCCGCCGGGGTAGTCCGGGTACGCGCGGTCAGTCGTCTCGTCATATGTGCTCACCATCTCCACGGGCCTGCCGGTCTTCAGGTCATAGAGGGTGAGGTCGACCGCAGCGCCGCGGTTGTGACGCGAGCCCTTCGATGGATCGGCGACGAAAACATGCTTGTCCTCTGGCGTGGCATCCCAGAATACCTTGGTCACGTACCAGGGCCGGTACGCATCGTGGATGAGCAAACCGTAGCCCGACTCCTTCAACTTGCGGTGCGCGCGAAGGAGCGCCTCGGCGGCCGGCCGCTGCAGAAATGCGCGCGGCTCGGAGTAAAAGACGGTGCCGAGAAAGTTGTTGGTCGAAGCGTACCGGATGTCGAGCTTGATCGTGGGGTCGAGTTTGGCGAGTTCCACCAAATCCGGCTGGCGGAATTCCCCGTTCTCCTTCGGCGGCTGCGAGGCAAGCGCCTCTCTGAGCAGCTCCTTCACCGGCCTCACGGGGGTGATGCGAAGTTGCTGAGCGCCTTCTTCTGGGCCAACCTGCCGGCGCTTAAAGGTGACATTCGCTGCCACGACCTGCGTCGCTCGTCCTCTGCCATCTCGCGTGAAGACGAGCCGCTCGCCGTCGTAGAGTCCGCGGTCGGGAAACTTGAAGATGTTCTCCGAGACTTCCTCTAAGGGATCAAACTCGAACCACTCAATCAAGGCCCAGAGCTTTCCATCCTTC
>JAIVJM010000061.1 GCA_020199995.1 Acidobacteriota bacterium | reverse complement strand
GGTCAAGAATGGCACAACTCGTAATCGAAAACAAAAGTACCTGTGCCGGGCGTGTCGCCGCCAGTTCATACGTCATTACAGCTATCAAGGCTGTCGTCCTGAGATTCGATCTTTGATTGTCCCGATGACTTTGAACGGCTCAGGCGTTCGTGACATCACCAGAGTCTTATCTGTCAGCATCAACACCGTGCTCAAGGTTATCCGAGAGCAAGCCTCTCTGACGCCTGAACCTGAGTTGCCTGCACGTCTGGCGGATGTCGAAGTAGACGAGATGTGGTCTTTTGTTGAGAAGAAGAAGCATCAGAGCTGGCTCTGGTACGCTTTCTCTCCCAAGACTAAACAGGTCATCGGATACGTCAGAGGTCGGCGCACGGACGCAGTGTGCCGCCAGCTACTGGAGAAATTAGAGCGGTGTCGGATCACGCGCTTCTACACCGACTGGTGGGACTCTTATGCAAAACTCATCCCCTCGCATCGGCATTGGATTGGCAAAGTAGGCACACAACGCATTGAGAGAAACAACTTAACGATTCGCACGCGCTTGAAGCGGTGGCAACGGCGAACGATCTGCTTTTCAAAGACCGATGAGATGGATGAAGCGGTGATCAAGCTCTTCTTTCACCATAGAAATCATCAGCATCATAAATTCTGAATCACTACCCTTTATTATTCTTGGTCAGCGAATTAATGCTTAAAATCATTCGTGGTATTGCTTGGCGAATTGCTGAATACAACAAAGGGGCCTTCGCTGCAATTGTCCTTTTGGCTACTATTGCTCTTGGTGTAACTGAGTTCTATCTGAAATTCCGGCCTCGACCAACGCCTCAACCCTAGTTTGCTCCAGTTCTGGGCGCGTGCGCCTTCCGCTCTCTCCGGGGAGCCCGGCCCGAGTACGCCTGTGTTACAATTATCGGCAAGACTATGGCCGACCTCTCCTATTCGAGCCGCCGCGGACGGGCGCGCCGGTCGCCAACATTCGAGTGCTGAAGGAGACAATCTTAGTGTTACGACGCTTTTGGATTTTGACGCTGGCCGCAATTATGCTGGCCGGCGCGGGACCCACGTCCGCCCGCAGCGCGTCCGCCACGCAAAAAAAGGGCGGCGCCGCGCCCACGGCTGAGCAGGTGGCCGAGACCGTCGTGCTGGTCTTCGGGGCGCGCGAGCGACTGGTGCAGATCAGGCGCACGGGGGTCGAGCGCGGGCGCATTACCCGCACCACCGACGACGGGCGCACGGAGGAGATCGCCTACGAACGCAGCTTTAAGCGCGGCGACACACTCGAGAAGGATAAAGTCCGTCTCGACCAGCGTCGGCCCACGCTCGACTACACGTTGGTCTTCAACGATGGGCGCGTCTTCGGCGTGGTGCGCGGCACGTCCTTCACGCCGCGCGAAGAGGACGTGAGCGGTTTCCTTGCCGACAGCCGTCATGGCATCGAGACGCTCCTTCGTTACAAGGAGAACGGCTCGACGATCAGCTTCGCGGGCAAAGACAAGCAGAAGGGGATAGACCTCTGGATGCTCGACCTCGATGACAAAGAGAAGCGGCGCACGCGCTTCTACATCAGCTCGCAGTCGGGCCGCATCCTCTGGCTCGAATACAGCGAAACCCCGGCGGGCGCAACGGCTCCGGTTAAATTCAAGCGGACGTTCCACGATTACCGCATCGTGCAGGGCACGCGCGTCCCCTATCGCACCGTCCTCTACATGGAGGACAAGCAGGTCGAGGAGTCGCAGTTGATGTCGGTCGTCTACGGCGTCAAGATTGAAGACACCGTCTTTCGGAATCCGGAGTCCGCCTCTTAAAACGGCTCCGGACGACTCACTCCCGACCTCCGTCCATCAACGCATCCGTCGCAAGTAAAGCCCGCTCGTGCGCCGACGCATCGAGCGGGCCTGTCCATTTCCGGCCCCCGATACTTCGACCTCTTCAGCGCCCCACATGGGCGAGCGCGAAGGCCTCAAACATCGCCCCGCCCCAGAAGAATCCAGCCGGGCGGACTTTCCCAAACATTTATAGACGGCTTCCGAATTCCTGTGGTAGTATCCCGCCACTTCATCAAGTAGTTTTGAAAAGTTCTTTGGGTTTTCTGCCCCGGCACTGAGCGCCAATCAATTCGGCTTTCCGTGCCCTGCACTTTAATCCCTAAGCACGAACATCGGGGTTTTGACTGCTTTGTCGCTCCCTGGTTCGGGTGTTTCTTCCCTTGAACGAGGACGACGCTGTTTCTCTCCAGCCGAATGTTGCCGAACGCCCGCGCGGCGGCACTTTAGGCACACACAGGTGAGGCACTTGTCACAGCATGGAAGCTAGAACTTCGACGCCCCCCTCCGCCGGCCTCGACGAGACTTGCGTCAACACTATTCGCACGCTCTCGATGGACGCCGTGCAGGCCGCCAACTCCGGTCATCCCGGCACGCCGATGGCGATGGCCCCGGTCGCCTATCTCCTCTGGAACGAAATCCTCCGTTTCGACCCGCAAGACCCCATCTGGCCGAACCGCGACCGCTTCGTGCTCTCGATGGGCCACGCCTCGATGCTCCTCTACTCGATGCTCCACCTGACCGGCGTCAAGGCCGTCAATGCGAAGTACGAGCAGACGGGCGAGGCGAGCGTCACGCTCGACGACATTAAGAATTTCCGGCAACTCGACAGCCGCTGTCAATAACCTTTGCTGGATTTACGACAACAACAAAATCACGATTGAGGGCAACACGTCATGGGCATTCAGCGAGGACGTGGCGACGCGCTTTATCGGCTATGGCTGGAACGTCACGCGCGTCGGCGACGCCAACGACCTCGACATGCTCCGCCGCGCTTTCCGGGTCGCGCAGACAGAGAAAGAGCGCCCGACGCTCATCATCGTTGACAGCCACATCGCATGGGGCGCGCCCAATAAGCAGGACACGCACGCCGCCCACGGCGAACCGCTCGGCGAAGAGGAGATTCGTCTCACCAAACGCAACTATGGCTGGCCCGAGGAGGCGAAGTTCCTTGTCCCCGACGAGGTGCGCGAGCATTTCAACGCCGGGATCGGCGCGCGCGGCAGCAAGGCTCGTGACGAATGGTTCGCCCGGCTCGAAGAATACGGTAAGAGCCACGCCGATCTGGCGGATCAGTTAAACCGCATGCAGAAGCGGGAGTTGCCCGAAGGCTGGGACAAGGATATTCCTAAATTCGACCCCGACCCGAAAGGCATCGCCGGGCGCGATTCATCGGGCAAGGTTCTGAACGCGATTGCCAAAAACGTCCCATGGCTCATCGGCGGCTCGGCGGACCTCGCGCCCTCGACCAAAACGCGCCTCACTTTTGAAGGCGCGGGAGACTTCACGGCGGAAAACCAGCCTCAGAAGGGGCGCTGGTATGGCGGGCGCAATTTCCACTTCGGCATTCGCGAGCATGAAATGTCGGCCATCCTGAACGGGCTGGCGCTCTCGAAAGTGCGCGCCTTCGGTTCGGGTTTCATGATCTTCTCTGATTATTCGCGCCCCTCGATACGCCTCGGCTCGATCATGGAAATCCCGACCATCCACATCTTCACGCACGACTCCATCGGCGTCGGAGAGGACGGGCCGACCCACCAGCCAATCGAGCATCTGGCCGCGCTGCGCGCCATCCCCGGACTGATCGTGCTGCGCCCCGGCGACGCGAACGAAGTCGCCGAAGCATGGCGCGTCATCATGCAGCTCAAGCACGAGCCGGCGGTGCTCGTCCTAAGTCGTCAGGCGTGCCCCACCATCGACCGCGGAAAGTATGCGAGCGCGGAAGGCCTCAAAAATGGCGCGTACATCCTCGCCGACAATTCCGGGGATGGAGGGCAGCCGGAAGTGATCCTCATGGCAACCGGCTCGGAGGTCGGAATGGTGGTCGAGGCTTACGAGCAACTCGTCGCCGAAGGCGTCAGGGCGCGGGTCGTCAGCATCCCCTCGTGGGAGCTTTTCGAGCATCAGTCAGAGGAATATAAAGAAAGCATCCTCCCGTCGTCGGTCGCGGCCCGTGTCGCCGTCGAATTCGCCGGCAAATTCGGGTGGCAGCGCTACACGACGAACAACGACCAGATCATCGGCATGAAGACCTTCGGAGCGAGCGCCCCGCTCAAAGAGCTGACGAAGAAATTCGGCTTTACGGTCGAGAACATCATCGAGACAGCGAAGCGGGAGATTGAGAAGAACGGGCACTAAATTATGAGCAACAACCTAACCGAAATCATGAAGCTCGGCCAGTCCATCTGGTACGACAATATCCGCCGCGCGATGCTCGTCTCGGGCGACCTCTCGAAGAAGATCGAGGAGGATGACCTGCGCGGCGTCACCTCGAACCCGACGATCTTCGAGAAGGCGATCACCGGCTCGACCGATTACGACGAGCAGTTAAAGGAGCTGGTCGCCGCCGGGAAGGGCGTCGCGGAAATCTACGAGGATTTGGTGACCGAGGACATCGGAAACGCCGCCGACATTCTGAGGCCCGTCTACGATAAGACGGACGCGCTCGACGGCTACATCAGCCTCGAAGTGAGCCCGCGCCTCGCCTACGACACCGCGGGGACGATTGAGGAGGCTGATCGCCTGTTCCGACGGCTCGGTCGCCCGAACGTGATGATTAAAATCCCTGCCTCGCAGGAGGGGCTGCCCGCCATCGAGGAGAGCATCTACCGCGGCATCAACATCAATGTCACGATGATCTTCTCGATTGAGAATTACGTGCAGGTGGCCGAAGCCTTCATCAAAGGTCTTGAGCGCCGCGCGGCGGAAGGCAAGAGCGTCGAGCGCATCGCGAGCGTCGCCAGTTTCTTCGTCTCGCGAGTGGACACGGCGATTGACACCGACCTCGAATACAGGGCGCGGCGCGCCTCTTCGCCCGAAGAAAAGTCTAAGTTCGAGGGACTGCTCGGGCGCGCGGCGGTCGCCAACGCGAAACTCGCCTACCATCAGTTCAAAGAGATATTCCATGGCGAACGCTTCGCGGCACTCAAGGCGAAGGGCGCGCAGGTGCAGCGTTGTCTCTGGGCCTCGACGGGCACGAAGAACCCGAAGTATTCCGACGTGCTCTACATTGATAACCTGATCGGCACCGAGACGGTCAACACCGTCCCGCCCGCGACCTACACGGCCATCCGCGATCACGGCAAAGTAGCCCTCACGCTCGAAGAGGGGCTCGACGAATGCCGCGCCCTCGTCGGAGGGCTCGGCGAGATCGGCATTGACCTCAAGGCCGTGACCGAGAAGTTGCAAAAGGACGGCCTCGACGCTTTCGTCAACTCGTTCGACACGCTCGTCGAGTCCATCGAAGCCAAGCGCGACGCTTTGCTCTCGGCCATCAACGAAAGGATGACCTCCAGCCTGGGAAAGTATTCTGAGGCGGTGAATGCCGCCATCAAGGAAGCGGACAAGGGCGACGTGGTGCGGCGCATCTGGCGCAAGGACGCGGCGCTGTGGAAGGACGACGAAGCGCATCAGAAGATTATCAAGAACGCGCTCGGCTGGCTGACTGTGGCCGACACGATGATCGGCGTCGAGGACGAGATCATCGCCTTCGCCGACCGCATCCGCGGCGAGAGCAGCTTCAAACACGTCATGCTCTGCGGCATGGGCGGCTCGTCGCTCTGCCCCGAAGTCATCCGGCAGACGTTCGGCGGGCAGGACGGCTACCCTGAGCTGCTCGTGCTCGACTCGACCGACCCCGATGTGGTCGCCGCCTTTGGCGAAAAGATAGATGTCGAGCACACGCTCTTCGTCATCGCTTCAAAGTCGGGGACGACGACCGAGCCTTTGACCTTCTACACCTACTGGTACGACCGTGTGGGGAAGGTGAAGGAGAATGCGGGCGAGAACTTCGTCGCCATCACAGACCCCGGCACGAAGATGGAGGCCGACGCCAAGCGCGACAAGTTCCGGCGCATCTTCCTCAACCCGCCCGACATCGGCGGGCGCTACTCGGCGCTCTCTTATTTCGGGATGGTTCCGGCGGCCTTGATGGGCGTTGACATCCGTCAGCTTTTAGACCGCGCCGAGCGCGTCTTGCACGCGTGCTCGCAGGTCGTCCCGGCGGCTGACAATCCCGGCGCGCGGCTCGGCGCGATCCTCGGCGAGTGCGCGAAGGCGGGCCGTGACAAGCTGACCGTCATCGCCGACCCGAAGATCGCTTCTTTCGGCCTCTGGGTCGAGCAGTTGATCGCTGAGAGCACGGGCAAGGAAGGGAAAGGCATCGTGCCCGTGGCGGGCGAGCCGCTTGCGTCGCCCTCCGTATACGGCGACGACCGTTTGTTCGTCTCAATCGCCGTCGGACGCCTCGACAGCGAGACGGAATCGAAGCTCAAGGCGCTCGAAGCCGCCGGCCATCCCGTCGTCTACCGCACGCTCAACGATCTCTCCGACCTCGGCGAAGAGTTCTTCCTGTGGGAGATCGCGACGGCATTCGCGGGCTGGCGGCTCGGCATCAACCCGTTCGACCAGCCGAACGTGCAGGAGTCAAAGGACGCGACCAAGGAGCTGCTCGAAGCTTTCAAACGTGAAGGCAAGTTGCAGGAACAGACCGCGCTTGTGAGCGAAGGCGGGATGACCATCTACGCCGACGACGCCGCGCTGTCTGCGGGCTCCACCCTCGAAGCGCTGAAGGCGCACCTCTCGCGTGCGGGCGAGGGCGATTACATCGCGATGCTCAATTACGTCGAAGAGACGCCCGAGCATGAGGCCGTCATTCAACAGATACGCACGCACCTGCGCGATGCGACGCGTTGCGCGACGACCACCGGCTACGGCCCGCGCTTTCTGCACTCGACGGGCCAGCTCCACAAGGGCGGCCCCGACACAGGGGTCTTCCTGCAAATTACCGCGGAGGATACACGAGACCTCGAAATACCGGGCGAGCCCTATACCTTCAGCACTTTGAAACAGGCGCAGGCGCTCGGCGACTTCCGCTCGCTCTCGACGCGCGGGCGACGCGCGATTCGTGTCGGACTCGGCAGTGACGTCCTCGCCGGGCTCAAACTTCTGCACGAACTAATCGGCGAGGCGTTGCCAGTCTCGGACGCGACCGGGGCGACAAAATAAAGGATGAGGGATGAGGAAGAAACGCTGAACTCAGAACGCTGAACGCGGAATGAAAAGCAAAAGCCTTTTCTCGTTCAATTCATCGTTCATCGTTGCGGGCTTCCTCTTTCATCCCTCATCCATCATCTCTCTTTTTGATTGAGGAAAATTATGGCTACTCCTGAGCAGGAATCGAAGACCGCCAAGATCGGCATGATCGGGCTCGGCGTGATGGGCGAGAATCTGGCGCGCAACATCGAGCGCAACGGCTATTCCATCGCCGTCTGGAACCGCGAGCCGAAGAAGGTGGACGAATTCACACAGCGACTCGAAGGCCATCAGGTCATCGGCGCGAAGAGCCCCCAAGAGTTCGTCAAGGCGCTTGAGCGTCCGCGAAAGATGATCTTGCTCGTCAAGGCGGGCGACCCCGTGGATTGGACCGTCGCTCAGGTCAAGCCGTTTCTGGAGCAGGGCGACATCATCATTGATGGTGGCAACTCTTACTTCATGGACACGGAGCGGCGCGAGAAGGCTCTCAAGGCGGAGGGCTTCAACTTCATCGGCTCGGGCGTCTCGGGCGGCGAGAAAGGCGCGCTGTTGGGGCCTTCGTTGATGCCGGGCGGCGACCCGCAAGCCTACGAGCAGATACGCCCCATCTGGGAGGCGATTGCCGCCAAGGTGGACGACGGGCCGTGCGTTACCTACATCGGGCCGGGCGGCTCGGGCCACTTCGTCAAGATGGTGCACAACGGCATCGAGTACGGCGACATGCAGCTCATCGCCGAAGCCTATGACATGATGCGCCGCATCCTCGGCATGTCGGCGGACGAGATGGCCGACGTCTTCGACGAGTGGAACCGCGGCGACCTCGAATCCTATCTCATCGAGATCACGTCCAAAATCCTCCGCGTCAAAGACCCTGAGACGGGCGGGCCGCTCGTTGACCTCGTGCTCGACAAGGCCGGGCAAAAGGGGACTGGCAAGTGGACGAGTGATGTCGCGCTCGATCTCGGCGTCATCGTTCCGACGATTGATTCGGCGGTGGACACGCGCAACCTCTCGGGACGCAAGGAGGAGCGTGTCGAAGCGGGTAAGCAGATCGCCGGGCCGCAGAACCGGCAGTTCGAGGGCGACCGCGCCGAGATGATCGCCTGCATCCGCGACTCGCTCTACGCCTCGAAGATTTGCTCTTACGCGCAGGGCATGAGCCTCATCCGCGCCGGCTCGGAGCATTGGAAGTGGGGCATCAACCTCGGCGAGACGGCGCGCATCTGGAAGGGCGGCTGCATCATCCGCGCCCAGTTCCTCGACAAGATCAAGCAGGCGTACCAGCGCCGCGCGGATTTGCCGAACCTCCTGCTCGACCCCGACTTCAACGCGTACATGCAGAACGCGCAGACGAACTGGCGGCGGGCCGTCACGACGGCGATGCAGATGGGCGTCCCCGTCCCCGGCATGTCGGCCTCCGTCGGCTACTTCGACACGTACCGCACCGCCGACCTCCCGCTCAACCTGACGCAGGCGCAGCGCGACTTCTTCGGCTCGCACACCTACGAGCGAACCGACAAGCCCGGCCAAGCCCCCGTGCATACTGAGTGGGAGGAACTGTTGGAACAGCAGCAAAAGACTTAAATCGTAAATCGTGAATAGGAAGAAGCGGTCTTTCTCTCTTCACGATTTACGGTTCACCATTCACGATTTTTATGTTGTGCGAATCTGTACTGGTCATCAATGAAACAGTATGAAAATTTGATTGGCGCGGGTTCGCACGGCACCAGTTTTGAAACGATGAGCCCTGCACGCTGAACGCGGAATAAAGAGCGGAAGCTTTCTGTCTTTCAATTCATCGTTCATCGTTCTGAGTTCATCGTTTCTTTTGAGGGTACAAGATGCAGACGGCTGAGACTGTGGTCGAGAATCCCTTGCGCGCCGGGATGCGGCTTGAGCGCACGGCGGAGCCCTGCGCGGTCGTCATTTTCGGTGCGTCGGGCGACCTCGCCAAACGGAAATTGATCCCCGCGCTCTACAGGCTCGTGCAGGAGCGGCTGCTGCCCGCCGAGTTCGCCATCATCGGGCTCGGGCGCACCGCGATGACGGACGACGAGTACCGCGACCGGATGAAGGCGTCGGTGCTCGAATTCTCCGAATCGAAGCAGGTTGACGAAGAGGTCTGGCAGTCGTTCGCGCAGGGTATGAAATTTTTGCCCTCGAACATCGAGAACGCCGAGTGCTATCAGGCTCTCGCCAAGATGCTCGAAGAGGTCGAGCGCGAGCGCGGGACGCAGGGGAACCGTCTTTTCTATCTCTCGGTCGCCCCCGAGTTCTATGCCGAGGCCGTCCGGCAGTTGGGCGCGGCGGGGCTCACGAAGTCCGAGAAGGGCTGGGTGCGCGTCATCATCGAGAAGCCGTTCGGCACCGACCTTGAGAGCGCGCGCCAACTCAATCAGGGAATCCTTCAGCACCTCGACGAGAAGCAGATTTACCGCATTGACCACTACCTCGGCAAAGAGACCGTCCAGAACCTCCTCGTCTTCCGCTTCGCCAACGGCATCTTCGAGCCGATGTGGAACCGGCAATACATTGACTACGTCCAGATCACGAACGCCGAGACGGTCGGCGTCGAGGGGCGCGGCGGCTACTACGAAAAGAGCGGCGTCGTCCGCGACATGATCCAGAATCACGTCTTTCAGGTGCTCTCGCTGGTCGCGATGGAGCCGCCCGCCGCACTCAACGCCGAGGACGTGCGCGACGAGAAGATCAAGGCCATGCACGCGGCGCGCGCTTTCACGCCGGAACGTGTCCGCACGGAGTGCGTTCGCGGGCAGTACGGTGCGGGGGCCATCGGCGGCAAGCCCGTGCCCGGCTACCGCGAGGAGACCGGCGTCGCGCCCGATTCGGCGACCGAGACCTACGCGTTGGTCACGATGTGGTTCGACAACTGGCGCTGGTCGGGCGTGCCCTTCTACATCCGCTCGGGCAAGCGCCTCTCGAAGCGCGTCACCGAGATCGCCATCCAGTTCAAGCAGGCCCCGCACCAGCTCTTCGGCACGGCGATGGAGCACGTCACGCCGAACCAGCTCATCATCCGCGTCCAGCCCGACGAGGGCATTACGATGCGCGTCGCCGCCAAAGTGCCGGGGCAGGTCACGCGTATCCGCGACGTGAACATGGATTTCCGCTACGGCGCGTCCTTCGGCGTCCAGCTCGCTGAAGCCTACGAGCGTTTGATTCTCGACTGTATCCTCGGCGATTCCACGCTCTACGCGCGCAAGGATATGACCGAGCGCGGCTGGGAACTCGTGATGCCGATTCTCGAAGAGTGGGGCGCGAGCAAAGCGGAGGCCGACTTCCCCAACTACGAAGCCGGAAGCTGGGGGCCGGAAGCCTCCTTCCGTCTGCTCGAAGCACAAGGACGCAAGTGGCGTAGACCGTGAAAGGGGTGATAAGTGATGAGTGATAAGTGATGAGAAAAACAAAGACGGATTTTCTTATCACTTAGCACTCATCACTTATCACTGATTTTATGCAGACTCAGGAAAGCACAGTCACTTTCTCCGCGCTGAAGGGCGTAGATGCGGCGAAGCTGGAGAAGGAGTTGACGGCGATGTGGGGCAAGTCGTCCGGCGAGGACGCGGACGGCCCCGCGGCGGGCGTGACGCGCGCGTGCGTCCTGAACCTCATCGTGTATGTCGAGGGACAGGATGAGCGCGCGGAGGTTGACGCGCTGCTCGAAGAAGTGGTCGAGCGCCACCCATGCCGCGCGCTGGTGGTCGTCGCCGACCGGGAGGCTGATGAAGCCAAGCTCGAAGCCTTTATCTCGACGCGCTGCCAGTTGACGGGGCGCGGGGCGAAGAAGGTTTGCGGCGAGCAGATCACCATCGAGGCGGCCGGGTCGGCGGTCGTGGATAGCGCCGCCACCGCCGTCGCCCCGCTGCTCGTCCCGGACGTGCCGGTCTTTCTCTGGTGGAAAGACATCCCGCACTACGAGGACAAACTTTTCGACCGGCTCTCAAAGCTGTCCGACCGCGTGGTGATTGATTCGGCCTCGTTCGACAACCCGCACTACGACTTGACGCGCCTCGCGAAGATTCTCGGCGAGCAGTCCGCGTCAGGCAACATCAGCGACCTCAACTGGGGCCGTCTGACCTCTTGGCGCTCGCTGGTGGCGAGCTTCTGGGATGTTGCCGACTATCGCGCGTCGCTCTCGAAGATCGAAAGCGTCCGCGTCGAGTACGACCCGCCCGACCGCGCGCCCGGCGAGATCGCGCCGAAAGCTTTGCTCGCCGGAATTTCACGTCGCGCTCCGCCCGGAAGAAAACAAGCTGGAGACGCGAGCGAAAATCGGCGGCGGTCAGCACGAAGTCTCGCGCGTTCTCGGCTACGAAGCCCGCTCCGAGGGGCAGCGCCTGAGCGCCGAGCTGGAAATCCTCACGCGCGACGTGTTGTATGAGAAGGCCGTGGCGTTCGCGGCCCGGCTGCTCGGCACAATCAAGGAATGAGATACCTTCACACACTTCAGGGAAAATTCTCGAACAGATCATGATCATCGCAGGAGACATCGGCGGGACGAAAACCAATATCGCTTTATTCGAGGCCAAGGGCGACCGCCTCGGCAAAGTTGTCGTGCAGCAGAGCTTTCCGAGCGGTAAGTACGGCTCGCTGGAATCCATCCTCGAAGAGTTCATCGCGGCGCACCGACCGGAGACGGTCGCGCGCGCGTGCTTCGGCGTGGCGGGCCCCGTCGTCGGCAATCGCGTCGAGACGCCGAACCTCGCGTGGAAGGTGAGCGGCGAGACACTTGCCGAGACTTTGAAGGTCGAGGGCGTCCGGCTCATCAACGACCTTGAGGCAACCGCCTACGGCATCGAGGTCCTCGATCAATCGCAGCTTCACATCCTCAGCGAAGGCAACGGCAGTTGGCATGGGCCTCGCGCCCTCATCGCCGCCGGGACGGGTCTGGGGATGGCGGGCATCTATTTCGACGGGCTGCATTACCACCCGATGGCCTCTGAAGGGGGGCACGCAGACTTTGCCCCGCGCGACGTCCGTGAGTTTGAGTTGCTGCTCTACCTGAGAGAGAAATTGAATGGGCGCGTCAGCTACGAGCGCGTGGTTTCCGGGATGGGCATCTACAATATCTACTCGTTCCTGCGCGACCGGAAGATTTTCGCGGAGCCCGCGTGGCTGGCCGAAGAGATCGAGGCGGGCGACAAGACCGCCGCCGTCTCGAAGGCGGCGCTCGCGGGGAAGGCCGAGATCGCGGTCGAGGCCCTCGACATGTTCGTCGCGGTTTACGGCGCGATGGCCGGTAATCTCGCGCTCATGTTGAAGTCGAGCGGCGGCCTCTACGTCGGCGGCGGCATCGCCCCCAAGATCATCGAGAAGCTAAAGGACGGCACTTTCGTGCGCAACTACAGAGACAAGGGGCGCATGTCGGGCCTCGTCGAGTCAATCCCGGTGCGCGTCATCCTCGACGACAAAACCGCGCTCTACGGAGCCGCGCTCTGTGCCCTCGTCGAAACGAGCTGACTGGAATGATGCCGGTAGAACCTACCACGAACATGCGCGTCGGCGACGACGCTGAAGGAGTAGCTCGCGCCGTCGCGCGACACTTCGCCGAGATGGCGAGCGCCTGCGTGTCCGAGCGCGGAAGCTTCAGCGTCGCGCTGGCGGGCGGAACTACGCCGAAGCGCGTCTACGAACTTCTGGCGGGCGAAGAGCTGCGCGGAGAAGTCCCATGGGACGGCGTCCACGTCTTCTTCGGCGACGAACGCTGCGTGCCGCCCGATCATGCCGACAGTAACTACCGGATGGCGCACGAGGCTCTGCTCTCGCGCGTTCCGGTCCCGGAGAAAAACATTCACCGCATGCGCGGCGAGGGCGATGCGGCGGCGGGCGCGCGCCTCTACGAGGACGAGCTGCGCGCCTTCTTCGGCGACGGCGAGTGGCCGCGGCTCGATCTGGTCATGCTCGGCATGGGCGACGACGGGCACACGGCCTCGCTCTTCCCCGGCACGGCGGCGCTCGCGGAGCAGCGCGCGTGGGCCGTCGCCAACTGGGTCGAGAAGTTCGACACGTGGCGCGTCACGCTGACCGCGCCCGCCATCAACCATGCGCGCCATGTCTTCTTCGTCGTCACGGGCGCGGGCAAGGCCGCGCGGCTCGCCGAAATCCTGAAGGGCGAGCGCGACCCTTCGCGCCTCCCCTCGCAGTTGATCGAGCCCGTGGACGGGATGCTCGAATGGTTCGTTGACAGGGACGCCGCCGCCGACCTCTAAAAAACTTTTTCAAAAGATGCCCACCAAAGAGCAGGAGCGACTCCGCGAACCGCACAGCACGCCGATTGCCCCATGGAGGAAGTGGGGGCCGTATGTCTCGGAGCGCGCGTGGGGAACCGTGCGCGAGGACTACAGTGCGGACGGCAACGCGTGGGGGTACTTCCCGCACGACCTCGCGCGCTCGAAAGCCTACCGCTGGGGCGAGGACGGGCTGGCCGCGATCTGCGACCGTTACCAGCTCATGTGCTTTGCGCTCGCCCTCTGGAACGGGCGCGACCCCATCCTCAAGGAGCGGCTCTTCGGCTGTGTCGGCGGCGAAGCGAACCACGGCGAGGACGTGAAGGAGTATTACTTCTATCTCGACTCGACCCCGACGCACTCGTACATGAAATATCTGTACAAGTACCCGCAGGCCGAGTACCCCTACGCGAAGCTCATTGAGGAGGGCCGTGGCCGTGGCCGCGGGCCGGAGTACGAGCTGCTCGATACGGGCGTCTTCGACGATGACAGGTATTTCGACGTCTTCGTCGAATACGCGAAGCAGGACGCCGAAGACATCCTCGTCCGCATCGAGGTTTTCAACCGCGGCCCCGAGGACGCGCCGCTGCATATCCTGCCGCACCTCTGGTTCCGCAACACTTGGGCGTGGGGGCCTGAGCCGCGTGCCGAGCCGCGCATCGAGCCCGGCCCGTCCGGCGCGGGCTTCGACAGCCTCGTGGCTTCGGACGAACACGCCGCGCCGCTCCCCGGACTCGCCTTCGACTACCGCCTCGGTAAACGCTACCTCTACGCCGAGACGGGCTCGCGTCCGCTCTTCACCTTCAACGAGACAAACGTCCCGCGCGTGTGGGGCGGCGGAGGCCAAAGCCGCAAGCCCTTCGTCAAAGACGCCTTTCACCGGCAGATCGTGAATCGCGAGCAGGCCGCCAACCCGGAACAGTTCGGCACGAAGGCGTGTCTCCATTACGAGAGCCTGAACGTCCCGGCGGGGGCTTCCGTCACCCTGCGCCTGCGCCTCTCGGATAAGCTTCTGGACGACCCGCTCAGGGGCTTCGACGAAGTCGTCGAGACGCGGCGCACCGAGGCCGACGAGTTCTACAAGGAGATACAGCCGCGGAGCGCGACCGACGACGAGAAGCACGTGCAGCGGCAGGCTCTCGCCGGGATGCTCTGGACGAAACAGATTTATATCTACGACGTGCATGTCTGGCTCGACGGAGACAACCCCGCATGGCCGCCGCCGAAATCGCGCTGCCACATCCGCAACGAGCGTTGGCAACACCTCAACTCGATGCGCGTCCTCTCGATGCCCGACAAGTGGGAGTACCCTTGGTTCGCGGCGTGGGATTTGGCGTTCCACTGCGTCCCGCTCGCGCTCGTCGATGCGGAGTTCGCCAAAGAGCAGCTCTGGCTCCTCCTCTTCGAGCAGTTCCAGCACCCGAACGGGCAGATACCGGCCTACGAGTGGGAGTTCTCCGACCTCAACCCGCCCGTCCATGCGTGGGCCGTATGGCGCATCTACAACATGGATCGCGTGCGCTCGGGCACAGGCGACCGGCTGTTTCTGGAGAAGTGCTTTCACAAGCTGCTGATTAACTTCGCGTGGTGGGTTAATAAGGTTGACAGTCAGGGTAATAACGTCTTCGAGGGCGGCTTCCTCGGGCTCGACAACATCACCGTGCTCGACCGCAGCCAGCCGCTCCCCTTAGGCGCGCGCCTCGAACAGTCCGACGCCACCGGCTGGATGGGTCTCTTTTGCCTCAACCTGATGCGGATCGCGCTGGAGCTGGCGAAGGAGAACAAAGCTTACGAGGGACTCGCGACGAAGTTCTTTCAGCACTACGTCTACGTCGGCGCGGCGATGAAGCACATGGGCGAGAGCGATCACGACCTGTGGGACGAGAAGGACAGCTTCTTCTACGACGTCATTCGCTACACCGACGGCACGTTCAAGAAGTTCCGCGTCCGCTCTCTCGTCGGCCTCATTCCGCTTTACGCCGTCGAGCGTCTGGAAGAGGACTGGATCGCGCCGTTCCCCGAGTTCCGCGCGAACCTTCACTGGTTCCTCAAGAACCGGCAAGACCTCGTCGAGCGCTGCGTGACGACCCTTGAGGAAGACGGCAAGACCGTCCACGTCCTCGCCATCGTGAGCCCCGAACAGATGCGACACCTGCTCGAACGCGTCTGGGACCCGGATGAGTTTCGCTCGGACTACGGACTGCGGAGCCTCTCGAAGTTCCACGAGCATCACCCGTTCAGCTTCGGCGAAGCGCGGGTCGGCTACGAGCCGGCGGAGTCCGTCGAGATGCTCAAAGGGGGGAACTCGAACTGGCGCGGCCCCATCTGGTTTCCCACCTCTTTCATGATGATCGAGAGCATGCGCAAACTCGGCAAGGCTTACGGCCCGCGCTTCGCCATCGAG
>JAIVJM010000237.1 GCA_020199995.1 Acidobacteriota bacterium | reverse complement strand
GACTTGCCCGAGCCGTAATGAAACACCTCGCCGGTCTTCCAGACAATCGCTCCCGCCTCCTGAATCCTCCCTTCGGGGTAGAGCAACATCGCGCCGACCGCGCCGACCTGCGGGTCGCTCTCGACTGTCTCCAAAAGCCCTTCGAGCCAGCCGGGTAACACTACCTTGTCGTGATTCAGGAAGACGAGGTGGCGGCCCTTCGCGGCTGCCGCGCCCCGGTTGCAGGCGTCCACGAAGCCGAGGTTCCGTGCGTTGTCTATGACGCGGACGAAGTCGCCGAAGTGAGAGAGCACCTGCGCCGTCTCGTCGGTCGAGGCGTTGTTGACGACGATGACCTCCGTCTCGCCGAAATCCACCTCGCGCACGAGCGAGCGGAGGCACTGGAAGGTGAACTCAGCCTTATTGAAGACCGGGATGATGATGGACGCGCGCACGTCACGGTCGGCCAACGGCCCCGAGGGCTTTCTGCCGGAGACGGCGCTCAACAGGGAGCGGAAGTCGGTCGCGCCCGAGTGCTCGACGAGAGGCGCGGGCGGGTACACGTCCCGGGCGCGTTCAAAGTCGAGGCCGTGTGTCACCGCGAGCGCGACGACGCGCCCGGCAAAACCGGAGCCGCGCGCGCCGACGCCGAGACGGAGGGCGGCGGCGACCGCGCCGACGAAGACGCGCTTGAGCCGGAGCTTGAACGAGAGAGGCAAGCTATCGCCGAACCTCTCCTTGAGCGAGCGGGGCGGTTTCATGGGTGCGGCGAGTTTAATCCAAACGGCCTGCGGTTGCGACCGGCAGATCGGAGCCTCTAAAAGCGCTTTAGATACCAATCGTGCCGTAACGCGCCGTCGCGCGGCGCTGCCTGTCGGCCTTGCGACGCTGCATGACGCGGTACGGAATGAGCAGACGAAGCATCATCCGCGCGAGCGTGCGCGCCGGGGCCGCGCCTCCCACGTTCTGAAACATCAGTCGGAGCGCCCCGGCCTTGTCACCGATTCGTAGGAAATCTTCGGCGCGGCTGAACCTGATTCGCCTTTGCAGCCTTTCGATCTCGGCGGCCCCCGCGCCCTCTCTCTCCAGAAAAGTTCGCTGCGCCCTGAGATGCTCTTCGAGCATCATCTTCTGATCCCAGCTCGCGTTGTGCGCGTGAGCGCGCCACGCCGAGAGCGGGCGCGGGTCGAAGGCGAACTCGCCTTCGAGACTGAGGCGCAGGTAGAGCTCGTAATCCTCCAGCCGCGCCGACTCGTTCCACCCGAGCCGCGCCAGCGCCTCGCGGCGGTAGACGACCGTGGGGCTCATCGGCGCGATTGTCCGCATGAGCATCTCTCGCGCGTCGCCGTCGGCGTAACCAGCCCAATCAGCCGTGCAGTCAACGACGCGGCCCTCTTCGTCCACGAAGTAGGCATGACCATAGCCGAGCACGGCGCGCGGGCGTGATTCGAGCGCGGAGACACGCGCCAGAAGAAAATCGGGGAGCCACAAGTCGTCGGAGCCGAGGTAGGCGAAGAAGCGCCCGCGGCTGCGCGAGAGCCCTTCGTTGAGCGTCGCGCACAAGCCCCGGTTCGGGCGCGCGACCAGCTCGCAGGGGAAGGGGCAGTCGCGCAGCGCCCGCTCGATACGGCGCGGCGAGTCGTCTCGCGAGCCGTCGTCGATGACGAGCAGTTCGGCGGGGGCGTGCGTCTGTTTGAAGACGGAGCGCAGCGTCTGTGCGACGAAGCGCGCGTGGTTGTAGGAGGGCACGACGACGGAGACGACGCCCTCGCCGCCCGGCGGCGCTTCGATGCTGTTGGAAGGTTCGGCCCCGAGGGTCATCGGTTTAAATCGCGGGTTTAAATCGCGGCTGTTTGAATCGCGGCCCATTCTATAGCATGATTCGAGATTCGCGGGCGAAGGGATTTTTTCAACACTTGCCGTCCATCCTCTCTCGAAGACTTTCCCCGCCCGTCCAAGGGTTTCGCGGGGGCACGGGGTATTCAACGGTCGAACCGGTTTCGTATGAGCGACATGCGCCAACGCATCAGGAGAGTAGTCCCGCCGGGGCTGAGGCCGTACCTCGGCGCGCTGCGGCGCAGGATTATCTACAACCCGGCGCGGGTCTATCTGCAAAGGCGGAGGCTTCTCAAGTCGCCCGCGCTCGACGCGGGACAGGCCGCGCTGCTCGGGCGCGTGAGCACGAAGATACATTACCGCGACGGGATGTACGCGGGCCACGGCGAGAACTATTTCCGCGCCGGGCTCTCGGCCATCGCGTGCGTCGAAGAGGCGCTCCGGCACTCGGAGCCCGCGCGCATCCGCCACATCCTCGATCTCCCGAGCGGGTTCGGCAGGGAGCTGAGGTTCTTCGCGCTGCGCTTCCCCTGCGCGACGACGACGGCCTGCGACATCCAATCCGAGGCGGTCGCCTTCTGCGCGCGCGAGTTCGGCGCTGTCCCCACGGTCTCGCGCCCGCGTCTGAGCGAAGTCACGTTCGACCGGAAGTTCGACCTCATCTGGTGCGGCTCGCTCGTCACGCACCTCGACGACGCGGGCATCCTCGACCTGCTCAAGCTCTTCTCGAAACACCTCAGCACTGATGGCATCTTCATCTTCACCTTCCACGGCGACTACGTCCACGCGAAGATGGCTGCCGGGGGCGAGACCTATGAGTTGGCCGCGGAGAGCATCCCCGCCCTCGTCGAGTCCTACGAGCGGACTGGCTATGCCTATCAGGACTACCCGCGCGGGCTCGGCTATTTCGAGTTTCACCCCGAAAAGAGCAGATACGGAATCTCTCTGACCTCGCCGGACTGGCTGCGTAGCCGCGCCGAAATCGTGGGGGGCTTGCGCGAGGTCTACTTCAAAGAGCGCGGCTGGGCGGAGCATCAGGACGTGCTCGCCTTTGCGAAGAGCGACTGAGCAAGCAGCAGCGATGAGAATCTGTTTTGAAAAAGCCCCTGCAAGGGGCGGAAGAATCTAGCCCACGGCGCGAGCCGTGGGAATAAATCGAGGAAGAGACAGGAGCCCCGGTAGGGGCGAAAGAAAGGCGGCGCGCGGTATATAGCGAGTCGAGTTTCTTTCGCCCCTACCGGGGCTCTGTGAATTTTATTCGTGACCATGTTCCCACGGCTCGCGCCGTGGGCTAGATTCTATCGCCCCTTCACAGGGGCTTTGCGAACCACTTTCCAAACAATTTCTTTGCACCGGCGAAGATCAATTCTTTTCCCACTGATTCGCCCTAAACATTAAGCGCCGCCGCGCCGTATAAGGTCTCAGTCCGGGCAGTTCTTCAGCTCAAAAAAACGTCAACGTGTCAGGCCGACTATGAGGTTGATCTACACCTTCTACGCAGACGCCGCGCGCATCGCGCTGCAATCCATCTTCGCGCACAAGCTGCGCGCCTTCCTCACTCTGATCGGCATCATCATCGGCGTGGCTTCGGTGGTCGTCGTGGGCGCGGCCATCTCCGGCCTCAACACCTATGTCATGGAGAAGGTGACGGCGGTGCTCGGAACCAACGATGAACCGCCGCAACAAGCGGCTGGAGTTCGAGGACTACGAGTGGCTGCGCGAGCGCTGTCCTTCGTGCAGCGAGGTCGGGGCGCAGTTGCAGAACCGCGTCGATCTCAAGCGCGAGGGGCAGGACTTGTTCGGGACGATGATTGCCGGCGTGACGGCCAACATGGGCTCCATCGAGGACAAGACGATTGCCGAGGGGCGCTACATCCTGCCGACCGAGGTCGAGTCGGCGGCGATGGTCTGCGTCATCGGCTGGGACGTGAAGGAGAAATTTTTCCCGTCGGTGGATGCCATCGGCAAGCGCCTCAGCGTCCGCGGCATCCCGCTGGAGATCGTCGGGATCGAAGAGAAGCGCGGCTCGATGTTCGGCCAGTCTTTCGACAACCTCATGTACGTCCCTTTGACCACCTACCGCAAAATCTTCGGCGGGCGGCAGAGCCTCCAGATTCACGGCAAGACCTCGACGCGCGAGCAGTTCCAGTCGGCCATTGACGACGCGCGCCTCGCCCTGCGAAACAAGCACAAACTGAAGGGGACTGAGGCGGACGACTTCGGCCTCGTCAACACGGGCGAGATCGGCAACGAGGTGGACTCGATCACGGGCGGCATCGCGATGGTCGTGACCCCCATCACCTTCATATCGCTCGTCGTCGGCGGCATCGTCGTGATGAATCTTCTACATCCTTTTGTCGCTCATCGTCTCAAGCGGCATCGGCATGGTGGCCGGCGTCTACCCGGCCTTCAAAGCCTCTCGGCTCGACCCGATAGTCGCACTCACGAGGAACTGAAAAGCCGTCAATCGTCAACCGTCAATCGTCAATAGAAAAACCGTTTCTTTCGACCGACGATTCACGATTCACGAACACAGCTTTAACGATTCACGATTGACGATTGACGATTCACGGTTTTTATGAGAGTGCCGCAATTCTTCCCCAAGGAAATCCTCCTGATGGCTTTCGACAGCATCAGGTCGCACAAGTTCCGCAGTTTCCTGACGGTGCTCGGGATCGTCATCGGCGTGGTCGTCGTGATCGTCGTGGCGTCGCTTTTGACCGGCGTGCGACAGTCCATCGTGGACGTCATCGAGGAGTACGGGTCGAACAACATCTATGCCTTCCATCTCTCGACCGGCTTCAACACGGGGCCGCAGGTCGAGGAGGAGCGCACGCGCAAGCCCCTCACCGCCGCCGACGGCGAGGCCATCGCCCGCTTCGCGCCCGCCGTCGAGCAGGTCGCGCCCGTCCTGCTGGTCGCGTGGTGGGACAGCACGATCAACTACAAGGGCACGAACTACCGGCGCGGGCAGTTGCAGGGCGTCTCGCCCAACTATGCGGAGGCCGCCAACCTCTCCGTCGCGGCGGGGCGCTTCATCGCCGAGACGGACGACGAGAACCGGCGCAACGTGATGATCGTCGGCGTCAACGTCGTGGACGCGCTGATGCCCGGCAAGGAGCCTTCGGAGATCGTCGGCATGGAGGTCAAGCTGGGCGGTCGGCCCTTCGAGATCGTCGGCGTGCTGGAGAAGCGGAAGAACGCCATCTTCGGCGAGAACGACGAGGACAACGCCGTCTTCATCCCCTACCGCACGGCGCAGATGGTCTCGCCCGGCAGCGAGTACGTGCTGCTTCTGATCCGCGCGCGCGCCGGACAGCTGCCCGCCGCGCTCGATGAGGTGGAGGAAGTCCTGCGCCGGCAGCGCGGAGTGAAATTCAACGATCCGAATAATTTCGACCTCGGCACCGCCGACAAGTTCATCAGCCAGTTCGACAGCATCATGGGTATGGTCGGATTGATCGCCATCGCAATCTCCTCCATCGGCCTGATGGTCGGCGGCATCGGCGTGATGAACATCATGCTCGTCTCGGTGACCGAGCGGACGCAGGAGATCGGCGTGCGCAAGGCCATCGGCGCGCGCCGCCGCGACATCGTCCGGCAGTTCCTCTTCGAGGCGATGACGCTGACGTTCTTAGGCGGCGTCGCGGGCGTCATTATCGCGATCATCATCAGCAAGATTCTGGGGTGGCTGCTCCCGTCGCTCCCGTCTTCTATCCCTCTCTGGGCGGTTGTCACGGGGCTCGTCGTCTCAATCGGCGTGGGCCTCATCTTCGGCGTCTGGCCCGCGCGCAAGGCTTCGCGGCTCGACCCGATTGAGTGTCTGAGATACGAGTGAAGTGAGGGTTTCCGGGCTCGCCTTCAACGACGCGCGGGGCCGGCAGGATTTTCGGGGGCGGACATCGAAGGATGCTCCGCCCCCTGCTCTTTTTCTTCAACGGACGGCGGACGCCGCGGCTCCGACCACGATAGTTCAGCGCCGTTGCGGTCGCTCCTGATCCACATCCCGACCTCGACGCGGTCGTAGAGACTTCGGTTGACGCTGATGCGGAAACGCGCGCCGTCCTTCCCCTCGACGAGGAGATGCGTCGCCGCCCATGTACCTTGCTCAGTCTCCCGAAGCGTCAGAGACTTATCAACCACCCGCCCCTCGTACTCGATGCGGTATGGGCCGGTGAGCTTGAAACGCTGGTAGAGAATTACGCCGCCGACGGGCAGCAAGAGCGCCGTCAGGACAATTGCGATTAAGCCGGCGGTATCGTTGTACCAGCGCGCGGGCCCCGGCCCGTCGCGGCGTGGAGTGGCGTCGTCGTTCTTTCCTCTACGTCGCACGGCGGCTCCCGGCCAGTGGAATCTTCCCCCGCGTTCGGCTACTTCTTTTGCAGCTCCCGGAGAAACTCTTCGCGGAAGTAACCGGCGGGGATCGTCCCCTGCTTCATAAAGAGGACGTGGAATTCTTTGGGCGAGAATTTATCGCCGAGGGCGCGTGTGGCATCGGCGCGCAGCGCGTAAATCTGGTCTTTGCCGAGACGGTAGGTGATGGCCTGCGTGGGCCACTTCGAGTAGCGGAAGATGGCGCGCTCGGATGATTCGCAGCTCGCGCGCTTGGCCTCGGACTTCGAGGCGTCCGAGCACTTACCCGGCAGAAAATCAACGATCTGCGAGAAGAGTTCGGCGGCCTCGTCGTAGCTCATCCGTCCGGTGTGGATGCCGGTGTCCACGCGCACGCGCAGGTCGCGATAGAGTTTCCCCTGTAGTTGATAGAGCCGCTCCTCCGGCGTGTAGAAGCCTTCGGGCGCGCCCTGTTGCGGCTCGCCCATCAGCGCCTCGGTGTAGAGCGCCCAGCCTTCTGACGCCATCGAGTCTTCCCACATCGAGGAGGAGTCTTCGACCGCGCCCGGCGTGAGCCAGCGCACCGGCGCGATTCCGTCCTTGTACTGCGTCATCACTTTGAAGTGCCAGTCGTGTCCGGGGAAGCCTTCGTGGACGGCGAGGTCGGCAAGCGCGGCGCGGTTGTTCGACTTCAAGGCCGCCTCGTCGTTGCCCGTCGGCGAGACGTAGAAGCGACCGACGCCGCTCGTCTTGAACGGGGGGGCCGGATAGTAGGCCGCGCCGTCAATCGAGGCCAAAAGTGGCGGCGGCGTGATCGTCACTTCGAGCTTATAGTCGGCGGGCACGTCGAAGACGCCCGTCTTGCGCCCGTAGTCCACGACACGGAAGCACGTGTCCCTGTACCACCCGACCATCTCGTCGTCCGTTTTGGGGTAATCCTTCGACAGCTCGTCGAAGACGGCGCGCACGGCCTCGGCCCCATCCGCGGGAAGCTTCATCGCGCGCTTCTCGCCGATGCGCCGCGCCAGCTCCATCATCTCTTTGCGCGTCGTCTCGACGATCTGCATCGAGCCGTCGTAGAGCGCGGCGGCTGTCGTGTCCATGCGCAGGTTGTTTTTTAGAGCCCAGTTGTACTCCTCCTCGCCAAAGGCGAAATGGTCGGCGGCGAACTGCGACTTCACCTTATAGCTGTCGGGCGAGCCGGGGGCCGCCGGGTCGAAGAAGCTCTGCTTGATGAAGTCGGCGAACTTGCGATAGGCATCCGCCGCCTGCTGCGACGACTGGCGAACTTGGGAGAGCAACTGTTCGCGCTCCGCTCCGGCGGCGACGCGCTCTTCGGCGAGCTTCGGGAAAGTCTCGGCGAAGTATTTCGCGTTGGCCTCAGAGGTGTTAATGCCGTCGCGGCGCAGCATGCGTTGGTCGGGCGTGTTGCCTGACTTGACGCCCGCAAGCAGCTGCTCCTGCGCGATTGAGAGGAAGCGCGGGATGTCGGCGACGCGCCGGGCCGCGAGCGTCCACTCTTCCGCCGTGCCGTAAGATTTGTCGCCCGTCTGCGTCATGCCCTGTAACTGCCAGTCAATGGCGCGGAAGGGCTCACCGGCGTAAGTGTCGAGCGCGCGCTCCTGATAGCGGCGCACCTGATGTTGTCGGAGCTGGAAGCGAATCTGCGCGAGCGCGACCTCGCGGTCGATGCGCCGTGTGGGCGAGAGCGCCCGCGGATTGACATGCTCGAACTCCCTCTGCGCGCGCGCGAGCCAGAGGTCTTCGGCCTTGAGTGCGGTCGCCGAGTGGTCGCGCAGTCGCCCGTCCGTCTCGCGAAGCGAGGGGTCAAGGCCCGCGCCGCCGAGGTATGTGTTGACCGTCGGGTTGCGCCGTAAGAATTCGACCACATAGCGGTCGTGAATCTTTTTGAATGCCCGGTCGCCGCTCGCGCCGCCGCGTGTCTGACCGGCCACCCTCGACCTTTGAATCGGGCGCGCGACGCAGACGCAGGCCAGAAGGATAATTACGGGCAGGAGTATTTTTTTCATCTTCACACTTTCGGGTATGTCTCAGATTCGATATCGCTCGGCAGAGCTTTCGCGGGAGCTTTAAATGTTTTCGGCTGCAACGAGATTAACGCCGCCCGCCCCGTTATCGCAAGCCCGACGCCCGCGCCGCTTCCGGGGCGACCGCGCGGGCAGCGGCGGCAAGCCGTTTGGCCCCGCCGTGCTCATCCGGTAAACTCGGCGCCCGGAGATTAAAGAATCCGGAGCCGACAGGCGGATTGTTTTCGATGGGCGAACTCGATGAAAAGCTTTGGGCGGTAATCAGCGAGCGCGGCTGCGAGGCGATGCGCGTCGCGCACGCCGAGGCCGTGGAGCTGATGCGCAGGCTGAAGGCCGAGAAGCTGAGCGGCCTCTGCGTTATCACCTCTCAGGCGGCGAGCCGCCTTCAGCCCGCCGAAAAGAAGGACGGCGGGGACGGCGGCGGCGAGGATGCTAGCGGTAATAACTCGAAACGACAAAGACGCATGGCGAAAAATAAGAGAGCGACGTGAGAATCAGTCCCTCAAAGGGGCGGCAGAATTGAGCGCACGGCGCGAGCCGTAGGCACCAGACAACAACCGGAAGAACAAGCCCCGGCAGTGGCGAAAGAATTTCAAGGCAGGTAGTTCACGCGCCTTGAAATTCTTTCGCCACTGCCGGGGCTTATGGCGTCTATTGCTGCGCTATTCCCACGGCTCGCGGCGCGAGATAAATTCTGCCGCCCCTGCCGGGGCTCTTTTTCTTTTCGGTCTAGTTCTCCGGCGGCGGCGCGGGCCTCTTCATGCGCCGCACACGCGAGGGAGAGAGCGACGGGCTCTCTTTGACCGTGTAGTCCGAAGGGACATGAAAGAGCGTGGCGGAGGGCTCGGCGCGCGAGATGTTGGTCAGGCGGTAGGTGGTCTCGCCGGAGCGCGGGTCGCTGTGGCGCGTCATGACGACGGTTTGCAGCTCGGGCGAGTACCAGCGCTCGCTGACAATCTCAATGGGCCGCTCGTTGCCAATCTCGCCCGCCGGGATGGTCGTCACCGTGCGTGAGCCCTCGGCCTGCACGCCCTCGACGAGGCGCGCTTCGAGCTTCTCGGTCTTGCTCTCGTTCTTCGACGAGTGCCGGTAGAACTGCACGTCCGCGCCGAAATGCACTGCGGGGCCGTGTGCGCCCGGCGGGGGTGGGGGCAGGGGCGCGGTGAAGATTAACTCTCGCTCCACTTCCTCCTTCGGCGCGCGCGGGAGAGATTTATCCTGCCGCGACGCCGCGGCCTCCTTGCCCTCGACCTTGAACCTGAGGTTGAAGCGCGGGAGTTTGCGCGCCGTCTTCGAGCGCGGGTCGAGGATATAGTGGATGCCCGCCACGGGGTCGTTGATGAAGAAGGTCTGCGGCGGGTCGCCCTGCGCGGCGAAGGGGCCGATGGAGCCAAGCGTCTGGTCGCGCCGCGTGCGGCCCTCGCTGTCGCGGTAGACGGACGCAGTGTTCTTGCGCACGATGCGGTTGCCGTCGCCGAACGTCTGCACGGTCTCGGTCACGGCCTGCGCGCTGTACGGCGCGCCCTTCACGAGCTTGCCGTCGAGGCTCATCTCCGAAGAGACGAAGACGAAGGTGTCGCTCTGCACGGCGGCTTCCATGACAGCTCCATGTCCGGGGTCGGCGTGTCGCTCTAAGATAACGTCCTGCTCGGGCTGGGCCTCGACCCGCGCCTTCCTCAATTTCGTGTCCTGCGCGTTCAGGCACAGGACGTTCGCCAGCAGCGCCAGCGCCAGTGTAAGCGCGCTCCAACTCTTCTTCGCTCTCATAATTCTTCCTCCAAATGTTTGATGACCGATTTCTTTTGACCTGAAAAATGTTCGTCTCCCCCGAAGGCTCTGCGCGCAGTGCCGCCGGGGCGCTAAAACCTTAGCGCACAAAGCGGATGGCGCGCGCCATGCCGTCTTCGCCGAGCAGCACGTCGGCCTTGACGCGCTCGTTCGCGCGCTCGACGTTCATCGGCAGCCCGAACCGTTCGAGGGCCGAGCGCGGCAACTCGATGCGCACCACCTGCCCGCCGTCACCCGCCGAGAGACGCGCGCCGCCCTGCGACAGAGGGATGAAGTCCGTCACGATCTCGTCGTCGCGCGCCGCCGCGTCTGCGCCGCCCGGAGTTTGCGAGCCTCTGCCGCCAGACGTGTTGTAGCCGACCGTGGTGGTCGCCATCATCCGGCCCTCGCCACGAGACGCGGGGGCAACGCGCGGCGTCGGCACACTCTTCGACGGGTTCAGTGTCCGAGCCGGTTCGTCTTCAAAGTTTTCAACCGGCGGCGGAGTTTTAATCACCGCCGCGACGGATGGGTTCTCTTCAGTCCGCGGCGTCGTCGTCGCCTTCGACGCGCGTGGGTCGCCTTTGTCCGCGGGCGCGTCCATCCCCGGCGGAATAATCATCAAGAGGATGGCCGCCGCCGCCGCCGTCGCCGCCGTGGCGAAAGTCTTGACCCATGACCACTGCTTGAGTGCCGTGCGCTGTGCGAGCGGGACGACGTTGCCGGAGGAGGCGGGCGCGCTCGCACCCGCTCCGACGTTTGTCCCGGCCTGTGCGCGGAAGGCCGCGACGAGCGCCGACTCGACGCGCGCGGGAGCCTGTGCGCCTTCCGTCTTCGCGGCGAGCGAACGCAGACCGGCGCGGAGCGCGCTCTCGTCCGCGAGTCGCGCGGCGCAAGCATGGCAGGAGTCTCGGTGTGCCAGCGCAGCTTCGCGCGAACCTGCGTCCATCAGCGCCCCGCGCGCCAGATCGTCGAGAGCTATTTCAAAATTCTGACAGTTCATGCGAAACACCTCGTCGCCTTCAGAGTCCCGCCCGCCGGCTCGTCCTCGGTCAGTTCCGTCGCCGCCGCCGCGTCCGCCGCGCCGCGCATCTTCCCGGCCAGCATCGAGCGCGCGCGGTGCAGGCGCGACCGCACCGTGCCGACCGCGCAGTCGAGCGCCCCGGCGGCCTCCGCGTAGCTCATCTCGTGCAGCTCGCAGAGCACCACTACTTCGCGATAGTGCGAGGGGAGCGCGAGCACCGCCTGCCGCAGCCGCCCGATCATCTCGCCCCGCGTCAAATCGCCGAGCGGGTCGTCGTGCGCGATCAGTCTCTCGTGGACACGCGCGTCCGACTCTTCCTCCTCGTCGCCGAGGGGCACGAACGAACGCTCGCGGTCGAAGACGCGCCGGACGTGATTGCGCGCGATACCGTAGAGGTACGCGGCCACCGAGCCGCGCGCCGGGTCGAAGTTGCGCCCGTCGCGTATGAGGACGATGAAGACCTCCTGCGTGACGTCTTCGGCCACCGCCTCCGAGCCGCTCATCTGCAGAGCGAAGCGGTAGACGGGGCCCTGCCGCCGCCGGTACAGCGTGACAAAAGCGTCCTCTTCTCCGGCCAACATGAGCCGGAGCAGTTCCGCGTCGCTGGGGGTTTGGGAAACTGTCATCCTCGTCTTCAAGCCTTTGACCGCCGGCTGACACTAGAGATTCGCGCGGGCGCGCGGAAAAGTTCCAGAAATCAAGGGGGGAAGTGTCGCCACTCCGGGCCGCCGCGACCGGACGGGAGAGGGCGGAACTGCGCCCGTGTCCGACCGGAATCGACCGCCGCCGCGCCGCCCGAATATCGCTTTTACGTTCTTGTCAGGATTTCTCTCACAGAGGGTCTGTATTCTCGCGCCTGAGAGGCAGCGCGGCGGCGGCAGGCTCCTGCCGGGGAGCTTCGAGCAGTTCCGTCGTCCCTTCCGTGACCGAGGATGACGCCCACGTGGTCGTCGCGGGGGGCAGCGCCGAGGTCATTCCGTGCGCCCCCGTGACGGCGCGGGGCACGTCGGTCGCCAGAGACTCCGCGCGCCCCGCGCCCTTCTTCGGGTTCAGCGTGCGGTGCAGGCGGAGCATCCCGTAGAGCAGCATGAGCCAGCCGAGCAGCTGGCCGACGACGAGGAAGATGAAGCCCACCCGCGCCGCACGAACGGCAGAAGCGCGTGTCGCTCGTGCTGCCCGCCCCGCACGCATGGCAGACCGTGGCCTTCGCTCCCGCCGTGGCGAGGGCGATGATGGCGTCCACCTCGCGCTCGAAGGTCTGCTTGTCGCCTTCGGTCCAGATGTACTCAGCGGTGTAGTCGAAGGTGACGAGCGTGGCGTGGGGGCTCAAAGGCTTGAGGCCGATTGACAGTTTGACGTTGACCTCAAGGTGGTTGGCGGCGACGACGTTTCGCTGCTGCGGGCGGCGCGCCTGAATGGGCTGCTCGCTGAGGACGCGGTATTTGAACTCTTCGAGCACGTCGCAGAGGCGGCGGCGCACGCTCTCCGCGTCGCCCGCGATGACCCTGCGGATATCGAATTCCGTGTACGCGGCTCCGCCACTCGTGTCCATCGAAAGCACCCCCGTTGCTGCTGCTTGTGGTTCTCGGACGGTTCTCGAATGAAGGTAAATGTCCGGCGAATGTTTTTACGCAGGGATGGGGAACAAGGTTCTGCGAACCGGGACGCGGCCCTCCCAACCCAAATGGAGGGAGCGCGGGGTCACTTGAGGCGCGGCCCCATGTCGGCGACGACATAGGCCATGACGGCCAAAGCCGCGACGCAGTGGGCCAGCTCCTGCGGGTCAACCTTGTCCATCGTGTCGGCGTGCGTGTGGTGGATGTCGAAGTAGTGCGTGCCGTCGACGTTGAGGCTCATCCCCAAGACGCCCTCGCGGACGAGGGGGCCGATGTCCGCGCCCCCGCCGTCCGCGTCGATGCGGTCGGCGCGCAAGCCCCGGAGGAGCGTGGCGATCTCGCGCACGTCCGAGCGCGCTTCTGCCGGGGCCTTGTCGTCGAGCCCGAAGCCTGTGGGACGGTAGACGCCCGAATCCGACTCGATGGCGAGCACGTGATCGGCGACCTCCTTGCGGTGAGCTTCAAAATAGCCGTTGCCGCCGCGCAGGCCGTTCTCCTCGTTGGTGAAGAGCACGACGCGGATCGTGCGGCGCGGGCGCAGGCCCAACTCCTTGAGCAGCCGGACGGCCTCCCACGCGACGATGCAGCCGCCGCCGTCGTCGTGCGCGCCCGCGCCCACGTCCCACGAATCGAGGTGGCCGCCGACGAGGACGATCTCGTCCGGCTTCTCTTTGCCCCTCAGCTCGGCGACGACGTTGGCCGACTCGGCGTCGGGCAAAAACTTCGCCTCCATCTTGAGACGCAGGCGGATGCGCTCGCCGCGCCCCTGCATGCGCTGGAGCGTCTCCGCGCCCTCGACCGTGAGGGCGGCGGCGGGTATCCGCGGCTGGTCTTCGGCGTAGCGCAGCGCGCCCGTGTGCGGCGACTGCAAGCTGACGGGCGTGACCGAGCGGACGAGCGCCGCCACCGCGCCGTAGCGCGCCGCGCGCGAAGGCCCGCCGCCGCGGTACTGCACGGTCGCGCCGTAGGTCGTGAACGGCGCGTTGTAGACCACGATCTTGCCGCGCACGCGCTCGCCCAAAGCGTCCAGCTCGTCGAAGCTGCGCACGACCACGGCCTCGGCGGTGACGCCCTCGGGCGGCGTGCCCACGCTGTTCCCCAGACCGAGCATCGGCATCCTGAGCGCGGCGGGCTCAAGCATCTCAAGGCTCTCTTCGCCGCGCACCCAGTGCGGCACCAACACCTTCTCGGCGCGCACCCTGTCGAGGCGGTCGCGCTTCATCTCGGCGACAGCCCACTCGACGGCGCGCTCTAAAGACTCCGACCCGCTCAGGCGGTTCCCGATGCGGTCAGTGAGGTACGCGAGCCGTCGGTAGGCCGTGTCGTCAGTCAGCGCCGCGCCGATGATGCGCCCCGCGGCCTCGCGGTAGGCGTCGGCCTTAACGCGCGGCGGCGGTGGAGTCGGAGTTGGTGTGGGCGTCTGAGTGGGCGCCGGGGAGACCGTCTGCGGCGCTGGGCTCCGCTGCGCGACAACGGGGACGATGACGAGGACGAGAGCGAGAATTACATTCGAGTAACGATGCACGATAAAGAGAGACCTCCTGCGACGTTGCGGCGGATAGAAGACTAGCGCGCGCCGTCAAATTCCTGTCGGGAACTTAAGAGAGCGGCGGCGGACGGAAGCCAAAGCTTCTCTCGGACAGGTTGGGCGCGCGCGGCTTCGTTTAAAAATTCGACGAGCGTCGCGCCGGGCCCCCTTCGGTTCCGTAGAGCGGTGTGTATTCGCCCGTCTCTTCGGCGGCCTTGAGCGCCTCTTTAAGCTCGGCCATCTGGCGCGATGCGGCCTTGAATTCGTCATCGTCGAACTGCTCGGGCTCGCCCGCCAGCGCCAGCAGCTCGTCCATCCGGCGGTTCGACGCGTTGACGGCGCGCATGCTCAGACGCCCCTCCCTGATCGCCTCGACCAGAAGGTCGCGCGCGCCGACGAAGTTCGCCTCGCGCTCGCAGATCAGGACCATGTCGGAGCCCGCCTCGGCGGCGCGCAGGCTGGCTTCGGGGACGGAGAGCGTCTGCACCACCGCGCCCATCTCCATGTCGTCGGTGATGACGAGGCCGTCGAACTTGAGCCAGATGCGGAGCAGGCGCATCACGACGTTGCCGCTGATGGTGGCGGGCTGTTCGTGGAGCCCCTCGATGGTCTGCTGGTCTCCGGCGCGCCGGAAGCAAGCCTGTAAGAATTCTGACATGCCGGGGAAGGCCGCGTGGCTCACCATCAAAGAGCGCAGGCGCGCGCCCGGCCGGTGAAACATCAAGTCCATGAAGGGCACGAGGTCTTCTTCAAAAATCTCGTCCCACGTGTGCTTGATGACGGGCAGGCGGCGGTGCGAGTCAACGGTCGAGCCGCCGAGGCCCGGAAAGTGTTTGCCGCAGCCGATGATCTGCCCCTTCTGCAACCCGTCGAGGTATGCGCCGCCGAGGAGCGAGACCATTTTGGGGTTGAGGCCGAACGTGCGGGCGCGCAGGCCGTTGTCGGAGTTATCGCCGCCGAGGTCGAGGACGGGCGCGAAGTTGATGTTGAAGCCTAAAAGCCTCAGCACGCGCGCCGTCAGCGCGCCGAACTTTTCGGCCAGCTCGGGGCGCGCGGCGTCGCGCACCGCTTTGGCCGAAGGCGCGGGCTCGCTGATGTCCCGGAAGCGGTCGACAAGTCCGCCCTCCTGATCGACGCCGATGAAGACGGCAGGCCCCGCCGCGTCGCGAATCTGCGAGGTCAGGTTGACGACCTGCTCCGCCGTCTCGATGTTGCGCCCGAAGAGGATGACGCCGCCCGGTCGCACCTCCCGCAGAAGCCCGCGCCAGTAGCGGTCGAGTTCCGTCACGGGCAGGCCGACGAAGAGCAGCCGCCCGGCCTTACGCCTCAACGACCCTTCGTCCTTGTCCAACACGTCGCCCGGCAATATCGAACTCACTTCTCGACTCCTTACGCCTTCACCTCAAACGACAGCCCTGCCGCGCGTTCGCGCATCCGGCGCTCCCGGCAAAAAATTTCAGACGCCGCACTGCTGATGGTGGTTTGTACTTTCGAGATTGTAGCACGCCGAATAACCGCGCAGGCAGAGAGCCTCGGTGGCGGCCCCCCCCGTCCCGCACGCGTGAGGCGCGAAGACATGGCTTTGGTATAATGAGCCGCATCGCGCGCGTCCGAACGTTTTATGAGCACGACTTTACAGGAATCAATCTCGCCCGCCCGGCTCACGGCGGAGGTCAGAAGGCGTGCGTTCGCCGAGGGCTTCCACAAGGTCGGCGTCGTGCGCGCCGAGCCCCTCACGGAAGAGCGCGCGCGGCTCGAAGAGTGGCTGCGCCGGGGCTTTCAAGGCGAGATGAAATGGATGGCGCGCGACGTGGAGCGGCGCACCGACCCCGCGCAGCTTTTGCCCGGCGCTCTCTCCGTCCTCGTCGTCGCGCTCAACTACTACACGCCGCACCGGCACACCGGAGAGCCCGGCACGGGCAAAATCTCGCGCTACGCATGGGGAGACGACTATCACGACGTGCTCGGCGAAAAGCTCCGCTCGCTGCTCGCGTGGATCAAAGCGCGTGTGTCCGCCGCCGAGGGCAAGGTCTGCGTTGACGCGCAGCCCACGATGGACAAAGCATGGGCCGTGCGCGCCGGCCTCGGCTGGATAGGCAAGCACACCAACCTCATCACGCGCGACTACGGCTCGTGGGTCTTCCTCGGCGAGATTTTCCTGAACGTCGAGCTGGAATACGACCGGGCGCGCGAAGACGACCACTGCGGCTCCTGCACCCTCTGCCTCGAAGCCTGCCCCACCGGGGCCATCACAGAACCTTACGTCGTAGACTCCGACCGCTGCATCTCGCACGCCACCATCGAGCTGCGCGCGCCCGCACTCCCCACACACGTCGCCGAAAATCTGGACGGCTGGCTCTACGGCTGCGACATCTGTCAGGACGTCTGTCCCTGGAACCGCTTCGAGCAGCCGACCGAAGAATCACGCTTCGAGCCGCGCCCCGACAGCGTCTCGGCAAAGCTTTCCGAAATCCTTAGACTCACCCCCGAAACCTACGCCGCGCGCTTCCGCCGCAGCCCCGTCAAACGCGCCAAGCTCGCGGGCCTTCAGCGCAACGCGGGCGCTCTCGCGGAAAGTGAAGGCGACTAAGACTCTTTTCGTCAACGTCTTTGCGGCGCGTCCCCGCCGGTTTTGTGCCCGCCGTCAATCGTCGTATCATTGACTCGTCGAACATCATCCGGGCGAAGGCTCAAGGCTCTCAAGTCGGGCGGCGAAAAGTGACCACAGCTTTACTTAAAGATTCATACGGGCGGGCCATCCGAGACCTTCGCGTCTCGGTGACGGACAGGTGTAACTTCCGCTGCTTCTACTGCCTGCCGCACGGCGAGCCGCCGGCGGGGCCGAAAGATTCGATGCTCACTTACGAGGAGATCGAGTTCGCGGTCTCGGTCTTCGTCTCGCTCGGCGTCGAGAAGGTGCGACTGACGGGCGGCGAGCCGATGCTCAGGCGGGACATCGAGACACTGGTCGCGAAACTGGCGCGAGTCGAGGGCATCCGTGACCTCGCGCTGACGACCAACGCTTTCAATCTTGCGGAGCGCGCTGCCGGGTTGAAGGCGGCGGGGCTCGACCGCGTGACCGTCAGCCTCGATAGCCTGCGGCCCGAAGCCTTCCGCGAGATGGCGGGCGTGGACATGCTCGGACGTGTGCTCGAAGGCATCCGCGCGGCTGAGCGCGTGGGCCTCACGCCCATTAAGATCAACGCCGTCATCGTGCGCGGGCACAACGAAGAGGAGGTCGCCGAGATGGCCGCCTTCGCGCGCGAGCATGCGCTCTCGATGCGCTTCATCGAATACATGCCCTTAGACTCCGGCCACGGGTGGTCGCGTGAGGCGGTCGTCTCGGGCGCGGAGATTCGCGCGCGCATCAACGAGCGCTTCCTGCTCGTCGCGAAGCGCATTGAGCGCGGGTCTGAGACGGCCACGCGCTACCGCTTCGCCGACGGCGCGCCGGGCGAAGTCGGCATCATCGCGCCCGTCACCGAGCCCTTCTGCGGCGCGTGCTCGCGCATCCGCCTCACCGCCGACGGGCAGATCAGGACGTGCCTCTTCTCGAAGGTCGAACACTCGCTGCGCGACGTGATTCGCTCCGGGGCCTCGCGCGCCGGGGTCGCCGACTATATCTGCGGCGTGGCCCTCAAGAAAGAGCCGCGCCACTACATCAACGAGACCTTCTTCGAGCAGCCCGCGCGCACGATGAGCCTCATCGGCGGCTAGCCAACGCACGATAAAAAACCTCGCGGCCACCCGCTGCGCGCTCCTGATGTGCGCGCAGTGGGTGGCCGCGAAGTCTTCCGCCCTTGTTCGTTCGTAAAGATTACTTGCGCGGGATGCGCAGAATCTGCCCCGGCATGATTTTGTCGGGGTCGTCGAGCTGGTCGCGGTTGGCCTCGAAGATTTCGCGCCACGCGACATCGTGGTGCTTGCCGATGGCGCTCAGCGTGTCGCCCTTCTTCACCGTGTAGGTCTCGGCGCCGCCGCCGGCGTTCCCGGAGCCGACCTCGATGTTGAGCACGAGGTCGCCGGCGCGCATGTCAGGGTCAATGCGGCTGTACTCGTCCCAGATTTTCTGCTTGGCATCTTCGCTCGGCGCGGTCCCGCCCACGCGCAGCACGTCGCCATCCTCCTGCACGGAGAGGTTGGTCACGCCGTGCTTGTTGGCGAGGTCTATGACCGACTGATATTTTTCTCTGACGGACATGGTTCGTTGCTCCCTTCTTACTTAATGTTCAACTGGTTGTTGACCTTGCTCGGGCTGGCTTCGTTGGCGGCCTTCAACGCGTCCTGAAGCTTCGCGCGCGCGATGTCGCCCTTGAGCGTGACTTCGCCGTTCAAGACCTCGACCGTGACGCCCGTCACGTTGTACTTCGTGAGGTTCGCCTGGACGGTGTTCTTGAGCGTCGTGTCGGGCGGGACGGCCATCGGCGTCGGCGTCATCACCACAGCCGTGTTGCTGTTGTTGGCGTTCGCGTAGTTGGTGTTCTCGCCCTTGCCTTTGCACGCGGCGGCTCCGACGACTAGAAGGGACGCGAGCCCGGCGACTAGCAGTTTATTCTTCGCGGATTGAATCTGCATCAAACATAGACTCCTTTCAGTCTTTTCAAATACTCGACGTTGGTTGTAGGGGAAGTCGGTGCCGAGAGTGTTGTTTACCCGTGGCTTATTTGTCAATCCCACGCGCGGGCGTTACACTTCGCCTGCAAAGCATAACGGGGGAGCCGCGCGCGCAGTCGGGCGCGGCTGAGAGTCACCATTTTGGTGAGACCCTTTGAACCTGATGCGGTTAGTACCGCCGAAGGGAGGCCGAAAGAGACCGTTTCAGCCCTTTTCAGGCGTGGAGCGGTTTTTTCGTTTGCGGGCCGTGCAACAAAGTGACGGCCCGAGAAAGCGAGCTTTTGATGAATACGAACGGCGAGCAGAGCGAGCGGCGGAGCGACGAGGTTCGACTCCCCAACTCGCGCAGAGTTTACGTCGAGGGCGAAGCGCAGGGCGTGCGCGTCCCCTTCCGCGAAGTCTCACTGTCACCGACGCGGCAGCCCGACGGGCGCGTCGAGGAGAACGAGCCCGTGCGCGTCTACGAGACGGCGGGGCCGTGGGGCGACCCCGCCGAGCGTCACGACGTGCGCGACGGGTTGCCGCCCATGCGCCGCGAGTGGATCACGGCGCGCGGCGACACCGAAGAGTACGAGGGCCGCGTCGTGCAGCCGCAGGACGACGGCTACCTGACGGCGGGCGCGGCTGAATACGCGACGCAGAAGGATCGGGGTCGGCTCGAATTGTTTCCGGGTCTCCGACGCGCGCCGTTGCGGGCGAGGCCGGGTCTTTGCGTGACGCAGATGCACTACGCGCGGCGCGGCGTCGTCACGCCCGAGATGGAGTTCGTCGCCATCCGCGAGAACATGGGCCGCGAGGCGGCTCTTCAAGCTAGCGCAGACCGCGGCTCGCTCATGCACCAGCACCGCGGTGAATCATTCGGCGCTGCGATTCCGCCCTTTGTCACGCCCGAATTCGTGCGCGACGAAGTGGCGCGGGGCCGGGCCATCATCCCCGCCAACGTCAACCACCCCGAAGCCGAACCGATGGTCATCGGGCGCAACTTCCTCGTCAAGATCAACGCCAACATCGGAAACTCGGCGGTCGCCTCCTCCATCGAAGAGGAGGTCGAGAAGATGCGCTGGGCGACGCGCTGGGGCTCGGACACCGTGATGGACCTGTCAACGGGCAAGAACATCCATACGACGCGCGAGTGGATTCTCAGGAACTCGCCCGTGCCCATCGGGACGGTCCCGATTTATCAGGCGCTCGAAAAAGTCGGAGGCCGCGCCGAAGAGCTGACGTGGGAGATTTACCGCGACACGCTCGTCGAGCAGGCCGAGCAGGGCGTGGATTACTTCACGATCCACGCGGGCGTGCGGCTGCCTTACATCCCCTTGACGGCGCGGCGCACGACCGGCATCGTCTCGCGCGGCGGCTCGATCATGGCGAAGTGGTGCCTCGCGCACCACGAGGAGAGCTTCCTCTACACGCGCTTTCGCGACATCTGCGAGATCATGCGCGCCTACGATGTCTCGTTCTCTTTAGGCGACGGACTCCGTCCCGGCTCGATTGCCGACGCCAACGACGAGGCGCAGTTCGCGGAGTTGGAGACGTTGGGCGAGCTGACCAAAATCGCGTGGGAGCTGGACTGCCAGACGATGATCGAGGGGCCGGGCCATGTCCCCATGCACCTCGTCAAAGAGAACATGGACAGGCAACTGGAATCCTGCGGCGAAGCGCCTTTCTACACGCTCGGGCCTCTCACGACCGATGTCGCGCCCGGCTATGACCACATCACCTCGGCCATCGGCGCGGCGATGATCGGCTGGTTCGGAACCGCGATGCTCTGCTACGTGACGCCGAAAGAGCACCTCGGCCTTCCGAACAAGAAGGACGTTAAAGACGGCGTCATCACCTACAAGCTGGCGGCGCATGCCGCCGACCTCGCCAAAGGCCACCCCGGCGCGCAGGGGAGAGATAACGCGCTCTCGAAGGCGCGCTTCGAGTTTCGCTGGGAGGATCAGTTCAACCTCGCCTTAGACCCCGAAGTCGCGCGCGAGTATCACGACGAGACGCTGCCGCAGGAGGGGGCGAAGCTCGCGCACTTCTGCTCGATGTGCGGCCCGCACTTCTGCTCGATGAAGATCACGCAGGAGGTGCGCGACTACGCCGCGAAGAAGGAGCTGGACGAGAAGGCGGCGCTGGCGGAAGGGATGAAGGAGAAGGCGGCGGAGTTCGTCGCCGCGGGCGCGGAGCTTTATCAGGGCGAGAGGCCCGAGGGCGTGAAGGCGGAGCACTG
>JAIVJM010000236.1 GCA_020199995.1 Acidobacteriota bacterium | reverse complement strand
CTTACTGGCACCGGCTCCACCAGGTGCCCGGGGTAGATGTCTGCCTTGTACACAAAGTGTTTCTGGAAGACACCTCCGTACACGTCCGCCACAGGGTCTCCCGAGACGCCTTCGTGACGGCGGAGCAGGCGGTGTATTCGGTAACGGCGCGCGCCGTCACCGAAGCCGACCCTGATCACCGGGCGTACCTGCGGATCGCCCAGGACGCGGCCTGGCTGCTGAACCAAGGGGGACTTATCGAACCCGTCGCCGCCCACCGTGAGCGCTACATGGGGCTACTGTATGAGAGAGGGTATTCGACATACTTCGGCCGGGTAAAAACCACACGCCTGGTCGGAGAATTGAAGCGGTACTATTCGAAAGAACTCCTGGAGCGGCTCGGGTGCGGGCTGGAAAGGGGCTACAACTGGGCTCACCGGCTGGTGCACAACACGCAGAGGTCTCAGCACCCGGTAGAGCACCTCCTGCTGATGTATTTTCTTGGGGTGACCGCGCTCGACTTCTTCGGGCTGCCGGCACGGCGTCTCCCCTTCGGCGAAGGCCCGTGGCCGTGCCTTAACCGCGCCGTCGACCATTTCGGGGAGGCTTTAGTTGCGGAGTATGAGTTGATCGCCTCCTCGCGAAAATTCCCGATGCCGCGGGGGATCTTCCGCTGCCGCGCCTGCGGCTTCGCCTACTGCCGCTCCGGCCCCGACGAATCGCCCGGAGCGCGCTTCACGGCCGAGGGCGTTATCGCCAGCGGTCCGGTCTGGGGGGACGCTTTAACGAAATTGTACCGTGAGGGGCGCAGCCGCGAAGAACTGGCCCGGCACTTCCGCGTCACACCCGAAGCCTTAAGCGAACAGCTTGCCTGGCTGGGGCTAACGACTTTATTCGAGGTTATAGACCGTAACGGGCCGGGGGCGAGCGCGGACCTCGATAATACAGGTGACCGGTCAAAGTCCCCTCGATACCCTGAACGGCGGGAGGCAAATAGAAAATCGTTTCTGAAAATGATTGCGGTTATATGATTATGATAGGAAGTGGCTCGATGCCCACCTGCCCCCGCATAAGCCTTCAAAGGGGCCAGGCGTTCTAATCAACTGGGCCGAGCGGGACGTGGAGACTGCAAAAACGGTTAAAAAAGAGGCGGAGCGCATGAGGAGTGCGCCGGGGCGTCCGGTCCGAGTGACGATGACGGGGCTGGCTAGAAAAATCGGTCAACTGGCTGTCGTTAGCAAGCGTGGCAACCTTATACCTTTGACCGTGAGGGCGCTCGCCGAGATGTCCGAGAGCGTCGAAGACTACGCTGTGCGACGGGTGCGTTGGGCGGCGGAGTGCTACCGCGCCGAGGGCCGGAGCCCCTCAATCTGGCAGCTCCAAGCACGGGCCGCGGTGAGTAATAAAGTCGCGAAATACTCGGCGGTAAGAGCGGCGATGGAGGCTGCCGTACAAAGCCTTGACCGGCAATGCTTTTTGGCCCGCAGAGTGAGCATCGGATTTGTAGCAGACTTTAATATCCCTGAAGTGGCCGCGTCACCGAGAATTCCAAGCTAAAGTTGCAGACTTTCATCGCCCCCTGTCGTTTCCCTTCAACCTAGATTCAATTACTTACCACCACTAAAGTTGCAGACTTTAATATCCCGAATCACCATCCCGAAACTCCCGCTTCGAGCAGCATGTGTTAAAATTCAATACATGCTGCTCGAATCTCTTGAGACCCATCAGTTCAGAAATTTGAACGGCAAGGTCTCTTGGGGCGAGGGTCTCAACATCATCTACGGCGAAAACGGGCAGGGCAAGACCAACTGGCTTGAAGCCATCTACCTGCTCGCCACGACTAAATCCTTCCGCACCCAAAGACCGCAAGAAGCCATCCGGTTCGGTGTTGACCTGGCAGTTGTCAGGGGCAGTGTAGCTCGCAGCCGTAACGTGCGGCGGGATTTGCAGGTCACACTCCAGGGCAGCACCAAGACACTTTCGGTCAACGAGAAAAGGGAGACTGTTACGAACTACCTCAGCCAGTTGCACGTCGTGGCCTTCACCGCTGACGAACTTGAGGTAGTGCGTGGCGGGCCGGAGGCGCGTAGAAAGTTTCTGGACCGAGGGGTAGTATCCTTACATCATACTTACATCCAGACACTCGCTGACTATCAACGCGTTATCAAGCAAAAAAATCGACTGCTTCAAGACATCGCGGAATCAGAGTTAAATTTAGATAAAGCCCGCGAACTCATCGAGCCCTGGAACCGTCAACTCGTCTCCCTCAGCACGACCATTCATGAGGCGCGTTCCGATTACGTCGAACGCCTTCAAGAGAGCCTCCAGCGACGCTTGTTCGAGCGGGAAGAGATCACCATCTGCTACGTCTCAGCGCTCGAAGGGCGAGGTGATTTGAGCAATTACGAGGCTCTCATCAGAGAGCGTCTGAGCTTTCGTCTACAGGCCGAAATTGCTTCCGGCTATGCGCTCATCGGGCCACACAAAGACGACCTGCAAATCCTTTTCGACGGGCGTGATATACGCACTTACGGGAGCTCGGGACAGCAGCGTAGTGCGTTGATTTTACTTGACTTAGCGGCAATTTCGGTATATTATTCGTGGCATAATGAATATCCAATTTTCGTCCTCGATGACGTGGACGCAGAGCTGGATAGAAGGCGTATCATTCAATTACTCGAATACCTTAAAGAGCGCACGCAAACTTTTATTACGACCTCAAAAGAGAGCCTCGTTTCGGAATTCTCGTCGAGCGCTTATGTATTCGAGGTAAAGAGTGGAGAGGTACTTGAAATTTCAAAGCCCACAGTAGAAAGAACAATCGTAGCCACTTCAGAAAGCATCTAAAAGCCGATGTACGAGTGCGCCCGATCAGATCAAATCAGGAAAGCATTATGAGCAGCACATACAAAGAGGAGAGCAGTTTGTCTACAGCAACTATATCGAAAAAGAAGGGTGATTCTTACACAGCAACTTCTATTACGGTTTTAGAGGGGCGGGACGCCGTGCGCAAGCGACCCGCAATGTACATTGGCTCGACAGGCGACATGGGGCTACACCACTTGGTCTACGAAGTAGTGGATAACTCTGTGGACGAGGCTCTCGCTGGATATTGCGATACGGTCGAGGTCACGATCCATCTCGACAATTCGATTACGGTTATTGATAACGGTCGCGGAATCCCTGTCGATTACCACAAGCAGGAGAAGAAATCAGCCGCCGAGGTGGTCATGACCAAGCTCCACGCGGGTGGCAAATTCGACACGAACGCTTACAAGGTGTCGGGAGGACTCCACGGAGTGGGCGTCTCTTGCGTAAATTTCCTCTCTGAGTGGCTTCGCCTTGAGATTTGGAGGGATGGGTCGACTTACGAGCAGGAGTACAAGAGAGGCATCGCTGCGACCAAACTGGAGACCACGGGAAAGACCCGCAAGAGGGGAACCAAAATTACCTTTAAGCCGGACGCGGAGATATTCGATGTCTCAGAGTTCAGCTTCGACAAGCTTTCGGAGCGGCTGCGTGAGAAAGCTTTTCTCAATAAAGGCATTCGCATCACCATCAAGGACGAGCGCGAAGAGGCCGAGCGTTCACATGAGTTCTACTACCGCGGCGGAATTGCGGAATTCGTCAAGCATCTGAACAAGAACAAGTCCATGCTGCATGACAAGCCGCTTTATTTCGAGCGTGTGAGTGACACACTCTCTATCGAAGTCGCTATTCAGTACAACGACTCCTACGATGAGAAGGTCTACTCCTTTGCCAACAATATCAACACGGTAGACGGCGGTTCACACCTCTCCGGCTTCCGTGCGGCCCTGACACGTACCATCAACGCCTACGCACAGTCTTCCGGGCTAGCAAAAAACTTCAAAACCTCATTGAGCGGCGACGACGTACGCGAAGGCCTAGTGTCGGTGATTTCTGTCAAGTTACCTCAGCCACAGTTCGAAGGCCAAACCAAGGGGAAACTCAATTCAGACGTGAAAGGGGCCGTTGAGTCGTTTCTTAACGAGCGCCTGACGGAATATTTCGAGCAGAATCCGACGGTCGCCAAGAAAATTGTCGGCAAATCCGTTGACGCAGCTCGCGCACGCGAGGCGGCTCGCAAGGCTCGCGAGATCGTCAGAAAAGGCGCAATGGGCTCGACGATGCTCCCTGGTAAGCTTGCCGATTGTCAGGAGAGAGACCCGACCTTATGTGAACTTTACATTGTAGAAGGAGACTCCGCTGGCGGTAGCGCAAAACAAGGAAGGGATCGGAGAAATCAAGCAGTTCTCCCGCTAAAAGGTAAGATTTTAAATGTTGAAAAAGCTCGCTTTGATAAGATGCTCAGTCACAGCGAGATTAAAAGTCTCATCACTGCGCTCGGCACGGGTATTGGAAAGGACGATTTTGACCTGAGCAAACTCCGCTATCATAGAATAATTTTTATGACGGACGCGGATGTCGACGGCTCTCACATCAGGACTTTGCTATTGACCTTCTTTTACCGGCAGATGCCGGATTTGATTGAGGCCGGACACGTGTACATTGCACAACCCCCACTTTTCAAAGTGAAACGTGGAAAACGTGAGGAATACATTAAAGACGAAAGGTCAATGGTGCGGTTCTTGATGCGGCAGGCGACAAGTGACATGAAAGTCGCTTCCGTAGCGACGGGTGAGGTGGTTGAAGGGCGTGATCTGGCCCGTTCCCTTGAGCAGATGGTCGAATTAAGGCGTTACAGCGAAAAGGCGGCGCGCAGGCTCGGAAATGACGAGCGTCTGCTGAATCTGCTGCTGGAATCTTTCGGTGGACGTAAAGGGATTTTACGAGTAGAGGGTGCTACCCTTCGGAACGTTTTTCAATCTAATGAGGGCCAGCAGTTGGCCCAAATTGAAGAAGCGCTTGCCGGAGCGGGATACGAGACGGAGCTTTCGACGGACGAAGAGCATGGCCTCTGGGAAATAGAGACCGTTGCAGCCGGAGGTGCAAAAGTTAAAATAGACTGGAATCTCGCAAGCCACGTAGAATTTCAAAAGGCTGTGGAGTTTTATAAAACACTTGAAGATCGTCTGTCCGCGCCTTTAAAGCTCAATGAAAACGGCGACAGCGAGACGATTGAATCACGTGAAGCACTACTCGACCGAGTTTTGACCGCGGCCAAAAAGGATTTGACGATTCAGCGCTATAAAGGGCTCGGGGAGATGAACCCTGAGCAACTCTGGGAGACTACAATGAACCCTGAGAAGCGCACGTTACTTCAAGTTAAAATTGATGACGCGGTAGAAACCGACGGGATTTTTACAGTTTTGATGGGCGATGCAGTCGAGCCTCGACGCCGGTTTATTGAAGATAACGCTTTGGACGTCAAGAACTTGGACGTCTAAAAAGCTTACACAATGAGGGGATGAATCTATTTGACACATCCCGTACTCATGTGTAGAATGAAGACCCTTTCCTCCTGTGAATCTTACCGCTGCATGCTTCTCGCGTATGCAGCGGAATTTTTTTTAAAGCAAATATTACTCTTGTACATAGAGAAATGAAGACCCGAACCAGAAATTTCGGTTGGGTCATTGCCCCGTGAATACGGGCAGCATATTCGCCCTTCTTTGGAAAGCGCTGAGTCTAGCCGTTCATCAAAGTCAATTCGACATAGCTTTATAGCTCCTAACTCGTTGTAACAACCACCAGCGGCGAATTGCCCTGATTTACCGATATTCAGCGAACGCTGATCATAAGCTGGATTAAACTTTTCTATTTGGTTGGGCGTTGAATCGGATTTCTCATTGGATCGCTATTCTTCAAGCTAATCAAGCTTTGCGGCTCTTTAGAATCAGGCATCTGTTTAGTCTCGTTATTTTGGATTACTCTCTAGGTTCCTTCGGCAAATCGGCTCACACGGAAGCGAAATAGTCTATGAGGTTGATCGAGAGCGATACATGCTTTCCGGGCTGCAATTTGTAACTGCTGTTCTGCGCTCTCAATGCCATTGATATCAGGCAAGAGGAGTCCGCGGCGTGCGCCGGTTTCATCTTCCACAATGACGCCGAAAGTTCGCGGGTCCAAACCTTCAAAACTCGTAGGCTCAGGCTTATCGAGGACATCTACAGAGTAACGTAAGTGCGTTAACTCTTCTGCAGAAACAGGTTGGAAACGGGGGTCGCGCGTCGCGGCGCTGATGGCGTTGATGATGATTTCATTGGCGAGCGTACTCTGTGTCGGCGTAATGGTGCCGATACAACCTCTTAGTTTGAGGTCAAAGGTCTTAACGCTGACAAAACAAGCGGAAGCTTGGTGCAACATAGGGGATAAAGAAACCGGATCAGGCGCATAAACACGCCGTTCTAGAACGTATGTTTCGACCGAGTGGCGCGCAATAACCGGGAGACTAAGACTGTCAAAGCCGAGCGCGGGTGTGGAGACAGCGCGAACGCCTAAAGAGCGTTGTGCTGAGCTTCTCGACGATGCGGAGTCTTGTTCAGCCTTAAAGTTCATGGCTTTCTTCAGCCATCAGTACGTGAGATTTGTGCTACCAGATAGCCGACGCCGAACGGCGCTTCATAATGTAAAACCTCACATCCTGAAGACGCGCCGTCCGAGACGCCGAGCGCCGTGAGCATCGAGCGATAACCACATTCCCCGGCCATTCGGCGCAAAAATGGATCAATCGAGATGATATTATTAGGGACACGTGCCTGAATAGCTTCGACGACTTCTTTATCAAAGAGAGCTGCGTCGGGGTTATAACCGGCTGGCGCGTCAGGCTTTAGACGGTGGCTCAAATCACCGCTGGCAATGAAGGCGACGGGCTTCCCTATGCTCTCGCAAGCGCGCCTGATGCAACCGCCAAAGCGTATGTGGTCTTTGTCAGGGAGGAAGCTGTATCCGAGCGCGACGACTCGTCCGTCCCAACCGTGTCGCAGAAGAAAGTAAAGGGGGACGGCTGTACCGTGATCCAACTTGCTTTCTCTTAGGGGAGTAACAGAATAACCGTCGAGGGATGCCTGCTCTTTAATGGTCATCAGTAACTCCGCATCCAGCGGCGCTTCGACCGTCACTTGGGGGGCGCGGAAGTTGGCGAAATCTCCATGCACGTGCGGGTCTCCATAGGCGACGAATGAACGCGCGTCGAGAGGGGCGTGCGGCGAGACTATGACAACCGTCTGTGCGCCGCTCGAGACGACGCGCTCGGTCAGCTCGCGCATGGCGTCTATTGAGCCGCGCACTTCGGCGGCCAACACGCCGCCTACTTCCGGAACCATGATTGGCGGGTGCGGAGCGATGCCGACAAAGACGACTGAACCGTTTGCCATCTTCCATGCTCGGGCTTGCAAGCCGACGACGGCTTTGGCCCTCAACAGGTCGAGAGGGGGGGTGTTCCCGTGGTCGCCAGTCTAAATTCTAAAGGGGATGTTAAGATTCTAGCATAATCAGCGGGCGGTCTCGCAAGTTGGAATGGTGAAGACGCGGGGGGCCGCGTGGATGACAACTTTGGTTTCGAGAGAGAAGCGGCGTTGAATAAAGAGGAAAGCTTCGATGCGTTAATCGTCGGCGCGGGGCCGGCGGGCTCTTTCGCGGCTGAGAGGCTGGCGCGCGGGGGCGCGCGCGTGGCGCTCTTCGACGGTCGCCCGGCGGAGGATGCCAAGGCGTGCGGAGGCGGCGTGACGTCGAAGGCTCTAAAGGCGTGGCCGTTTCTGCTCGAAGCGGGAGGGCGCTTGGTCTCGGAGGTCGAGATGTGTTCGCCCGCGGGCAGGAGCGTGAGGCTTGAGTTGTCTGAGCCCTTCGCTATCTATTCGCGGCGGGCTCTGGACTCGCACCTGCGCGAGCGTGCGCGACGCGCCGGTGCAGAAGTGTTTGAAGGTCGTGTCAGCGCCGCGACGGCGAGGAACGAGACAGGTGAGTGGGTCGTGCATGCGCGGGGCGGGGAGAGTTGGAGCGGACGCGTGCTCGTCGCGGCGGACGGCGCCAACAGCCCAATCGCGCGGCGGCTCGCAGGGGCTCTGACGAATTCAGAGATGGAGGTCGCGTTCGGCTACCGCACTCCTCTGGCCGAGACGGACGACGCCCCGACGGTGATTGCGTTTCTCCCCGGCTGGGCGGGATACGCCTGGGCTTTCCCGCGGCTCGATCACATCTCATTCGGCATTGCCACCGCGCAGGACACCTTCGACCACAAGGCTCTTGATCGTCTCCTGTGGGGCTTCATGGTCGGCTATTACCGCAGACGGGCCGGCGGGCTCTCGCCGCTCTGGTCTTCGACGGCGGAGCCGTCACTTGAGGCGGGCGGGTGTGAAATTGAAGAGAGGCTCCGCCGTGTCGCCGAGCGTTACGCGGCGCGGATACCCGGCCTCGCGCCGGAGACCTTCGACGCGCGGCGGGCGGCGGGCGATGACTGGGCGCTGCTCGGAGACGCCGCCGGGTTCGCCGACCCTGTAACGGGCGAGGGCATCTTTTACGCGCTGCGTTCGGCTGAGCTTTTCGCGGATGCTTTCCTGCGGGGCGAAGTCTCTGCTTACGAAGCGATGTGGCGGGCGGACTTCGGTCGAGAGCTGCGCCGCGCGTCGCAGATGCGACGGAGATTCTACGGAGACTTTTGGGGCGGGGCCTTCACGGACAGGATGATCGGATTCGCGCGCCTGCACCGCGGCATCAGGCGCACGCTCTGCGAACTCGTCGTGGGGGATCAGAGCTATCTCGACCTCAAGCCGACGCTCGCGCGGCGCGCCGCCTGGCCTCTCTGAATTCCTCAGACCGAGTGAAGCCGAGGCGTCGCAGTTGCCCTTCCGACGAAAGTTCAGTGCATAACCTGATCGTCGCCGGGTCCGAGCAGCAAGGCGCGCGCCTTATCGAGAGATGAGGTGTTTTCCAGAACCTCTTTGAGGAGGCCGAGCGTTTCAGTGAAGGGTTTCTTGGCCCTGCCGAGCGCGTTCAGCAGCTTGGGCACGTCGCGCAAACCCTGCATGACGTAGAAGGATATTCTCTCTGCCTCGATGGGGTCGCGCCCCTCTTCAATCAGCATGTGCGACAGTGTGCGGCGCATCTCTTCGAACATGTCGAACTCAAGGCTCGATTCATCGGAACTCATTTTCGGAATCCTCCCGCGGGCGGACTGTGAACCTCGGACAGCGAGGGAATACTTGAAGCGGTTACGCACGCGCGAGTGTCAGCGCGCCTGCAATCCCGCTTCGGCTGATGTCGTTGAGGTGTAAGGGGCGAGGCGGTTCTTCAACTCTTCGGGCAGGGGGACGGTCTCGAACGTGTCGCGACGGACGGCGACGAGGACGAAGTGGGCTTCGGCGATAATCTCCGCATCACCCTTGCGCCGCACCTCGAAGTTCAGCCGCAGGGACTTGCCGCCGACGCGACCGACGTAGACGCAGACCTCGAGCATGTCGTCCAGCTTTGCGGCGCGGCGGAAGTCACATTCGAGGTGCGCGCGCGGCAGCCAGATGTCGAGTTCGTCGAACATCACGCTGTACGGCAGCCCGACGGCGCGGAACAGTTCAGTCTCGGCGAACTCGAAGAAGCGTATGTAAGCGCCGTAAAAGATGATGCTCGCGGCGTCAACGTCGCCCCAGCGGAGACGGTGCTGAGCCCCGCCTTGCCCGCGGCCTCGGCGTCGTAGGGCGTATCGCCGACGACGACGGCCTCAGAAGGGTTCATGTCTCCGAGTTGGGCGAGCGAGTTGGGGTCGGCGACGGGGACTAACGAGCCCGTCAGTCCGTCTTCGATAATCTCGCGCGCGCCGTCGGTCGCCGTCGCCACGACGGCCAATCCGGAGGCCATCGCCTCGACCAACGCGATACCGAAGGATTCGGAGCGCGAGGCCGAGACGAACACGTCGAGCGACGAGAGCACCCCCGCCACGTCCTCGCAGTGTCCCGTAAAGGTTACGCGTCCGTTGAGCCCGAGCTGCGCGACGAGCTTCTCTAAAGCGGCGCGCCGCTCGCCCGCGGGCGAGGCCTCACCCCCGACGATGACGAATTCGACTGTCCCCGCAAACCTCTCTGATACCAGAGTTGCGGCGCGGATAAAAACGTCCTGTCCCTTCACTTCGCTCAGCTCGCCGACGATGCCAACCCGCAAGGTTGACTCGGCGGCGAAACCCGTCTGTCGTCCCCCCGGTGAGTCCCGGTCTCTTCTCTCAAGCTCAAACCGCTGTCGGGCGTCCTGAAACCTCCGCACGTCAACCGCGTTCGGCACGACGCGGATTTTATGCGCCGGGAAAATTCCACGCGCGCGGAGTGAGCGTGCCACCGCTTCCGAGACGGCGACGACGCGCGAGACGTTGGCGAGGGCCAGCCTGTGCGCGCGGCTTAAGGGGAACATGACGTGACGCGTGACGACGAGGCGCGCGAGCGGGGAGCGTCGCGCGGCGATTGCCGCCAGAGGGTAGTCGCGCGCGACGTGCGCGTGGACGATCTCGACTTCGCGCTCGCGCACGAAGCGCGCGAGCCGGAGCGCGCTTCGGAGGTCGAGCGCGTTGCGCAGCGGAAGCTCGACGACACCTCGCGGCGTGATCGAAGACATCTCAGCGTCGAGGGGCGAACCCGGAACGAGCGCGGCGTAGACATCGTGACCGCGCTCGGCGAGCCCGCGCGCGAGGTCAACGAGATGCCTTTCGCCTCCGCCGAAGAGGCGCGCCGAGCTGACGTGGAGAATCTTCACGTGGCTAAATCTTAGCTGCGCGAGGTGGCGGATGAAGACTGTGTTGCGAGGGGCGAGTCGTCGTAGCGCGCGAGGAGATCGGCGGCATCGAGGTAAATTTGGACGCAGCCCGCCGCGCGCAAGTCCGCTTCGGGAAACCCGCCCGACAGGAAACCGACGGTGCTGAGCCCCGCCTTGCCCGCGGCCTCGGCGTCGTAGGGCGTATCGCCGACGACGACGGCCTCAGAAGGGTTCATGTCTCCGAGTTGGGCGAGCGAGGCCTCGAAGATGTCCGGGTGCGGCTTCGACTTCTCCGCATCGTCGGCGGAGGTCTGCTCTTCGACGAGGTCTTCGATGCGCGCGAGTTTTTTGTACGTGCCGAGTTCGTCCTCCTTCGCGGAGGAGGCGAGCGCGATGCGTTGGCCGTCACGTCTGATACGCTCGAAGAGTTCGCGCACGGAGGGGAAGGCTTTGACGCGCGGCAGGTACTCGCGCTTGTAGAGTTCGCCGCGGTACTTCTCCATCTCTTCGCCGAACTCTTCGAGCTCTTCCTTCGAGAAAAAGACCGGCATCAACTGGTCGCCCCCCTTGCCGATCTGGGAGCGCACCTGCTCGAAGGGAATCTTCTTCCCGAAGCGCTCGAACGTCTCCTGCCACGCGTGCGCGTGCAGGTCAACCGAATCCACGAGCGTCCCGTCAATGTCGAAAATCACAGCTTTAATCACTCGAAATCCCCTCTCCCAATTTTTCCCGCGCGATTCTGAGAAGGCACGCATTATACCAGCCTTCGCCCGCCCCGCCCGCCGCCGCGTGCGAGAAAACAGACGCGCCTGCGTCTGATGTCGAACGAGACACCCGCGCCTGTTTTGTTCCGCTTTGGTACGCGTCGCCGGTCACCTCAAAGGCGAGCGAAGAGAAGCCAAAGGGCTCTAACTCTAAAGCCGTCAGTCCGCCTCGGACCTGAGGCCGGGGATTTCGAGTCGGCATGATGATTGCGATGGATACGGATTCGTACGGGTCTGTTTTCTGACACCGTGGCCCGCATGCCGCGGCGGATAAGGTTAGAGGAGTTTTGTGATGGCTAAACTTGTGACAGGGCTTTTCAAGACGCGCGCCGCCGCCGAGGCGGGGGTTGACGCGCTCATCAAGCGCGGCTACACGCGCGACGACATCAGCGTGCTGATGTCCGATGCGACCAGAACGAAAGGCATACCCGAGCACCGCGCGAAGGTTTACGACGCCTCGCTGCGCGCCGGTGGCATTCTGGTCGGCGTCGAGGCGAAGAGCGATGATGAGGCCGACAAACTGGAGAAGCTGCTCGAAGACCTCGGGGCCGAGCATGTGCGTCAGGAATAGAAGAACAGCCGTGAATCGTCAATCGTGATCAGAAAGAACAGGTCTTCTCTGATCACGATTGACGATTCACGGCTTTGAAATTTACGATTGAATGTCTTAAAAAAAACGGGGCCGCTGCTCAACGCAGGTGATCTTGAGCAGCGGCCTCCCGTATTTGCGAGTTGAGTTTCCGAGGACGTTAGCGACGGATGGCGTCGCCGACATCCTTGATGGCGTCGCCGACCTTGTGCTTGACTTCGCCATAGCCCTCTTGCAAGTTGCCCTTGGCGCGGTCAGCTGCACCCTCGGCCTCCATGTCGCGGTCGCCGATGGCGTCGCCCACGTTCTCTTTCACGGCACCTTTCGCCTGATCGAATTTTCCTTCGACCTCATCTTTGTTCGGAAGTCCCATCACACAAATCCTCCTTAAATTGTCCTCACGAAAATCGAAACGAATAAGTAAGAACACTCAGAACTCATGCGCTTCACTCGAAGCTCATGCGCTTCACACGATGTATGTTGGCAACAGACATGCCGCGCGCGCGGGGGCGACGCCCGTGCGTGTGAAAGTTGTTTGCCGAGAGAGTGATACGCGGGTCGGTCGGGGGGTGAGAGGAATCCGGCGCGAGTCGGGGGGCGTGCCCGTTCCATACATTCCGGCCCGCGCACGCCCTGTCTTCGGACAAAACACTGGGGGGCTGTTATAAGATGTTCGCCGCGGGGAGGTGGGATTTCCCTCTGCCCATCCGCCGCGCGCATTTTTATTAACTTAAACTCCGCGCAACACGGCGCTCGAACATGAATACGATTCCGACAGCGACGCGTCTGACAAAGACGCTCTGGCACGTCACGCCCCTCGTCACGGGCGCGGTCATCATGATTCTGGAGTTGGTCGCCTTCCGTCTCTACGCGCCCTACTTCGGTTACTCGATCTACGTCTGGGGGGGGATGATCTCGGTCGTCATGGCGGCGCTCGCCGCGGGGTACGGTGTCGGCGGGTGGCTGGCGGATCGGAGCCAGACCGACCGACCGCTCTACCTCGCCATCCTCTTGAGCGCGGTCTACCAGCTCGTCGTCATCATGACGGTCAACTCCTTCCTCCCCACGCTCGCGCGCCTCAAGGCATGACCGCCGGGAAGATTTACGCGCTCTCGACGGTCGGCAGCATCGGCGGCGGCATCGTCACGAGCTTCTACCTCGTCCCGCGGCTCGGCACGCGGGCCACGCTCATCACGGCCTGCGCCTGCACCTTCGCCGTCGCTCTTACGGGACTCGTCGCGGGCGGGCGGGGTCGCCGCCGTGCGCTCCTCACACTGCCCGCGCTCGCGCTCCTGCCACTCGCGCCCGAAGCGAGCTGGCCGGAGGGGACGATCTGGCTGAGCGAGTCGGAGTACAATCAGGTGCGGGTCGTGCGGCGCGACAACCGGCAGTCGCTCGTCTTGAACCACAACACGGTGCACACGCTGCGCGATATGGAGACGGGCTGGTCGGGTTACTACTACGATTACTTCGCGCTCGGCCCGGCGCTGCTGGACGCGCCGCCGCGCCGCCTGCTGGTGCTCGGGATGGGGGCGGGCGGCTCACTTCAGGCGACGCGCGCCGCCGCGCCGGATGTTGAGGCCGACGCCGTCGAGATTGACCCGAAGGTGATCGAAGCGGGCGAGCGCTTCTTCGGCTTGAGCCCGGAGGGCGGGAGGGTGAGAGTCCACCTTGCGGACGCGCGCCCGTGGCTTGCGCAGAGCGAAGGCGCGTATGACCTCGTGCATATAGACCTCTATCAGGGCGGGCCTTACGTGCCCTTCTACCTCGCCACGGTCGAGTTCTTCCAGACGGTGCGCGGGCACATGTCCGAGGACGGGCTGCTCATGCTCAACGTGATGGACACAGGGAGGAACCGCGAGGTGCTCAACTCGACTGCCGCCACGCTGCGGCGGGTCTTCCCTTCGGTCTTGTACATGGAGCCGAACGGGGGGAACTTTCTGCTCTTTGTGTCCGCGCGCGAGCGCACGGTCGAGGAGGTTCGCGCGCGGCTCGGACAAGTCAACTCCGGCGACATCATCGAACGACTGGCGCGCAAAGCCGCCGCCTCAATCGGTGACCTGACGCCGCCCGCGGGCACGCCCTTCTTCACCGACGACCACGCGCCCATTGAAGAGATGACGCGGCGCATGGCAAAGTCGAGAAGACAGTTCCGCGGGCGGTAGCGAGCGGATTGGCGTCGGCTGTGAAATCAATCCACTGGCGACCGCTCGCGGCGCCATCCCGGTAAAAAAAATGGGCGCGCCCTTTGAAAGGGGCGCGCCCGTAGTTTTTCGGCCCGCGTGCTTCCTCTAGAACTGGAAGCGGACGGCCAACTGCACCTGCCGCTCGCGGAAGATCGAGTTAGCCGTCTGCGACGCGGTCCCGAAGGTGGCGTCCGGGACGAGGCTCGTGCCAAGCGTGCTGGGCGCTACGCTGACAAGGCGGAACGCGGTGGTGTTGACCGAAGTAACCTGAGTCCGGTTGAAGAGGTTGAAGCCTTCAATCAGGAACTCAAGATTGGTCTGCTCAGTGAAGTTGAAGCGGCGCGAGAGGCGCAGGTCAACATTGACGATCTTCGGCTGACGGAAGCTGTTGCGCCCGAGCGGAAAGAAGTAGCTGTCGCCGCCCGATCCGGTGATGGTGCTGTTCAGCGCGGTGGCAAGAGGTCTGTTGGTGACGGAAACACCCGGCGAGTAGGGCCGGCCCGACTGGGCGGTGACAATCGGCGCGATTGTCCAGCCGCCGAAGATCGCGCGACCGAGCGCCGACTCCTGAAGCCCAAAGCCCCTCGGCGAATAGACGGCGCTGGCGACGAAGCGGTGCGGAATGTCGACGCCCGTTATGCCCTGATCGAGGGCGATGTTATATGGGTCGGTCGGCGTGTTCGTGGCGGTGAACGTCACCGAGGATTGCCCGTTATCGCGCGAGCGCGACAGGGTGTAGCTGGCCTGAAACTGGAGGCCCTTGGTGAGGCGGCGGTTGGCCTGCAAGACCAGCCCGTGGTACGCCGAATCAATCGCGCCACGAACCTCCGTGATGTTGAAGAAATCCGGGTTCAAGCGGTTGGTGTAAACCGGCACCGTGACCGACTGTCCGGCAAACTGGCCGCTGGCGACCGTCAGAGTGGCGAACTGTGTTGCCGGGGCGATGTTCTTGTTGACGAAAGTCGGCAGGCGGGAAGATCGGCGCGGTCGCCGCCGTCGCCGGGTTGAGGGAGGATTGCAACTGCCCACGGTCAACGCCCGTGTTGGTGATCGCGTTCGAGATCGTCGAGTTGATAAGCCGCCCGTAGTAGAGACCGATGCCGCCGCGCACCGAGGTCTTGCCGTCGCCAAAGACATCGTAGGCGAAGCCGCCGCGCGGGCCGAAGTTGTTCTTGTCGGTGGGGAAGCGGCCCGTCTGCGCGAAGACCGGGTTCGGAATCTGCGGCTCGGGCATGAGCTGGACTTCGTAGCGGAGGCCGAGGTTGACGGTCAGGCGCGGCGTGTAGCGCCAGTCGTCCTGAATGTAGAAGGAGACGTCAGTCGTGTTGAACTCGGCGCCCTGCGCGCCGAAGCCCTGCGCGTAGTTGCTCGTGTAGCAACGCCCGGCGCGGCGGGTCGAAGGGTTGATGCCCGTCGTGGCGGTAATCTGCGGGCAGACGCCGAAGTTTGGTGTCGCCGCCGTGGGAACAAGGCTGCGGATCGCGCCGGCGCTGGTGAAGTTGACGTAGTCGAAGATGAAGTCGTTGACGTTGTTGTAGGCGTAGACGCCGCCCTCCTGGAAGAGGTTGTCCAAGAGGTCTTTGGTGCGAAGAAAGTCGCCGCCGACCTTGAACGTGTGGTTGCCGTGCGTCAGTGTCACGTTATCCACCAGTTGGAAAGTCTTCTCAAGCGGGTTGTGATTACGTTCGAGGAAGTTTGGTTTGCCGAAGGTCAGGCCGTTGGTCAGAGCCACCGAGGGCGAACGACCGTTGAGGCCGGTGGTCGGCTCGCCGGGCGACGGCGGGTTGCTGAAAGCGAAGAGGTCTTCTTTCCCGACCTTGACGCGCGCCTCGTTGACGATGGTCGAGGTGAGGGTCGAGGTGAGGCGGAAGATACCATAGTCAATGTTGACGAAGTCGTCGCCGAAGCTGGCTCTGCCGCGATTGACGAGCGCCTGCGTCTGAATGCCGTTGGGCGATTCGCTGCGCAGGCGGTTGTAAGTGAACGTAAAGGTGTTCGACGAGTTGATGTTCCAGTCAATCTTCGGCAGCAGCAGGTACTGGTCCTGTTTGCGGGGCACTTCACCCGTCAGGCCGACGAGAAAATTTCTGGTCGCATCTATTTGCGCCTGCGTCACGCCACGCGAGGTCAAAAGCGGCGTGTTGATGGTGTTCAGGTAAGTCCCGCTGTCGAACTGGGCGATGCCGGGGAAGTCGCGCTTCTGCTGCTCATAGCTGAAGAAGAAGAAGAGCTTGTCCTTGGCGATGGGGCCGCCGATAGCGCCACCGAACTGGTGGCGCTCGTCCACGGGCTTGAGCGCCTCCCGCTGGATGATGTTATTGACAACCACATTCCGAAAGCCGAGGGGGTTGCGCGCGCCAAAGCGGTTGTCGCGCAGGTAGTAAAAGAGCTGGCCGTGGAAGTCGTTGGTGCCGGACTTGGTAACGGTGTTGACGACGCCGCCCGCGGCCCGCCCGTACTCGGCGGAGTAGTTCGAGGTGTTGACCTGAAACTCACGCACCGCCGCCTGACTGATCGAGGAGCTGATGCGCGTGCGGCCCGCCTCCTCGGCGAAGAAGGCGTTGTTGTTGTTGCCGCCATCGACGGTCGAGTTGTTGAGGAGGCCCGAGACGCCGCGGAAGCTCACGAGGCCGAAGTCGCCGTCGGGCACTGCGCCGGGCGTCAGGAGCACGAAGTTCGAGGCGCGGCGTCCGTTGATCGGGAGCTCGTTGATCGAGGTCTGGTTGATGTTGGTCGAGAAGTCCTGCTGCGAGGTGTTGATGACGGGCGCTTCAGCCGTCACCTCGACGGTCTCCTGCGCGCCGACCAGCCCGAGCGGGATGTCGAGCGAAGTCACGCGACCGACCTCGACTACGACGTGCTGCTGCGTGAAGGGGGCGAAGCCGCTCTGGTTGATCTTCACGGTATAGTTGCCGGGCTGGAGCTGCACGATGCGGAAGCTGCCTTCGTCGTCCGTCGTGCCCGTGCTCTCTTTGTTGGTGCCCTCGTTGACTACCGACACCGCCGCGCCGGTGACGACCGCGCCCTGCTGGTCTTTGATAGTGCCGCCGATGGCGCCGTCCGTGTTGGACTGCGCGAAGGCCGCGGTGCTCATGCACGCGAGCAGAATGAGCGGGGCAATTGAGAGATGCAAAAACTTTCTCATCGAAAAGACTCCTTACAATTTAATCCTGAAGTTGAAGAGTTGAGTCCGTCCACGGCGCGGTGCGTGGTGAACTCAGATGCAAGCGTTGCGGACTCGCGCCCCCGGTCGTGCTGGCGGGGGAGTCGAAACTGTGTCGGTCTGTTTTCGTCATGCCAGCGAACCTGTCTCTCGGGCGCAGCGCACGTCGTGCTCTGGGTTTGCGAATGGGGCACAAGACGCCTTGTTTTCTGAAGCCCCGAAAAATTCCGAAATGTCCTTTAGGTTAACAGGGACGGATAAGCTTGAGACTCAAAGTTATACCATACGGGAAGCCGGTTTCGCGAGTCTTACGACGACGTAAACCACATGTTAAATACTACATTTTCTGCTGCCCGCGCAAGGTTAAACGGGCCGCCCCCACAACCTTTTTTTTCGCCCCGGAAGCGCGCCCGAAAACGCCGCCGAACCGGCCACGCGGGCGGCGCGTGAGGCCACGCTCCGCGCCGCGAAATTAAGGCTCAGACGGGCCTCGACCGTGTCAGCGCCGGAGTGAGGGGAAGAACAAGGGGAAGGGCCGCCGAGGAGACGAATTCTCCTCGGCGGCCCTTCGTCTGTGGCCCGTCGTCCGGGCGCGTTTGTTATCTCTGCTTCACGACCGGGCTCGAGACCACCACGTTCGGGTTGGGCAGCGACTCGATGTTTATGAAGAACTTGAAATTGCCCGTCTGCTGCACGCCGAGCAGGAACTGCACGCTGACCGACTGTGTGTTGGGGAGCGGGTTGGCGAGGGTGATGAAGCCCACGTTCATCGAAGAGTTCCAAGCGCCGCCGAAAGGCTGCGAGGGCGGCTCCTCGACCGTCGTCCCGCGCACGTCAACGGGAGCCCCGTTGACCGTCACCACGATGTCGTTCGAGCTGAGGGCGCGCACGTCCGCGGTCGAGCCGTTCGGTCGCGGGAAGGTGGTGATCTCGACGATACGGAAGCGCAGTTGCGCGACCGCCGAGCCCGTATTGTTCGTCACCGTGCGGCGGATGGACATCGTCCCGAACTGCGAGCGGTTCGGGTCGCACTCCTCGGCCACGCCGCACGTCTTGCGGACGCGGTTGGGCGGAGTCGAAGAACTGACGGCGGGGTTGAGCAGTGTGACGGAGAAGAGCGCCGAGTTTTCGATGGGACTGGACAAATTCTCCGGCCCCGGCGCGCCGAGCTTCTGCCCGAGCCCGAGCCCCACAGTGCTGCTGGTGTCGGCGCTCAGGAAGTCCGCCGCGTTGTTGCCAGTGTCCTTCGGGAACCCCGTCGGCCTGTAGTCGCGGAAGAATGTGTACTGCAAGTTCTGCTGCGTCTCCGCCCCGTCCGTGGGGAAGCCCGCGCCCTCGCGGTAGAGTTCGGGGACGCCCACGTAGCCCGCGGCGTCGAGCCGCTCGGTCGTGTTGAAGTTCGACGGGTTGGCCGTGCGGAAGAGCGCGATTCCCGAAGCGTCCGGGATGTCCAGCGTATAGCCGTTGGCCTGAGTCGCGCCGTCGGCGAGTAGAATCGTGTCGCCGGTGGCAAACGTCGCGCTGGGATCAACGGCTGCGGCTGCCACGCTGCCGGCGAGTAGGGCCGCGTCGGCGGCGGCGGCAGACGCAATCGGCTGCGAGTTGACGCCCGCGCGGTAGCCCGAGAGGCTGTAGCCGAGGGTGTTGACGCCGAGGAAGTGACCGCGCGCCGGGATGACCGTGCCGTTCGGGATGATGAAGCGGGTCTGCCCATCGGCGGCGACGAGCGCCCAACCGGCTGAGCCGTCAATGGTCGAGACCGTGATGGCCGCGTTCGTATTGTTGTAGAACTCGATGAACTCGTCATTCGGGGCATTGATGCCACCGGAGCCCGGCCCGCGGAAGCGGAACTCGCTGATGATGAGCGAGCCGGCCACTTGCGGCGGCGCGGACGAGAGGTTGATGCCGACGATGACGGGATCGTGGTCGGACGCGCGGAAGGGCGTGTTCTGGTTGATGGCCTGCTGCGCCGCCGACTTGAACTCGACGTTGTAGTCAACAACCGTCGGCTCGTCCGAGTTGACGTGCCAGATGGTCGTGCCGGCGACATAGGGGCTCAGCTCCTTCGTCGCGAGCGCGTGGTCGAGGTAGCCGAACTTCGATTGGAACTGGAACGAGTAGCGGCTCGGCGCGGGCACGAACCGCTCGACCTGATTAATCAGGCCGCCCGGCCCGTCGCCGAGCGAGTCGCTCGCGTCGTCTTCGAGCGTGATGATGGGGTCTTCCTCGCCGTAGGCATTGAGGTCGCCCATGACCAGCACGTCGTTGTCGCCGGAGGCCGTCTGTTGATTGTTGACGAAGACCAGCAGGCGCTTCGACTGATTCGTGCGCGTGAAGTTGTCGCAGCCCTGCCCGTCGCCCTGATCGGCGTCCAGGCCCGTGTCGCTCGTCGAGCAGCTCTTCGAGGTGAAGTGGTTGACGATGAAGGTGAACTTCTCGCTGTTCGAGTTGAGCGTGAAGGTCTGCGCGAGTGGGTTGCGCGCCTGCCCTGTCCATGCGGCGTCGTCATCGTTGACCGCCGCGCCGACGGGCGTGACGCGCGCCGGCTTGTAGATGATCGAGTTCTTGATCTCGTCCGTGCCGGGGACCG
>JAIVJM010000235.1:10775-13903 GCA_020199995.1 Acidobacteriota bacterium | reverse complement strand
GCACGAGAGACGGGCGCGCGACGCCCACACTCACGATGCGCGGCGGCGGCGACGCCTCGCGCCCGCGCACCACCAACAGGCCGAGCCGCCGCGCCGGCTCCGGGGCGCGAAACGTGCCGCAGATGGCGGCGATCCCGGCGCCGACTCCCGTCAGGCGCGAGACACTTCCGCAAGTCGCCTCCAACACGGTTCGCGCGCCGGTCGTCACGAATCCGACCCCACCGCAAATCCCCGCCAGCGGCGACCCCGGGAGTATGCGCGGAGGGCAGGTGGCCGCGGCCCCTTCGGGGACGACGCTCGACCCCTCGCAGCCGCAGGGCGGCTTCAGCCTGACGGTCAAGCAGGTGCCTGACTTGAATCTCCTGCTCCGGCGCACGGCTCTGGCGGCGCAGCCCGGACAGGCCATTCAACTCCCGCTCGTCGTGACGAACGTGGGCAACAAGGAAGACCAGTTCCGCTTGGAGACAGACCTCCCGGCTGAGTACCAGCCGACCTTCAGCCAGAGCGGGAACGATTCGGGGATGCCGATCTTCGTCACGCCCGAGATGTCGCGCGGGGCGAACCTCGAAGTCATCCTCAATATCCGCGTCCCCGACAACATCGCCGACAACCAGCAGCAGCGCTTCCTCGTCCGCGCCGCCTCGCAGGCCAACTCGACAATCGTGCGTGTCGCCGACGCCTCGCTGACGATCGTCGCCGCCGCGCTCTCCGCCACCTCCGACGTGACGCAGGAGACGGTGATGCCGGGCGACACCTTCACGCAGCGCATCAGCGTGCGCAATCTGGGCAGCGCCTCGGCGCGAGGCACGCGCGCCGACTTCGTTTTCAGCCCCGACTTCGAGCTCGTGAGCGCGACGCCCGCGCCGATCTCTTACGACCGTCCCTCGCGCACGGCCATCTGGAGCCTCGGCGATCTCGAGTCGCGCGATAACCGCGAGATCACCGTCACGTTGCGCGCCGTCACGGACGCGCTCGCGGCGACCAATCGCGCCCTCGGCCGCGGCACGATGAGGACGACGAGCCTCACCACGCCTTCCAACTTCGACGGCCCGGCCATCTCGGTGGGCCGCGTCGCGCGCGCGCAGGTCGAGTCGGTCTCGACGGGCCTCACGGCCACGCCCGGCGACACTATCTACATCCCCTTCTTCGTGCGTAACCCGAGCAACTATCCCGAGTCCTTCTCGATGCAACTGACCGCGCCCGGCGCTCCGGCGGCGACCATCTACGCCGACCTCAATGGCGACGGCCAACATCAGGACGGCGAGCCCGCCGTGACGCAGACTTCGGCGCTCGACCCGCGCGGCGGACAGTTCCCGGTGCTCCTGCGCGTTGACATTCCGCGCTCGACGCCCGACCGTCAGCAGTTCGCCTACAACCTCGTCACGCGCGCCATCAACGCGCCGAGCGGTCGCGTCGCCAGCGAGGCCAGCACCGTGCTGACCGTCGCCACGCCGCGCGTCCGCGTCCGCGCCGAGCTGGGCAATTCCGAGCCCGCTCCGGGCGACACGATCTTTTACCGGCTCGTGCTCGTGAACGACGGCGGGGGGCTGGCGAAAAATCTGGCCGTCACCGAGTTCCTGCCCGAAGCCCTGGAGTTCGTCTCGTCCAACCCGGCTCTGAACATGCGGGAGGCGTCGGGCAACGCACGCAGCTTCGTCTGGCGAGTGCCGGAACTCGCGCCGGGCGACACGTCCGTGCTGCTCGTGACGGTTCGCTTGCGCTCAAACATTCCCGCGGGCACGACCATCACCCCGCGCCACGCGCTGACGTATCAGGACACGAACGCCAACAACTATCAGGGCCAATGAGCGACGCCGCGTCGCGCGAGCTTGAAGACACGGAGGCTGTGCGGGAGACCGCCGGTCTCCGTGTTCGCGTCTCTGTGTCCGATGGCCCCCAAGCGAAGGGCCCGCCGCGGCCAGCCGCGCGCAGGCGTCTCGCCAACCTCATTCTCGGCAAAGCCTTTCTTGAGCTGCTGCTGCTGGCCGCGCTTGCCGTGAGCTTTCACTACGACATCTTCCCTCCGACATTCCAGGGCTCGCTCGATCTGGCCGAAGCGCGCAGCGTGCGCGGCTGGGTCGTGGATCGTTCGCGGCCCGGTGAGGCGGTCGAAGTGCAACTCTATCTCGACGGCAAATTCGTGGCGGGCGGCTTCGCCGACCAGCCGCGCCCCGACGTACAGGCGCGCGGCTTCGCGCCCGACGAGCGCCACGGGTTCGTATTCGATCTCGACCCTCCGCGCGGCGGCGAGCATGAGGCGCGCGTCTACGCCGTCCACGCGAGCGGCGAAGGGAGGCGCCGTACTTTGCAGCTCGTCGGCGAGCCGTTGCGCTTCGCGGCGAAGTGAGATTTTATGGCGATGGTTGTTGATGAAGGCTATGCTCCCGGAGACCGCGCTTTGGCGGCGTGGGAGATCGCGTCGGTCGTCTCGTCGGTCCTGCTCGCCGAGTGGGTCGTCTATTCGGTCGGCGGGGGGAGCCGACTGCTCCTCGCCGTCCCCGTCGCGTTGGCCTTTGCCCTGATGTTCATCTCGCACCGTCTGCGGGGCGAGTCGGCGCGTGATGTCGGGTGGCGGCTCGACAACTTTCTGGCCGCCGCGCGCCTGCTCGTCCTGCTGCTGGCCGCACCCACGCTGCTGCTCGTTGCCTACGGGTGGTTCGACGCACACCTCGACCTCGCGCGCTGGGGCGGCGGGCAGACAGCCTTCGCCATGCCCGCGTTGGGGATTCTCTGGGGGATTTTGCAGCAATACGCGCTGCAAGGCTTCATCAACCGGAGGGCCCAAGTCCTTTGCGGGCGCGGGTGGACGAGTATTCTGGTCGTCGCGCTCGTCTTCGCGGCGCTGCACCTGCCGAACCCCTGGCTCGCGCTCGCGACCTTCGCGGGCGGCCTCGTCTGGGCTTACGTCTATCAAAAAACTCCCAATCTGCTCGCCCTCGGCATCTCGCACGGCGTCATGACGTGGGTGCTCATCTCCAGTCTGCCCCCCGCCGCCCTCCACCACCTCCGCGTCGGCTTCAGGTATTTCGGCTGAAAAGCGAAGAATCTCGCGCCAGACCCCGACACGTTTGAACCTCAAATATCTTTCGGCTGTACGTGTTGAACACAATTTGCTATAGTGCGTGCGC
>JAIVJM010000235.1:0-10613 GCA_020199995.1 Acidobacteriota bacterium | reverse complement strand
GCGTCGGGGTTTGCGGGTGACGACAAGTGCAACAGAAAAAAGACCAGCCTCTTTGCGAGACCTGCGGGCGTGCAAACGCTTCTTCGCGTTGCGGTGATGGGTGAAATGGTGCGGGGGCGCTTGCCGCAGGCGAGGGCGTCCCAAAGGTAAGAGCGCACCGGCGCGCGTGGTGACATGCGCGGCCAGGCAAACTCCTCGCAGTGCAAGACCAAATAGGGAGGCCGTCAGACAGGGCTGCCCGTCCAAAGTCGCGCCGGTCTTCGGACCGCGTGCGCTACGCCTCCGGGTAGGTCGCTCGAGCCGTTCGGCAACGAACGGCCTAGATGAATGATCGCCGCCCCGCGCACAACTCCGGTTGCGCCGGGGCACAGAATTCGGCTTACAGACCTGCTCTCGACACGCACGGTATCCGAAATCGAACGGCGCGAAACTTCGTCCCTCACGGAATGTGCTCGTTTCTCATATCAGGAGATGCGAATTAATGGCGAACCGGAAAGGCGTCTTTATCGGGGCTTATGTGCCCTCGGAGCTGAAGAAGGCTCTCCAACAGCGCGCGGTCAGCGAGCACCGCACGCTCTCGCAGGAGATCACGCGCATCCTCGAAGAGGCCGTGCGTGGCGCTCGTCTGCCGCCGGGCTTCGTTGATCGTCGCACCCCGAACTCGGCGGCGCGACGGCGCAACTCAGACCCCCTGCCGCGCCGCCGCAAAGACGACGTGCCCTTCATCTCTTCCGAGCAGCGGAAGGGCGAAGACTGAGCGCCGCCCTCCGCGCGAAAGAGAAGTCTCATCCACTTCGATGCCCGCGGGTTTCGCCCGCCGGGAGGCGCGACCCTTTGAGAGTGAGCAGTAAGCAGTAAAGAAAGCTGCTCGGTTTGACTGCTCACTGCTTACTGCTTACTGCTTACTGCTTACTCTCGGATTGCCTTCGTCGCCTTTCAGACGCCTTTTTGCTACACTCGCCCGCGTCCAAACTTTTCCGCATTCGACGTAGACTCTTGAGCACGCAGAAGATCATCTATCTCGCGGTCGGGATCGTCCTCGGCTTCATCGTCGGGTTCGCCCTCTCGAACGGCATCAACAGCCGCGAGCACGGGCAGATGCGCGCCGAGTTGACGCGACTGCGCGCCGGAGCGAAGGACGGCGAGGAAATCGTCAGTAACAGGCGGACGGCGGCGGAGGGCGACGCCTCGATGCCCTCGCTCACCGAGGACGAGCTGCGCAACGCGGTCGCCAAGGCGGACGCGAGCCCCGGCGACGCCGAGTTGCAGCGCAGGGCGGGGCAGGGGCTCTACCTCTACGCGATGCAGACCGGCAACTCCGCGCTCCTCCCCGACGTGGCGCGCATCCTCAAGCGCGCGCACGAAGCCGACCCCAAGGATTACCCCGTCACGGTGCTCGCGGGCAACGCGCACTTTCTGGTCGCGCGCGGCGGCGGGGGCGACGAACAGTCGTTGACCGCCGCGCGGAAGTTTTACGAGCAGGCGCTCGCGGCGAAGCCCGACGACATCGTCGTGCGAACGAGTCTCGGGCTGACGTACTTCTTCGACCGCCCGCCCGACCCCGCGCGCGCCGTCCGCGAGTACCGCAAGGCTCTGGAGATTGACCCGCGTCATGAGTTGACCTTGCAGAGTCTGGTCGCGGCGCTCGCCGCGACGGGCGAGATGGCCGAGCGTCTATTGGCGTCTCCGGCCCTACATCAGGATGGTGCGACGCTTCCTCGGCGTGTTGCGCGACGTGCGGGGCGTGAGCGAGAGCGGGCTCCGCGACATGCCGCGCCGCGAGAGCGTCAAGGCGTCGAGCGAGCCGCTCGTCCGCTGCGCCGCGTGCGGGACGTGGCTGCCCTCCTCGCGCGCCGTCAAGCTCAACGCCACCAAGAGTTCCTACTGCTCGCACGCCTGCCTCGAACGCGCCGCCGACGCGCCGCGTAACTCACGCAAGACCGCATCCTAGCGCGAACCTCGAAGATACGAATCTAAATCCCAACCCTCTTCTGAGCCCTCGCCCCCACGAAAAACAGCACGGTCGAGAAGGCGAGCGCGACGGGCACGATGAGGAGCGCGGTTGAGAGGTGCTGGCGGCCGGAGTCAATGCCGACGGATTGCGCAACCGCGGCGAGCGCGGAGAAGTGGCCGATTTTGAGCGAGTCGGAGAGGACGCCGACGAGCGCGCGAGAAATGGCGTCGCCGAAGGTGTGGATGATGACGATGTTGAGCGCGACGGCCATCGCGCGGACGTGGACGGGCACGCTCTCCAGAAGGATGGCGTGGAAGGGGGCGTTGCTCACGAAGAGGAGCATCACGGCGAAGAAGATGGCCGGCAGGAAGACGCGCGCGTCGTCGGCGACGAGCACCGCGATGGTCGGCACGATGCCGAGCAGGGTGCTCACGGCGCAGACCAAAAAGTAAGCGTTGTGCCTGCGCGCGTGGATGCGGTCGGCCAGCCACCCACCGCCGAAAGTCCCGGTCGCACCGGCCACGAGCGAGACCACGCCGAGCGTCACCGCCGCCCCCGTGGCGCTCATCCCCTTGTCTCTTTCCATCAAGACCGTCGCCCACGTCGCCATCGCCCCGAGCGCGAAGGTGAGGGCGGTGTAACCGGCGGTCGAAATAATCCAGTCGCGCGTCTTGAGGATGCCCCAGATGCTGCCGAGCGTCGTCGTCGTCTCCTTCCGCCCGACTTCGGCGAGGGCGCGCGAGGTCTCGGCGGGGGCTTTGGCGATGCCTGCGAGCGCGGTCTCTGAGTGCGGCGCGGGCGCGTCGGTCGCCCCGCGCGCAGGCTCGCGCAGACGCCAGACCAGCACGGCGGTGAGAAGGCCGGGGACGCCGACTATCATGAAGGCCGCGCGCCAGCCGAAGAAGTACGCGAGGACGCCGCCGATGACAAAGCCGAGGGCGAAGCCCATCGGGATGGCGGCCTGAAAGACTCCGAGCGCGGTGGCGCGGCGCTCGGGCGGGAAGTAGTCGGCGATGAGGCTCGGCGTGATGGTCGAGTACGCGGATTCTCCGATGCCGACGAAGGCCCGGATGACGCAGAGCGTGAGCGCGATGCCGGAGAGTGCGAGCGTGACGCCGACAATGGGGACGTTGAGGCTGATGCCGGAGGGGAGAAAGGCGAGCCGGTCGGCGAATCCGGTGAAGGCCGTCGCGATGCTCCAGACGACGGCGGCTGTCGCCATGATCTTCGCGCGCGGGTAGCGGTCTCCGAGGCGACCGAAGAGCGGCGCGAGGACGGTGAAGGAGAGCAGCAGCGACGCCTCCATGTAGCCCAGCTCCGCGTCGGTCAAACCGAGTTCCGGGTCTTTCAGAAGGACGGGCGCGACGGCGGGGAGCACCTGCCGGTCAATGTAGTTGAGGAAGTTGACCAGCGAGAGAATGAAGAGCGCATAGTAAGAGTACCTCGGGACGCTTGGGGCCACGGGTGTCGCGCCGGTCGGAAGGTTTGCGGGCGGGTTCAGGGGGCTGCTGCCTTGTGTGCTCATGCTCTTTCGTCTGCGGTCACGATTTCGATGATGGCTGGCGTGATGTCGGCGAGCGTGCGCACGCGTCGCCTGATGCGCTCGCGTCCCGGCCCCCAGACGAGCGTGGGGACGGGATTGAGCGTGTGATTGCGCGTCGAGAGGTCTTCGATGTTGCCGTGGTCGCTGGTGAGCATGACAGTGGTGCGTTCGAGATTGACGCCCGAGAGCACGGCGCGGACGAAGCGCGAAAGATTTCTGAGTGCGTCGAGCGCGGCCTCGGAGTCCTGCGCGTGCCCGGCGCGGTCGGTGATGAAGTGCTCGTAGAGCGTGAAGCGGTGCTCGCCGGCGACGGAGGCGAGGACGGCGGCGGCCTCTTCTGGCGTGCGCGGCTCTACGTCCTCGCCGCGCTCAATCGCCATGCGGTTCGTGAAGTCGTGGTAGATGGCGCGATTGGCGCGTAAATCTTCGACGGTGCGGAAGGGAAGCGCCGCGGCTTCCGCGGCGACGGTGGTGGCCGAGACCCAGCGCGGGCGCTCGTCGAAAAAGCGTCGCGTGTAGGTGTTGGCGAAGACGTTGGGGCCGACGCGCGCGCGCGCGAGCTGGAGGAAAATCGAATGCTCGCGAATGATGCGGCGCATCTCTTCGTTGGGGAAGCCCTGCTTGTGATATCCGAGGGCGGCGGGCGCGTTGACGCCCGTCAAAATCGTCGTCTGCCCCGAGGCGCTCTGCGGTCGCCCCTCGACGCCGAGGCGCGCGTCCGTTGGGATGAACACGCCGTCGAAAGGGAGCGACGGTTCTTCGTCCTCAAAAATCGCGAGCGGCGAAGCTTCCGCGCCCAGAAGGTCGAGCGGGTTGTGCGGCCCGCGCGTGCCGACGCCGAGGCCGTCCACGAAGATGAGCAGCAGGGACATTGATTTGAATAAGTAGCATCCGGGGCGCGGAGGAAGCAAGGCCGAAGGCGTGTAAAGAAAGAGACAACGGCCGCAAGCCCGACCGACAGGGAGGGCGCGGGAAGAAATGCGGAATACGGAATGCTGAATGATGAATGAAGACGAGTCGCCTTCTGTTCATCATTCAGCATTCCGTATTCCGCATTTCCCACACGCCCTCCCTGTCGGTCGGGCTTCTGCCCAAACTGCCGGAGGGTCTGATATATTCTGCGTGCAGCTTTGAATCCACGACATCCCTTGAGCCGTCTTTCGGCGAGAATTCTTTTGGAGGCTTGAATGGCTAAGAAGAAATTGCCGACGTGTGTCCTGACACTGGCGCTGCTCCTGACGGGCGTCCTGACGACGCCCGCGCGCGTGCGACAGACGGGCGCGGCCACGCCGTCATCGTCGTCGCGCCCGTACTTTTACGAGCCCGCCGTCTCGCCCGACCGTGCGGAGATCGCCTTCGTGTCGGGTGGAGACATCTGGACTGTCCCGGCGGAGGGCGGCGAAGCGCGCCTGCTCGTCTCGCACCCGGCGACTGAGTACCGCCCGCTCTACTCGCCGGACGGGCGACGGCTCGCTTTCACCTCCGCGCGCAGCGGCAACGGCGACATCTATGTGCTCACGTTCGAGACGGGCGACCTCCGGCGACTGACCGCCGACGACGGCTTCGAGCAGCTCGACGCCTGGTCGCGCGACGGGCACTGGCTCTACTTCTCCTCGTCGGCGCGCGACTTGTCGGGCAGCACGGACATCTACCGTGTGAGCGTCGAGGGCGGGACGCCGATGCAGGTCGCAGCCGACCGCTACATGAACGAGTCGGCTGCCGCGCCTGCGCCGGATGGGGTGAGCCTCGCGCTCGTGGGGCGCGGCTACGCGCAGTGGTGGCGGCACGGGCGCGCGCATATTGACGAGTCGGAAATCTGGCTCATGCGCAACCACTCGACGGCCTCGTATGAGCGCCTGACCGAGGGCGGCGTGAAGGAGATGTGGCCGATGTGGGGCGCCGACGGGCGCACGCTCTTTTACATGTCGGATCGAGACGGCGCGGAGAACCTCTGGTCGCTTAAAGTCGGCGCGCCGCCTCGGCAGTTGACGCAGTTCAGGGACGGGCGCGTGCTGTGGCCGAGCATCTCGGCGGACGGGAAGTTGATCGTCTTCGAGCGCGGGTTCGGCGTCTGGAAGCTCGACACGTCGAGCAACCGCGCCGAGGAGGTGCGGATCACGCGCAGAGGCGCGGCAGCCGGGCCTTCGGTCGAGAGGCTGCGCCTCACGGATCAGTTTGAGGAACTCGCGCTCGCGCCCGACGGCAAGAAGGTCGCCTTCGTCGTGCGCGGCGAGGTCTTCGCGGCCTCCGCGACGGACGGGGGCGACGCGGCGCGCGTGACAATGACGGCGGGGCCGGAGTCGCAGCCCGCGTGGGCTCCCGACAGCCGCCGCCTCGCCTACGTCTCGGAGCGCGACGGTGGGGCGCAAATCTTCCTCTACGACTTCGCATCGAACAGCGAGACTCGCCTCACGAGCGGCGCGGGCGGCGGCGACGCCACACCGCGCTTTTCCCCGGACGGCAAGTGGCTTGCTTTCGAGCGGGATGGACGAGAGCTGCGCGTCCTCAACCTCGAATCGAAGCAGGAGCGGGTGGTGGCGACGGGCAGTTTGGGGAGGCCGCCGCTCAACTCCGACCGCCCGTTCGTGTGGTCGCCCGACAGCCGCTGGATCGCGTACATGCAGATCGGCGCGAAGCTCTTCCGCAACGTCTACGTCGCGCCCGTCGAGCGCGACGGCAAGGCGCAGCCCCTGAGCTTCCTCGCCAACGTCAGCACGAACACCGTCTCGTGGAGCCCCGACGGCACGTTCATCCTCTTCGACACGGGCCAGCGCACCGAACCCAACCAGCTCGCGCGCGTAGACCTCATCCCGCGCACTCCGCGCTTCCGCGAAGACCAGTTCCGCGACCTCTTCAAGGAAGAGACGCCGCGCACCCTCGCGCCGAGCTTGAGGCGGCAGGAGAACAACCCGCAAAGCCCCGTCCCGCCGAACTCGCCCACACAGACGCCGACTCAGATGCCGACGCCCGAGCCGTCCGCGACGCCGACGCCCGCGCCCACTCCGGCCCCGACCGATACAACGAGCACGACTGCGCCGAGTCCGACGCCCGGCGCGAAAGACGAGCAGAAGAAACCCGGCAAGACGACGGAGATCGTTTTCGAGGGCGTCAGGCGTCGCCTGAGCCTGCTGCCCGTCGGGGTGGACGTGGCCTATCAGACGATTAGTCCTGACGGCAAATACGTGCTCATGATCGCCGGGGCCGTGAACCAGACGAACCTCTATCTCTACCCGCTCGACGAGCTTTCGCGCGAGCCCGCGGTGGCGCGGCAGTTGACTTCGACGCCGGGCTTTAAAAGCTTCGCGCACTTCTCGCCCGACAGCCGTGAGGTCTTTTACCTCGAACAGGGACGCATTCAGGTCGCGCCCGTCGACCAGCGGCAGACGGCGCGTCCCCTCGCGGTCGCCGCCGAGATGGATGTTGACTTCGCGACCGAGAAGCTCGAGGTCTTTGAGCAGGGCTGGGAGTACATGCGCGACAACTTCTACGACCCGAAATACCACGGGGCCGACTGGCAGGCGCTTCACGGTCTCTACCAGCCGCTCATCGCGGGCTCGCGGACGCCCGACGAGATGCGACGCCTGATGCGCCTCATGGTTGGAGAGCTGAACGCCTCGCACCTCGGCGTCTCAGCGCCCCCCGGCTCGGCGCAGACCGTCACCGGAAGGCTCGGCCTGAGCTTCGACCGCGAAGAGTATGAGAGGACGGGCCGCCTGCGCGTGACCGAGGTCATCCCGCTCGGCCCGGCGGCGCTCGCGCGCGACGCCACAGCGCCCGAGCGCACGCGCGAGGTCAAAGTGGGCGAATACGTTTTGAGCGTGGACGGGAAGATGATTGACGCGCGGACGAACCTTGACGAGCTGTTGAGCTACAAAATCAACCGCCGCGTGGCGCTCACAGTCGGTCCCACACCGGACGGGGCGGGGAAGAGAGAACTGGACATGCGGCCCGTCAGTCTGGGGACGGAGAAGGGCCTGCGCTATCGCAAGTGGGTTGAGGAGAAGCGCGCCTACGTCGAGCGCCAGAGCAACGGGCGGCTCGGCTACGTCCACATGTTCGACATGTCCTCGGCCTCGCTCTCGCAGCTCTATCTCGACCTCGACGCGGAGAACCAGTCGCGCGAGGGCGTGGTCGTGGATGTCCGCCAGAACAACGGAGGCTTCGTCAACGTCTACGCGATTGACGCGCTGGCGCGACGCAGTTATCTGAGGATGACACCGCGCGGGCGCGTCACCGCGCCCGCGCGCACGCTCCTCGGTCAGAGAGCCCTTGAGTTGCCGACGGTGCTCGTCACCGATCAGTATTCGCTCTCGGACGCCGAAGATTTCACCGAGGGCTACCGCGCGCTCCGGCTCGGCAAGGTCGTGGGCGAGCCGACCTCCGGCTGGATCATCTACACCTCGAACGTCTCGCTCATTGACGGCACCATCTTCCGTCTTCCCTACATCCGCATCGAGACCGCCGACGGCGTCAACATGGAGCGCAACCCGCGCCCCGTGGACGTGCCCGTCCGGCGAGCCGTCGGCGAGAGCTACACCGGGCGCGACGCGCAGCTCGACGCGGCTGTGAACGAGTTGCTCAAACAGAAAGGGGAGAAGGCGGAACGGTAGTTGGTTTGTGAGTTGAGAAGGGCGCGGGGCGCCAGTCAAAGGCAGGGTTTAATCAACGCGGCCCCTGCGCTCTATCCCATGATGCTCGGGCTCGCCCGGCGCGATGAGGTCGGCCTTGAGGCGGGTCTCGTCACCTTCGACGAGCAGGCCGCGCTCGCGGTAACTGCGGAGCTTGTTGTGGAGCGTCTTGAGGCTGATTTGCAGAAGCTCGGCGGCGCGCGTCTTGTTGTTCTCGGTCTTCTTGAGCGTGCGCATGATCATCTGCCGCTCAACCTCTTCGATGGGCGTCCCGATGGGGAGCGTGATGGTGTCTTCGCTGCGGGCGCGCGCTCGCTGGTCGAGCGGATAGGGCGCGAGATGGTGGCGCTCGATGGCTTCGCCGGAGCAGATGATGACGGCGCGCTCGATGATGTTGCGCAGCTCGCGGACGTTGCCGGGCCAGTGGTGCGATTGGAGCGCCTCGATGGCCGCCGGGCTGAGGAAGCGCGCGGGGCGAGTGTGCCTCTCGGCGAGGATCGTGGCGAGGTGCTGCGCGAGGAGCGGGAGGTCTTCTTTGCGCCTTCGGAGCGGCGGCAGCTCGATGGTGATGACGTTGAGGCGGTAGAGCAGGTCTTCGCGGAAGACGCCGCGGCGGACTGACTCCAGCGGGTCGCGGTTCGTCGCGGCCAGCACGCGCACGTCCACCGAGACTTCGTGCGAGCCGCCGAGCCGCCGAATCTTCCTGTCTTCGAGCACGCGCAGAAGCTTCGCTTGAAGCGAGAAGGGCATCTCGGCGATCTCGTCAAGCAGCAGCGTGCCGCCGTTCGCTAACTCGAAGCAGCCCAGACGGCGCGCGCCTGCGCCCGTGAACGCGCCGCGCTCGTGTCCGAACAGCTCGGACTCCATCAACGTCTCCGGAATCGCTGAGCAGTTGATCGCGACGAAGGAGGCGTTCTTGCGTGGACTGAGGTTGTGGATGGTGCGCGCGACGAGTTCCTTGCCCGTGCCCGACTCGCCCGTGATGAGGACGGAGGCGGTCGAGGGCGCGACCTGTTCGATGAGCGCGTAAATCTGGCGCATCGGCTCGCTCACGCCGACCAGCTCGCCGAAAGCCCCCCGGTCGCGCAGTTGTCTGCGCAGCGCGTCGTTCTCGCGCCGCGCCTCGCTGTACTCCACGGCGCGCTCGACGACGAGGCGGAGCTTGGTGAAATCAAGCGGCTTCTCGAAGTAGTGGAATGCGCCTTCCTCCTGAATGGCGCGCAGGGCCATTTCGACCGTCCCCGCGCCGGTGAGAAGGATGACGGCGATCTCGGTGTGGAGCGCGCGCGCCTCGCGCAGCAGTCCGAAGCCGTCGAGCTGCGGCATGTAGACATCGGTGATGATGACGGAGGGGCGGAACTCCTCGATGAGGGCGAGCCCGGCCCTGCCGTCCGCCGCGACGGACGTTTCGTAGCCCCAGCTTTGCAGCATTTCGCTCAGGCTTTCGACGATGGCCGGCTCGTCATCAACGATGAGGACACGTCCCTTCGGCATGCTTTAAAGTTTAGCACAGTTGGGAGAGGGTGAAAGAGAGACTGGAGACTAGAGGCTGGAGACTTGAGGCCGGTGAGAGACGAAGTGCTTTTTCTAACCTCTCGCCTCTCTTTCAAAATAATCCGCGATGGCGCGGGCGAGCGCGGGGGCGGTTGACTCTGCGGGCTGGATGTCCACGGAGAGGCCGTAGTCGCTGGCGGTGCGCGAGGTGATTTCGCCGATGCAGGCGACGCGGACGCCCGCGAGCAGCGGGCCGAGGTCGCGCGTGTCGAAGAGCTGCGCGAAGTTCCGGACGGTGGAAGAACTCGTGAAGGTGACGCAATCCACGCCGCCGCCGACGAGGAGCGCCTCGACGCGCGCGCGCCCCGTCGTCTCGGGCCGCACGGTGCGGTAGGCGGCCACGTCGTCCACACGCGCGCCCACGTCTTCGAGGGCGCGCGGCAGAAAGTCTCGGGCCGAGGCCGCGCGCGGGAGCAGAAAGTTGAGGTTCCGTAAATTCTCCCTTCCGCCCGCGTAAGCCTCCAGCGCCTCGAAGACACCCTCGGCCTGAAATTTTTCGGGCACCACGTCCACATGGATGTGCGCCTCGGCCAGACGCTCGGCGGTCGCTCCGCCGACGGCGCAGACGCGCACTTCGTCAAGTTCGCCCGCATCGCTCCCCAAGGCTTCGAGCCGCCGGAGGAAGTGCTCGACGCCGTTCACGCTCGTGAAGACGACCCAGTCGTAGCCGTAGAGGTTTTCCAAGGCCTCGTCGAGCGGCGCGTAAGATTCCGGCGGCACGATCTCGATGGTCGGGCAGGCGACGATGCGCGCCCCGAAGCCTTCGAGCGCGGCGGCGAACTCCGACGCCTGCTCAAGCGCGCGCGTAATCATCACGGTGCGCCCGTCGAGCGGCAGCCCGCTCTGAGTCGGAGTCCTGGCAGGGATTTCCTTTTCGCGTTCCGTCATTCAGGCTCTGTGAAGTTAATTACTCTGCGAGTGTGGGGTTCATTTC
>JAIVJM010000342.1 GCA_020199995.1 Acidobacteriota bacterium | reverse complement strand
ACTGAAGGGAGAATAGAGATGGTCGCGACAATTACGAGAGATGAGCTGAAGGAGAAGATCGAGCGCGGCGACAAGTTTCAACTCGTGGAGACCTTGCCGCCCACGGCTTACGCCCACGCGCACCTGCCGGGCGCAATCAACCTGCCGCCCGACAGAGTGACCGAGCTTGCGCCGAAGCTCCTGCCCGACAAGTCGGCGGAGATAGTGGTTTACTGCGCCAGCCCCACTTGACACGCCTCGGAAGAGGCCGCCCGTGAATTGGCGGCGCTGGGGTACACGCACGTGCGGGATTACGCCGAGGGCAAGTCCGATTGGGTGGACGCGGGGTCGCCTACGGAGAGCGAGCACAAGCATTAAACTAAACGGATTGCGGAATGCGGATTAAAGATACATTCCAACTGTGAATCATAAACTGGGCCGAGTCCCGTTTTTTAATCCGCATTCCGCAATATCGCACGGGGGATGGGAAGTCACCTGCCGCAACTAAGGGTATGTAAGTCAGATTACATACCCGGCAGCACCATGAGAATACGCTACGCATTCGCCGAAAGATTCTCCCCTCTTGAGGAAGAAAATATGAGCACCACTTTAGATGTCGAGAGAGCAGTTAATGAGAGGTACAGCCAGGCGGCTGTGGCGCGTGAAGGGGACCTGTGCTGCCCTGTCAGCTACGATCCGAAATACTTGAACGTTGTTCCCGACGAGATCAAGGAGCGCGACTACGGGTGCGGCGACCCCTCGCAGCTCGTGCGCAAGGGGGACACGGTGCTCGACCTCGGCTCTGGAGGCGGCAAGGTCTGTTACATCGCCGCCCAGATTGTAGGGCCTGAAGGTTTCGTCATCGGTGTAGATGCGAACGACGAGATGCTGGCCTTGGCGGAAAAGTACCGGCAGCAGATAGGTGATCAAATCAGCTACCACAACGTCGAGTTCCGCAAAGGCCGCATTCAAGATTTGAGACTCGACCTCAGACTCGTAGACTCATATCTCAACGAAAATCCGATCCGGTCCGCCGGTGAATTAGCAAGCTTCGAGAACTATTGCGCGCGAATCCGAGAGGAGCGCCCGCTTCTGCGTGACGAATCGGTTGATGTCGTGCTCTCGAACTGCGTGCTGAACCTCGTCCGCCCCGAAGACAAAGAGCAACTCTTCTCGGAGATGTTCCGCGTGGTGCGACGCGGAGGCCGCGTCTCGATCAGCGACATCGTGAGCGATGAGGATGTGCCGGACGAGTTAAAGCGTGACCCGGAGTTGTGGTCGGGCTGCGTCGCGGGCGCGTACCGCGAAGACGCCTTCCTCGACGCCTTCGACCGCGCGGGCTTCTACGGGATGGAGATCGCTAAGCGGGACGAGAAGCCGTGGCGCACCGTGCAGGGCATAGAGTTTCGTTCGATCACTGTAATCGCGCACAAGGGGAAGCAGGGGCCTTGCCGGGAGCGCAAGCAGGCCGTCATCTATCGCGGCCCATGGCGCAAGGTTATTGATGATGACGGGCACGTGTTGGAGCGTGGAAAGCGAATGGCCGTCTGTGATAAGACGTTTCAGATTTACGGGCGCGAGCCTTACGCGCAGGATATTTTTCCGGTCGAGCCGCTCGAATCGATCCAGCTCGAAGAGGCCGTCGCGTTCGATTGTAAACGAACGGCCACGCGCCACCCGCGTGAAACGAAGGGGATGGGCTATGACGTAACAGACTTATCGGGCGCGGCCTGTTGCGAGCCGGGCAGTACTTGCTGTTGATAGTTTTTAGAATAAATGACGAGCACTGAGTGTGCTTGGTATATCTGACCGTTGAGGTGGTACGAATGAAACTCCGTGGCAAAATGCCAGCATGGTTGAGCGCGCCTTTAATTATTGGCGCGTTCGGCGCGCTTCTTTGGCTGGAGCGTCGTCGCCCTTTACGCCGCACGGTAGACTCGAAGCTCGCCCGCGGCGTGCGCAATCTAACAGTTGCGACGCTGGGCGCAGCCGCCCTGCAACTTGCGGAGCGTCCCGTCGTCGAACCGCTCACAAAGTTAATCGAACGCCGCAGGTGGGGATTGCTCAAGCGCGTTCGCTTGCCTTCGTGGTTGGAAGTTGCATTGGCCGTAGTCTTGCTTGATTACACGCTGTACCTGTGGCACGTGCTGACGCATCGCGTGCCCTTGTTATGGCGCTTTCACGTGGCGCACCATGTCGATCTTGACTTGGACGCTTCGACAGCACTGCGTTTCCACTTCGGTGAGTTGGCGCTTTCAGTCCCTTGGCGTGCCGCTCAGGTCGTGCTGATTGGCGTCTCGCCGCTCGCGCTTTCCGCTCGATCATGTTTCACCACTCGAACATGAGGCTGCCGATTAAAACGGAACGATGGTTGAATCGCATAGTCGTGACGCCGCGGATGCACGGCATTCACCACTCCATCGTCCCTGAAGAGACCGCATCGAACTGGTCGAGCGGGTTGACTGTCTGGGACTGGTTGCACGGGACGCTTCGACTGAACGTGCCGCAGGATGAAATCGTGATCGGCGTTCCGGCTTACCGCGAGCCGGAAGATGTCGAACTGATGAAAGTTCTTGAGATGCCGTTCATGGAGCAGCGCCCCGCGTGGCAATTGCCGAATGAGGGTACGCCCGTGCGCGCTATTTCTCCGGTCGCAGCAAACCATTTGCTCCCTTGAGTCGGCGTCCTATTTTGCACACCAGTGCAGCGGGTAGATTTATTGCGCAAGTCAAATAAGGCTTTGAGTTTGAGATGGATGATCGAGGAATAAAGCTATCGCCTGAAGAGCAACCTCCGGCGCTTTCAATCATCATTCCGACATTCAACGAAGCGCCCGTAATCAATCAGACACTTGACGCTGTGATGAGCATTCGGGGGCCGGTTGAAGTGATCGTGGTTGACGGCGGAAGCTTTGACGAAACAGTCGAGATGGTGCGCGGGCGCGGCGTGATGCTCATCACGTCTGAGCGCGGACGCGGGCTTCAGATGCACGCCGGAGCGCGTGCCGCACGTGGGTGTGCGCTCTGGTTTCTACACGCGGACACGTACCCTTCGCCAGAGAGCGCCGGGCGAATCATTGAGGCACTGCGCGATCCGAAAGTGGTCGCCGGCAACTTCGGCGTGCGCTTCGACGGCACACGTCGCGCGGCACGCTTTCTGACATGGCTCTACCCGCAACTCCGAAAGCTCGGCTTGGCCTACGGCGACTCCGCGATCTTCGTGAGACGTGAGGCTTACGAGCAGGTCGGCGGCTTTCAGCCGTTTCCGATCTTTGAGGATTTGGATTTAGTGCGATGCCTGCGAAAGTCTGGGCGCTTGATTCATCTACCTGAGATCGTCGTGACTTCCTCGCGCCGTTTTGAAGGTCGAAGCTTCGCGCTCACTTTCGCCAGATGGTCATTCTTGCAGTTGCTTTACTGGCTGGGCGTTCACCCGCGCACGCTCGGTCGGCTGTACGCTCCGATTCGCGGCGCAGGCAAAAAGGTGAAACACAACGACGGCTCATCGGAAGCCTGCAGTGAAGTCGTTCAAGTTAGTGTGGAGAGTTGCGAGTCGTGAGCTTGTAGCCATTGAGAAGTTGCCGGGGCTTGCGCGCGTGCCTCTTCGCTCGTCAAGATTTCATCGCGCAGGCGCAGGAGGTCGGGGAAAGTGTCCACGTCGTACCAGCGCGGAAGCTCAAGGACGCGCAGGTTCAAGTGCGCGGCGTTACGGACGGTCTGTTGGTAAGCGAGAGGCGTGCTCCATGCGATGTTCTGGAAAAGATTGCTGACGCACCGGCGAAGTCCGACGAGGTAATAGCCGCCGTCTTCCGTCGGGCCGAGAGCGAGGTCGGATTCTCCGGCGGAAAGCGAGTTGATGGCGCTCTCGATGGATGAAGCCGGAAGCGTCGGGCTATCGCTGCCGACAACAATGATTGGGGCAAACCCGAGCGAAGCGGCGTGTGCGGTGACGGCTTCGAGGCGCGCGCCGAGGTCTTCGTCCCGTTGTTCGAGCCAGAGAAGATTTTCATTTATGAGAATCGCTTCAAGCGCGGCGCGCCCGTCAGGAGGAGCGTAAGCGACGATGACATTGGGCACGATGCGCCGCACGCCCGTTACCATGTCGCGCGCGAAACAGGCTGCGAGCGCTGCGGCTTCCG
>JAIVJM010000060.1 GCA_020199995.1 Acidobacteriota bacterium | reverse complement strand
GTCTTTCGTTCAGCGTTCAGCGTTCTGAGTTCATAGTTTGATTGGTGGTGGTGACAGATGGCGAATAGAGTAGCGCAGGAAGCTTTCAATCATCTGATCGGCGATTTACGTGCGACGCACGGCGAGAACCTGGTGTCGGTGGTGCTGTACGGGTCGGCGGCGGCGGGCGACTTCGTTCAGTTGCAGTCCGACTACAACGTGCTGATCGCGCTCAACCGCATCACGCCGGAGGACTTGCGCATGGCGCAGGCCCCGATGCGCGAGTGGCAACGTCTCGGCCACCCGCTGCCCGTCTATTTCACCTTCGCGGAACTGCGCGACGCGGCGGACGTCTTCCCCATCGAGTTTCACCAGATGGAGCGTTCGCGCGTCGTGCTCTTCGGGCGCGACCCCTTCGACGCGCTGCGCATCTCGGACGTGAACCTGCGCCACCAGACCGAGTACGAGCTGCGCAGCAAGCTGCTTCAACTGCGCCGCCTCTACATTCCGGCCTCGGTGTCTGCGCGAAAGTTACAGGACTTGATGAGCGACAGCCTGTCGAGTTTCGCCACACTCTTCGCGCCGGTGCTGCTGCTGCACGGCGCGCCTTCGCCCGTGCTCAAGCAGGACATCGTGCGTGAGACCGCGCGGCTGCTCGGGCTGGACGGCGCGATGTTCGAGCGTATCTTCGAGCTGCGCGAGGCGGGCGACGCGGGCGCGCTCAACGAGGTGGAAGCTAACCAACTCTTCGCCATTTACCTAGCGCAGGTCGAGCGCGTCATCGAGGCGGTGGATCGCCTGACCGTGAAGTCGGATGGCAACGTTTAATTGAGTGTCGGTTTTGAGAAGGGGGAAACAAGAGTATGAGGAGAATTGAGATGAATAAGAGAAGGATGCTGCTGCTGGCCCTAATCGTGTTCGTGTCGGCGGCGGGGAGCGGCTGCGGCTACAACACACTGACGACTAAACAGCAGAACGTGAAGGCGAAGTGGGCCAGCATCGAGACCCAGCTCCAGCGGCGCGCCGACCTGATTCCGAATCTTTTCGAGGCGGCGAAGGCGGCGGGCGTTCAGGAGCAGGAGGTCTTCGGGCAGATCGCCGAGGCGCGCTCGCGCTTATTGAACGCCACCGGTGCCCAGCCGCAGGGCGAGAACGGCGACAAGACGCCGGAGCAGAAGCAGGCCGTCATCGACGCCAACAACAGCTTCGGCGGGACTATCGGGCGGCTGCTGTCGCTGGTGGAGAACTACCCGGACTTGAAATCGGGCGCGGCCTTCATGAAGTTTCAGGACGAGCTGGCGGGCACGGAGAACCGCATCGCCGTCGCGCGCGAGGACTATAACCGGGGGGTGCAGGATTACAACACCGCGCGCGGGCAGTTCCCGATGGTCATCGCGGCGAAGATGTATGGCTTCAAAGAGGAGCCTTACTTCAAGGCCGAGGAGGGAGCGCGCCAAGTCCCGCAGATCAACTCTGAGTCTCTGCGGAGGAATTCGGGCGGTCAGGGCGGTCAGGGCGGGACGTCTAACACCCGCTGATTTTCGAGCGGTTCGGCGTCAACGCCAGCGACAGGCGCGCCGGACTTTACACGCGCCCGGCGAAAAACAGAAGAGGCTGCTTCAACTTGAAGCAGCCTCTTCTGTTTTTCGCGCCCGGCGGCGCGGGAGCGTAACCGCTAACTTTTCAGAAACCCCGCGAGCTGCACATGCCGCAGTGGTCGCACGGCTTGCCGCCCGGCTCGACGTTGCAGGTCTTCTCACGCTCGAACATTTCGACCAGCTCCGAGACGGCCTCGCCGATGTCCGTAAAGCGATCCTGGCTCGGGTGCGAGACTGCCGGGACGTATGTCCCGCTCAGCCACGTGGGCCGCCCCGCGCCGGTCTCGTCCGGCGCTCGACTCGACTGCTGCCGACGCTCGATCGCGCCGCCCGAGGACGTGCGCGAAGACGTTTCTTCGCGCCGCGCGTCGTGTTCGCACTCGCCGTCGTGCGAGATGTGCGCCTCGATGTGTGCGAGCCTCTTTTGAATCTCCGACAGCGTGGCGCTCAACGCGTCGAGGTTGCCGCCCGTCGCCGCGTGGCGCGCGCCGCACGGAAAGCCGCCCTGCTGCGGCTGCGTGCCGCCCGGCTCCTCGCGCCCGCCGTCGAGCCGCCGCGCGATGCGCTCGGCCAGCTCGCGCGCCCTGTCCTGCTCGCTGCTCATTCGCTATCCCTTCACTTCCCCTTCGACTCACTGGCGAGGAAGTCTATCCGATCCACGACGCCGACGATGGCCGAGTCAATGGCCGCCCCCTGCTCGCCGGTCGCGGCGGTCGAAGCGCCCCAGCCCTCTTGCACGACGAGCACCGTGTCGCCCACTCCGGCGTCCACCGAGTCGAGCGCGAGGATGGTTGCGCCCCACTCCTCGCCCTCGGGCGTGACGGGCTGGCACATCATCACGCGCGCGCTCGCATAGCGCTCATTCTTTTGCGTCGCCACGACGTTGCCTACCACACGCGCCAGAATCATCTCCCCCGACTCCCTTTCGTGACGTGCCGGTCGGAATCCACGATGCCGATGATCGTGCAGTCGGTCGGCGTGTCCTCGCGGCGGAACGGGAAGCTCGCCTCCTTGCCCCGGCACCAGAAGACCAGCTCGCCTACCCCTGCGCCGACTGAGTCGAGCGCCACGAGCGGCTGACCCTGCGGCTGGAGGTCTGCGTTCAAGGACTGCACGACGAGCAGCTTACGCCCCTCCAGTGAATCGTTCTTCACCGTCGCCACGACCGTCCCGATGACTCGCGCGAGTTGCATAGGAGCTGTTAGCTATTAGCTGTTAGCCGTTAGCTTAAGAAAAAAACTGAAGCCGAAAGACAAAAGGCGCTCGACTGACTCGGCGCAACGTCGTCGTCGGTTCGACGGGTCGCGCCAGCAGTCTGGCTGAAAGCTAACTGCTAATAGCTAACAGCTCTTCAATCATTGACGAAGTCCACCGTGTCTATGACGCCGACGATGGCGGCGTCCACGGGCTTGTCTTTCTGGCCTTCGGCGAGGCGCGCGCTGGAGCCGGCGACGACGAGCACGCGCTCGTGGAAGCCCGCGCCCACCGTGTCCACGGCGACGAGATAGCCGCCCGCCTCCGTCCCGTCGAGGTTGAGCGGGCGGACGAGCAAGAGCTTGCTGCCCTTCAGACGTTCGTCTTTCTGCGTCGAGACGACCGTGCCGAGTATGCGCGCGATAATCATAAAGGCCGTGAATCGTCAATCGTCAATCGTCAATCGTGAAAAGCGTTTTCTGTCTATTCACGATTGACGATTGACGATTCACGGTTCTTAGTTGTTGCCGATGGGCAGGGCCTCGTCCACGCTGCCGTGCGGTCGAGGAATAACGTGGACGCTGACGAGCTCGCCGACGCGGCGGGCCGCCGCCGCGCCCGCGTCCGTCGCGGCCTTGACCGCCGCCACGTCGCCGCGCACGATGGCCGTCACGAAACCCGCGCCGATCTTCTCGTAGCCGACGAGCGTCACGTTCGCGGCCTTGACCATCGCGTCCGCCGCCTCGATCATCGCCACCAGACCCTTCGTCTCGACCATTCCCAGTGCTTCCTGTGACATTAGCTTTTTGCTCCCTAGAATTTAATCGCCTGCGATATTTGAGAACTCATTTTTGCACGCTGAGTCCACTGTGCTGCAAATCGCCGATGACGAAGGTGTGCCTGCCTTTGTCCGCGATCTTGTTGATGGTTTCGAGCAGTTGGAAGAACTTGATATTATCATCGTCCTTCATCAGCTCGGCGGCGTTTTTGAGCGCGCGCGCCGTCGCCACGGTCGTCCGCGCGTTTTCCAGATCGGCTTTCGCGCGAATCTTAGCCTCAAGATGACGCGCGAACAAATCTTGAATCGTCTTCGGGAACGTCACGTCGCGCAGCATCAAGCGCATGAGCTCCAGCCCATAGTCGCTCAACTCACGCCGCAGAGTTTCCGGCACCACGTTCAGCAGTTCTTCGCGCCGGTCATTTAAGTCCTCGCTCGCGACTTTGGAGATCAAGTCGCGCAGGTAAACCTGCGTCAGGTTGTGCAGCAGTTGTTCCGCCTCGTAAGCTCCGGCGAAATGATTGTGGACGTCAAAACGCGTGACGTACTTGTCCGTGTCGCCGATGCGATACTCGATGAAATACGAGAAACGCAGGGCGATGTTGTCCTCGGTCAGGACTTCCTGATTGACGACGTTTTGAATCTTGATCGTGGTCGGCAGCGTGATGATGTGAATCTCTTTGAGCGGGTCGAAGTAACGGTAAATGCCCGGCTCAAGTTTCACGTCGAAGCGATTCTTGCGAAACAAGTAACCGACGTGGTTGGGCAGGACAGAAAATTTACGCGGCAATAACTTCATCACTTTTGAAATTTTAACCGACCGAAGAGGCGGAGATACCGCACGCCGAGGAAAAGCGATTGAGTCGCAGCTCGGATTGAGCCGCGCCGGTATCCTCGATTTTGCAAATCGGCGGACGGCTCACGCCTCTCGCGCCGTCCCCGCTCCTTCAGCCGGCCTTGTGGAGTTTGCTTACCAGGCAAAGTGGGGAATCGAACCCCTGTCGGCTTGTTCTCCGCAATGCCCTGTAACCAATCGAACAAGCCTTTGAAATGTTACAGGTGGCGGTTATCGTAAAAAGTTTGAGCGCGGCGCTTAGCCCTTCAAGTTGACGGCCTGACTCAATAACTCGACCAAATCTTCGCGCGTCAACGAAATTTTGCCCGCGCCGTTTGTCGCGGCGCGCGGCGCGGCGTTGATAGTGCCCGCACCGTCGCCGGTCGCGCAAGTGATCCGCGTCTCGTGCAGGTAGCCGCACGACTGGCAACGCGCGCGCTCGTCGAGGTAGCCCGCCTTCTCGCGGACGTTGATCAACTTCTCGATGGCATCGGGCGGGAGGTTGCTCGCGCCGCCGAGCGCACGGGCGAGGATGGCGATCTTAGCCGTGTGCTCGAGAGTCTCCAGACGGTCGAAAGCCTGCCAGAGATTCTCGCCGTAGGCAACCGCGCCGTGGTTCGCCATCAGGAGCGCGTTGTGATACTTGACGAGCGGAAGCATCGCTTCGGTCAGCTCGTCGGTCGAGGGCGTGCCGTACTCCGCGAGCGGCACGCAACCCAAAGTCAGTATCACCTCGGACAAAATGGGCTGGTCAATGGCGAGTCCCGCGACGGCGAAGGCCGACCCGTGCGGCGGGTGCGCGTGGCAGACCGCCCGCACCTCCGGGCGCTCGCGGTAGATGAGCAGGTGCATCGCCAGCTCCGACGACGCGCGCCGGTCGCTGAGCGCGCGGCCCTCGATGTCCGTCAGCGCCAGCGAGTCCTCGGTCATCCGCCCCTTGCACGTCTGCGTCGGGGTGGCGAGGACGCGCCCGTCCGCGAGGCGCACGCTGATATTGCCGTCCGAAGAGACGACGTAGGAGCGCTCGTACATCAACTGGCCGACGCGCACGATCTCGCGCCGGGCTGTCTGCTCATCCATTCAGAGTCCGGCGGCCATCCGGTCGTTGAGGCTGAAAACGTAATCCATCTCTTTGGTGACGGTGACGGGCACGCCGTTCTCCGCCGCCGGGATGAACTTCGCTCGCCACGCGACCTTCGCGGCCTCCTCGGTCAGGCCGTAGGGCAGACCGAGGACGGGCACGACATCCTTAATCTCTCCGTCCGCGCCGAACGTCACGCGCAAACGCACCGTGCCCGTCACGCGCTTCGCCCACGCCTCTTTGGTGTAGCGCGTGTTCGGCTCGTAAGTGTGGACGACCGGCGATGATTTTCTGCAACTGCCGTACATGTGACCGTGCTCAACACGCGAGTGCGTGTAGACGAATCTCGCCTGACGCGCCGAGCGCGGAGTGAAGAGCCCGAAGGCGCTCCCGAGCATCACGCCGACGATTAATGTCAGAGTGAACGGCAGGATTTTTTTCAGTAAGCATGAAGGCATGGTCGGTACTCCTTGTCTTTCTCAAACCGTGCGGTTTTATTCATCCATCTAAACGCTCACGGCCTCTTCTTGGCCACCAGCTCGAAGATGCAATCCACGATGCCGTGGGTCGAGACGGGCACACCGTCCAGAGTGGCCGGACTGAACTCGATTGCGCGCACCGCGGCGGCAGCTTCCTCGGTCAGGCCGTCGGGCAGCGTCGAGACGACCTCCTCGAGCTTCGTCTTCCCGTCGGCCCCGAAGACGACGCTGAGCCTCACGACGCCCTGCCTCTCGTTGTGCCGCGCGCGCCGCGTGTAGGGCAGGTCGGGCTTCCAAAGGATGCTCACCGGCTGCCATCCGCTCCGGCGCTCGTACATTGTGGTGTCTGCCGGGAAGCTCTCCGTCGCGATGATGTTCACCCGTGAATGTGTATCGCCGGAGAGTGCGAGGTCTTCACGGCTGTGTTGTCCGGCAGACCAATCCAACTTGGACGCGCCGCGCCTTGACGCGCACGCGCGACGGCCAGGGTCGCTCGTCACATGACGGTTCAGGCTCTCTACCTCAACGGTGCGCGATTTGAAGAGGCCCGCGAAGCCGCCCAAGCCCGCGCCGACGATGAAAGTCAACGCGAACGGCAGGACTCTTTTCAGATACTCAGTGGGCATGACCGGTACTCCTTGTCCTTAGTTCTGCAACTCCTGTTCGTCGCGCTGCGCGATCTCTTCGTAGGGGAGAATGCTGCGCGGGTTGGTGACGCAGGTGATCTGCGGGCGCGCCAGAAAGTACGACAGCGATTCGAGCGAGATGGTCAGGTCCACGGTCTTCACCTTGACGCCGAGCCGCGCGTGCAGGCGGACGGGCGCGAAGTTGAGGATGGCCTTGATACCGGCGGACATGACCTGATTGAGGACCCTCTGCGCGACGCGCGCGGGCACGGCGATGACCGCCACGTCAACGCGCTCGTCGCGCACCACGCGCGCCAGTTTCCGCACGTCGTGGACCATCACCTGCGCCTCACCGATGCGCCGCCCGACCTTCGCCTTGTCGTTGTCGAAGAGAGCGACGGCGGCGAAGTTCGACGCCGTGAAGCCGTTGTAGTTGGCGAGCGCCGTGCCGAGGTTGCCCGCGCCGACGATGCCGACGCGGTGCGCGTTGTCGAGGCCGAGAATCTGTGTCAGGTGCCGGCGCAGCTCGTCCACCGAATAGCCGACGCCGCGCACGCCGAACTCGCCGAAGTAGGCGAGGTCTTTGCGAATCTGCGCCGAGTTCATGTTGAACTGATCGGCGAGGGCCTGCGACGAGATGGTCTTAATGCCCGCCCCCGCCAGCAGGTTCAGGCAACGCAGATACACGCTCAGGCGGTTCGTCGTCAGTTCCGAGATTTTTTCCGATTTCATTCCGTTCCTTTTCTCTGGAGAGCCGACGCTCAGTATAACCCTTCGACGCCCGCCGCGAAAAGACAGACGCGGTACGGGCGCCGATGGCGTTGGTAATCATGCGCCGTTTTTACCTGCGTTGCTGTAAAATGCGTCACTCCCCTTCCACGCGGTCTGTGCTGCTTAAGCGCGAGATTTTATCCCTCGAAAGGGCGCGAAGACTCTGAGGGGAAGACGGCAGGGCGGGTGTCAGATTCGCCTCAGTGAGGAGGAAATTTTCGACTTGGGCACGACGCTCACGGATGAGCAGCTCGCCGAGTACCGGCTGAAAGGTTACTTGGCGCTGCGCGGGGTCTTCAGCGCGGACGAGGCCGCAGGGTGGGCCGCGGAGTGCAAGCGGCTCTTGCAGCTCGGCCTCGCGCACGAGCACAATATCCGCACGACGCCGCACTACCTCACGAAGAGCCTCTGGATTGTTGACCGCTTCGACCCGGTGATAGACATCTCGCCGGTCTTCAAAGCCTTGACTGAAGACGAGCGCGTCCTCTCACCCTTACGCGACATCTGCGGCGGCGGCGGCGTGTTGCTCTTCAAGGACAGGCTCATCTACAAGATGGTCGGGATGCGCGGCTACCCCGTTCATCAAGACTATTCGTGGTGGCAGTTATTTCCGAGGGAGCTGGTCAACGTGTTGGTTGCGATTGACGGGGCGGACGCCGAGAACGGCGCGGTCGAGCTGTTTCCGGGCTACCACGACCGCCTGCTCTCGACGCCGGGCGAGATGCGCCACATGAACGAGGATGAAGCGCGGCAGATAGACTTCCGTCAGGGCGAACTGCTGGAGACTCGGCCCGGCGACGTGGTTATTTTCGATTGCCTGACGCCGCACCGCAGCGGCCCGAACACGTCGCATCGTCTCCGACGCCAGTTCTATCTCACCTACTCGCTCGCCGGGCACGGAGACTTCTACGAAGAACAACTCCGGCTGCTGAAAGAAGGCCGTGCGAGCCGTCGCGTCCCCGACGCGGTCAAAGACCTTCTCTTCTTCCGCTAGTCAGGTTTCTCGGCGGCTTGCGCCGCGCATGTTTTTCGGCGGCTTGCGCCGCTCGGGTCGGACTCACTTTATGAAAAAATATCTCCTGATGAACAAATATCTCCTGCTGTTGCTGCTCGTGTTGTGTGCCCCGGCGCACGCGCTCGCGCAGAACGCCGAATCGGGGAATCCCGCGAACTGGTGCCGCAACGGCGCGTTCCCCAGCGACGGGACTGACTTCCGTGTAGCCCGCGTCCTCGGCGCGAAGGGCACGCGAGTTTATTTCTCCGGCGACGACGAAGGCTGCCCCGGCGTTCTGGAGCGGGCTCAACAACAACGTCCACACAGGCGCGGTGAACGCGAAGGCGCGGCCCGCCGGGAACGTCCTCACGGTCGAGGAAGACTCCTGCCGCGTGACGCTGAGGCTGGTGGGCGACTACCTCGTCGCGAGCGACAACTCGGAGTGCGGCGGGATGAACGTCCGCTTCGACGGCGTCTACCGCAGGAAACAGGCGCGCGCCCGGCGCGGGCGCTGACGAAGGCTGAGTCCGCGCCCGCGCCGCACGTTGCCGATGCCCCGCGCTTCATCTAAAATCGCTCTCGAAACAAGAGACGCTCCCGAAATTCCTTCTCCTGTCGACACTGAAAAATGATTGCACATCTGTCCGGGACTCTACTCGCCAAACACGCGACCAGTGTGATTCTCGACGTGGGCGGCGTCGGCTATGAAGTGACCATCCCCGTCACGACCTTCTACGGCATGGAGGAGGCGGGCGCGCAGGTCAAGCTGCGCATCCACACACACGTCCGCGAGGACGTGCTGCAACTCTTCGGCTTTCGCACGGAGCGCGAGCGCGAGTTGTTCAAACTGCTTATCTCGGTCAGCGGCATCGGCCCCAAGTCCGGCATCGCGATGCTCTCGGGGATGAGCGCCGACGAGATCGTGATGGCTATCCGCACCAACAATCTCGCGCGACTGACTGCGATTCCGGGCGTCGGCAAGAAGACCGCCGAGCGACTCGTCATCGAACTGCGCGACAAGATGACGGCGCTCAGCAGCCCCGCGCTCGACGAGGAACTCGCCGCCGGGGCCACGCCCGCGCCCCCGAGCGAAGACGCGCTGCGCGAAGACACGCTCTCGGCGCTCGTCAATCTCGGCTATCAGAAGGCGGCGGCTGAAAAGGCCCTCGGGCAGGCTCTCAGCGAAGGCGGCGACATCTCCGTCGAACTTCTTCTGCGACGCAGCCTGCGGCATCTCTCGAAAGGATGAAAGGCTCGTAAATCGTGAATCATAAATCGTAAATAGAGAAAAGCGATTTCGTCTCTTCACGATTTACGATTCACGATTTACGATTTACGAGCTTTTATGTCTGAAGAGCTTGACCCCGTCAGTGTCCGCGAGGGAAACGCCGTGGACGACGAGAAACAATTCGAGTTGTCTCTCCGCCCCACGCGGCTCGGCGAGTACATCGGGCAGAAGAAGGCGACGGAGAACCTCTCGGTCTTCATCCGCGCCGCGCTCAAGCGTCGCGAGGCGCTCGACCACGTTTTGCTGACGGGCAGGGGACGGCGGCGCGCTCAATCAAGCTCGATTTGCCGAAGTTCACTTTAGTCGGGGCGACGACGCGCGCCGGGCTCATCACCGCCCCCTTGCGCGGGCGCTTCGGCATCGTCTTCCACCTCAACTTCTACACGCACGACGAGCTTGAGCTGATCGTCCGACGCTCCGCCGACATCCTCGGCACGGCGATAGACCGCGAGGGAGCGAGCGAGATCGCGCGGAGAGCGCGCGGCACCCCGCGCATCGCCAACCGCCTGCTCCGTCGCGTGCGCGATTACGCCGAGGTCGAGTTCGACGGGCGCATCACGAAGGAGGTCGCCGACAGCGCGCTCAACCGCATGGAGGTGGACACCTTCGGCCTCGACGAGATGGATCGCAAGATGCTTTTGATGATTATTCAGCAGCATCAGGGCGGCCCCGTCGGATTGAACCACATGTCGGCGGCGTTGCAGGAGGAGAAGGACTCCATCGAGGAAATCATCGAGCCGTACCTCATCCAGATCGGCTTTCTCAACCGCACGCCGCGCGGGCGGATGGCGACGCGCATGGCCTACGAGCACTTCGGCCTCGCGCCGCCGCAGGGGCCGCTGCGCCCCGGACTCTTCGACGCGGAATAACGCCGCGACGAACTGAAAGTCGTGAAGCCTATGCCTCGCACAATCAAGCTCGCCGTCGCGCTCCTCCTCGCGTGCGGACTCGACATGTCCGCTGCTGACGCACAGGAGCGCGGCGCTCGCCCGCCGACTCAGGCTGCGCCCGCCGCCGACACAAGGCAAACTTCAAAAGCACCGAGAGGCGCGAAGGCGCGAGCGCGCAGTGAGCGGGCGCGCAGTGAGAAGCGCCGTGCAGTCGCCTTGTTGCTCGATGTCGGGAGTAACGCGCGCGAGATCGAAGCTCTCTACCAGCGCGCTTCTATCCTCGCCTCATGTGCGGATGCTTTGTGGGAGGCTGACCAGCAGTCGGCGCGCTCGCTATTCAGTCGCGCGTGGGAGACTGCCACCGAGTCGGATGACGCGGAGTTGAAGGAAGAGCAGACGGACGGTCGCTACGGCGATTTACCCGAACGCTTCACGCGTGCGCGCGATCTTGCACTCACGACGGTTGCGCGGCGCGATGCACGCATGGCCGAGACTTTTTTGCGCTCGCTCGTTGAGTGGCTTGGGCGTCAAGAGAGCAGCGCACGCGGTGCGTTCGACGACTCTGAAGCTGCTGCGAGTCGCAACATTGGCCCGCTCAACGAATTCACGCAGAGCGGCCAGCGGCTCTTGCTCGCCTTTTCGCTCCTCGACGAAGAGACCTACAAAAGCGCGGTGGCCGTGGCCGAGCCTGCGCTCGCGGAAGGCGTGAGCGGCATCCTCGTCGAATTCCTCCTCCGTCTGCGCGAGCAGAACGCGGACGTGGCCGACGGTCTCTTCCTGCGCCTGCTTGAACGCACGCGCACCGACGCACGCTCGGACGCGAACGACGTGCTACTACTCTCCTCATACGTCCTTACGCCGCGCCTGCTCGCCGTCGTTGACCGGCGCGGCTCGATTCAGTTTCGCACGCTCGACGCGCCGAGCGCGGACGGGGCGGCGGAAGCATCCGCCTCGTCACGTCGCGCCCGCGCTGCTTTCTTCGACGCCGCCGTAGCGATCCTTCTGCGCCCCGCGCAGGCAGGCACGACGCCGACGGGCGGCGATACAGTCGCGCTCTACTTCGCCGCCGGTCGCCTGCTTCCCTTCTTCGAGCGTGAAGCTCCGCAACTCGCATCAGCTTTGCGCACGCGCCTCTCATCACTCGCCGCGGAGATTGAGGCCGCTCGGCGCGACTCGCTCGATTCGCAGATGAAGCTGCAACGCCTGACGCCCGAGAACACTGATGACCCGCTCCGCAAGTGGCTCGACATGGCAGACGCCACCAGAGACAACCCGAAGCTGCGCGACAGTGTGCGTTTGAGTGCCGCGACCGAGGCCGCGAAAAGAAAGCTGTGGGACCGCGCGCGGCGCTTGGCCGATGAGATCGAGAACGAGGAGAGCCGACAGGCGGCCCGCTTCATCATCGGCGCGCGGCAAATCACGTCTCTCTCGGAGGCGTTCGCCGACGGCAATGACGACGACTTCGAGAAGGCCGCGTCGTTCGCGCGACAGGTCGAGCTTTCGCCCGTAGTATCGCCCGCACTCCGCGCCTACGGACTCGCGGAGGCCGCGGAGTTGGCCGCACGCCGTGGGAAGCGCGCGCGCGCCATCGCGCTGCTCGACGAGGCTTTTAGTTTCGCGCAGCAGGCCGAGAACCGTACCTCGCCGCGTGCCGCCGCCACGTTGATGGTAGCCATAACCGCAGCGCGCGTTGACTCGCCACGCGTATGGGAGACGCTAGTCATGGCAGTCGCGGCACTCAACGAGGGCAAAGAATTCCCCGGCAACTTCGTCCAGTTCGGATTTGACGGCGTCAAGTATTTTCCCGGAGAGCAGGAGGCGCTCCACGACGCCTTCCGCTCGTTCACCGTCGAAGAGTTGTTCGACGAAGTCGCACGGAAAGACCTCGAGCGCGCTGTCGCGGAGGCGCGTAATCTAAAGAACAGTTTCTCGCGTGCCCTCGCGCTCGTCGCAGCGGCGCGCGCCGCGATAGAGAAGGGGTCGGGCGCATGAGGCCCGAGCCGCGCGCTGAGGTTTTGCGGCAGGGCGGGAAATGGCGGACAATTGAGACAGACGAGATAGTCCGACAACATCTGACGCGATTTTTTTTCTTTGGTGGAGAGCTGATGCAAATCGTGCGAAACCCATTCCCATTTTTCTCGCGAGGTCGCTGGGGCGTGCGCAACCACGCGCCGTGGACGACCATCCTCAGCCACACCGTCCACCAGTTCCACGAAAACGACCTCTTCACGCCCGCCGCGGCGATGAGCTACTTCGGACTCCTGACGCTCTTCCCCGCGCTCCTCGTGATGCTCGTCTTCGGCAATCAGGTGACCGCCGGGGGCGAGATGCTGGCGCGCATCGTCGAGGTCTATCCGGGGTCGAGGGAGTTCCTGCGCGCGACCGTGAGGTCGCTGTCGAACGTGGGCTGGGGCGGGGTCGTGAGCGCGCTCGTCGTCATGCTGTGGGCCGGGTCGTGGGTCTTCGCCGTCATCGAGCGGGCGCTGAACCGCATCTGGGGGACGAAGCCGCGCGCGTTCCTGCACGGGCGCGCGCTCACGCTCGGCATGATCGGCGCGGTGGGCTTGCTGCTCATCGGCTCGATTTTCCTGACCTCGCTCCTGCTCGGGCTGCAAC
>JAIVJM010000173.1 GCA_020199995.1 Acidobacteriota bacterium | reverse complement strand
CGTCCGGACTGGAGGGACTGTGGCCCGGCAACCCCTGGTACGGCGGGCTCTTTACCAACGACAACGTCTTCTATCCGGCTTTAGACATCCCTACCGGCGGCACCAACAATCGGTTCGGGCGACCCGGCAGGGAGTTCTGGCAGCACCCCCAAGGGTGGGGCTTCTCGGGGCGTGTGAATCGTTACGCCGGCGACCACTCGATGAAGATCGGCGGCGAACTGCGCGTCGATAAAGGCAAGGGGGCGCGCTTCGAGCCGCTCAACTTCTTCTTCAGGCAGAATCTAACCGCCAACCAGAACACCAATCCTAACCTCGTCACTTCCGGTAATGAATGGGCGACGTTCCTCCTCGGCGCGCTCGAACCCAACGGCACCGGCAACACGAACAATAATTTCGCGAGGCGCACTCCCGTTCAGGAGGTGGTCTCGCTCGGCTACGCCGGATATTTTCAGGACGACTGGAAGTTCAACGACCGGCTCTCACTTAACCTCGGTTTGCGCTGGGAGTACGAGCCTGGCCCCGTCGACCCGCAGAACCGCTTATCGCGGATGATCGATCTCACAAACCCGATCCCGGAGTTTCAGACCAGCCGACCCGCGATGCCCGCCGCCGTCACGAACTTGCTCGCGAGCAAGGGAATACAGCACAGCTTCAACGGCGCGTGGAACTTCACGGACGAGAACAACCGCAACGCTTGGGAGAGGGATAAGTTGAACTTGCTGCCGCGCTTCGGCATGGCTTACCGCCTCGACGACCGGTCAGTGATCAGGTTCGGCTACGCCCGCTACATGGCTCCGTCGCAACGCATCCGCGACCCGCTGGGCGATTTCGTCGAGCAGTACACGGGGTACGCGACGACGACGTTCGTGTCTCCGCTGGTGAACGGGGTTCCCCAGGCAACGCTGTCCGATCCGTTCCCGGCTGGCAGAAACCCGGTGCAACAGGAAGTAGGCAAGTCGCTGGGGCGCTACACCAACCTCGGCAACAGCTTCACTCTGGATGCGCTTAAGCAGCAACCGCCGGTCAACGACCGGTTCAGCCTCTCCTACCAGCGGGAGATTTGGGGCCGCATCATCCTCGACCTGGACTACTTCTTCAACAACGGCCACAACCTCCCGTACACCGTCGACATCAACATAGTTGACCCGTCGTTCTCCTACGAGATACCGCGTTCAATCCTGAACCAACAGGTGGCTAACCCGTTCTTCAACGCCCTGACGCCGGAAACGTTCCCCGGCGCGCTTCGCAACCAGCGGACCGTCAGCGTCGCGAGTCTGCTGCGGCCGTACCCGCAGTACGGGGCCATTAACCAGGCGAACACGCCCGGCAGGAAGGAGCGACTGCACTCCTTCTCGATCCAGGGGCAGCGCCCCTTCTCAAAGGGCGTCAGCTTCATCATGGCCTATGCCTACAACAGAGAGCGGACGACCGAGTTCTTCGACGAGTTCGCCACCTTCGAACGCAGGCTAGATTGGTTCGACACGGAAACTCCCCGGCACCGCTTCACCAACGCCATCACGTTTGACGTCCCCGTCGGCAGGGGCCGCTGGCTGCTCAATGATGCCCCCCGGGCGGTGGACATGATCCTGGGCGGCTGGCAGTTCACCACGACGACCCGCCTTTACTCGGGCAGGCTGCTGCAATTCGGCAACTTGATAGTCACCGGCGACCCTAAGATCAGCAATCCGACTGAAGGTGTCAACGGTCAATGGTTCAACACCTCCGTGTTCAGCCAGCTGCCGACTTCGACGAACCCGAATGATCCGCCCAACCTGGTTCGCCGGACCAGCCCCAGGTATTTCGACGGAGTCCTGGGGCCGAGTTCCATGCAGACCGACATGACCTTAAGCAAGGGGTTTAATCTAACCGAGCGGTTCAGGCTGGAGGCGCGCGTGGAAGCTTACAACGCATTTAACCGCCTCAACTGGGATAACCCCGGGGTCAACTTCACTGACCCGTCGACCTTCGGCAGGGTCACGAGGAGGGCGGTGGCTTACACGGGCCGCGAGATTCAGTACGGCTTGCGGCTGGTGTTCTAGCAGCTACATGGGTGATGAGTAGAGGGAGAGAGGAAGATGTGTGATATTGGCTCACCGGCAGCCGGCAAAAAGTTCCATCATGCAGATATAGACTGTCAGCCGTCGCTATTGAATGAGTCGGCATTGCTATCGGGGAACGTCGCACTATTGTCTTCATCTCATCACTCAGTACTCATCACTTCTCGGCTTACCGGTCGGCGTGGGCGACTCGGCTGGCTGTTAATCTTTTCGCTGCTTTTTCAGGGGACGCTATACGGCCAAGAACCGACCAAACAAGACGTGCAGGCCGCCATGAAAAGGGCCACGCAGTTTATGCTGGAAAAGGTTTCTTACC
>JAIVJM010000341.1:1940-6118 GCA_020199995.1 Acidobacteriota bacterium | reverse complement strand
TCCAGGTACAGAGCAAGGCGACCGAAAGACGCTTCCCGGCCGAGACCGCCGTGAAGTTTCACTACACCTGTGACGAGAATGATCTGCGTTATTGGCTGGAGGGCAACACGCCGGTTATCCTGGTCGTCTCCCGGCCCCGCACCGACGAGGCTTATTGGGTGTCGGTCAAGTCCTATTTCAAGGATCAGGAGAGAAGGGCCTCGCGGAGGATTGTCTTCGATAAGAAGCGAGATCGGTTCGACGAGCACTCCACCAAGGCCCTGATGGATTTAGCTTCGAAGCCGGAGACCACCGTGCGAGAGGACTGGCAGCGCCTGCGGGCGCGGCTCGACGACCTCGACCCGCATTACCGCGTGGTGCCCTCCGGCGACAGGAGCTGGTCCATCCAGGGGAAGCGCACGGGGGGCGAGACTCCCGCTCCGTTTGAAATCTCCTTCCGCATGTCCATCCCCGACACGAGCGGCGGGCGTGAGCTGCTGGAGAGATACCGACGCCACGTGGCGACGGGCGCGGAACTCAAGATACCGCAGACGTTCCTGAGGGACGTTCGCCTGCCCGATTTCATGACCCAGTTCATCGACTTCTCCAAAACCGCCGAAGGGCAGATCATCATCGGCACTCGCCAAAAACTCGACGTGGGCGAGGTGAATGTTGAGATCGAATGCGACGACGGCGAGCGGGCCGCGCTGTCGCACATCAAACTAGACTTGGTGCAACACGGGACTGATGAGGCGACGCTAAACAACGTCCGGCAGCGGTCGCTCTGGCAGGTGGAATTCGTCTGGAATATGAAGGAGGAGTCGGCCCAACTGAACTTCACGGCCAAAGACGGAAAATTTAACGTCAAGCCGCAGTTGGAGTGGATGCGGTTTCAACGCGCGTTCAGCAGAGGCGGCGTGCTGCGGATGGTGAACACCGAGACGGGCATCGTGGCCATGGAGCAACGGTTCCCTCCCGGGCTCCTCGATCCGCCGAGTGCCGTGGCAATCGAATTGGTCGATAAGGTTTTGTACATTCAGGGCAAGACGCGCGTCCTGCTCTCGGTCCCCGACGAGCTCAATCAGGAAGAGATTGACGAGATTCTCGCCACGGAGCAGTTGCTGAAGACCGGGAAGGTCACTTTCAGAGGGAAGGGGGAGTGGAAAATCGCCGCGCACTTGGAGCTGGCGCGCCGCCTCCTGGAAATATATGGGAATGGCATGCCGGCGCAGCTCGACTGGCACTGGGAGGGAGGGGCCGTCAACTTGTTCGGCACAGAAATAGAAGTCGGCGCAACCGACATGTACTGCGCGCACACCTATCTCACCGAGGAGGATCACGAGGCCCTGAAGGAGTTCGTTGCGAACCCCGAACCGGATGGCACTGTGTCGGTCGCCATAAAGTTCGTCGAGAACAGCCCCATCCATGCCAGCTACCCTCGGTGGCTTCCGAAGCCGTAATCGATAACCATTAATATTTCTTCTTGTCCCCTGCGGCGGTCGGGGCTACTGTTGTGGCGTGAATGACAGACCTCAAAGCGATCACGACTGGACCATCCACTCCCTTAACATCCACGGCATCTTCTTCGAGCGCTGGTGCCGCAAGGTGATCCAGGACAGCGGGGATTGGCACCTTGTCTCGACAAACTACCCCGTCGCTTACAAGCCGGCGGATTCGCACTGGCCCTGGAAAGAGAGCGAGCTGGACGTAAGAGCGATCCACGGAGGTTATCAGGGAGGCTCCCGGCCCCGCCGCCACTTAACACTGCTCATCGAGTGCAAGAAAAATAATCCCGAACTCGTCGAGTGGGTCTTCTTCCCGGCCGGTACCAGGAGTATTGGGCGCAACAAAGAGATAAAACAAAACCCCCGAAGGACATGACCAAGACGTCGAACGACGCGATTACGAAGGCCACGCACCAGATCGCGCTGGCGACTCAGGCCGTAGTGGCCGAGGAAATTAATCTGGGTGAGCATTTCGGCAGGTTCAACCCGGAGGCTGAGACGCTTACTGATAAGCACGTGTTTCTGCCGACCGTGGTCACCTCGGCGAAGCTCTCGGTATGCGAATTTGATGTTAGTGATATTCCCGAGAGTGGCGAGATCCCGTACGACCGCGCGAAGCTCACGCCGGCTCCTTACCTCGTCTACAGAATACCTTTACCCCCTCACCTCCAGCGCAAGCCCGAGCCTTCGGTTAAAGAGGCCATAATCTACGGGTCGCATGAAGTACACACACGCATGGACATCCTGGTCGTGCATAGCGGAGAGTTCGCCAATTTCCTGAAGAACATCCCCGAAATGCTGTCTCATGCTCTGTGAGCTATTAGGTAGATCTGGACCAAACATGGATTCGCACGCCCCAGCAGCATCTGCTTAGATTGCCGGAGGTTTGCTCCGCCGGGGATTCTGGGTCTACGTAGTCGAGATCGTGAGCGAGTCGGGGTAGCATTATTACGTGGGCAGGACGGGCGATACTTCGTCACCATTCGCTTCTTCCCTTTTCGCCCGGCTCGCCGTACATCGGTATGCGGGAGGTGTCTTAACGTAACCAATAGAGGGTGAGGATGGCCGCCCACCCGCTCGGCAACATGTAAGGCGGGACGTCGAGTTGCCCTCCCGTACTTGACCATCATCTCGACGAAGTACTTGGCGTGGAGGAAGGCCTCGACCAGCGGGCGCGCGTGGCGCGGCCAGTCGTCGTTGTGCGTCAAGTCGAACTCCAGCCCCGTCCCGGCTGCGACAATCTCCTCGAACTAGGGGTTCAACTCCCTGCCGGCCTCGCGCGCGATCTCGCGGAACAAGTCGGCGACGCGCTCCGTGTCCTCCTGCAGGTAATAGACCTTGGACGACTGGTAGTAGAATCGGTAGAGCCGGTCCTCGTACTCGCCCCCCATCACTCGCAGCAGCTCTTCAAGTTGGGGCAGGCGGGCGCGGATGGCGTCGAGCAGGGCCTGGTGCGATTACTGAATCGACTCCTGCAGGCGCGCCAACTTGTTGTTGGGATCGTCCGTCATGTCGCCGGGTTATCCAGCGCGCCGCAGGCTATCCGGGCGCGCTTTTTAAGACTATCTGAACGAAGTTAGGTCGCGCGGCTGTCTCCGTGGCGGACGCCCGTGAGCCGTGCCAGCAGGAGTTTACGCAACCACGGCCCGCCGGGCCACCTTCGTGACGGGGCGGGCCTGGAGAAGGTACAGCCCGCCTCCGGCGAATGCGAACTCGAGGTCGACCGGCAGACCGAACGACTCGCTGACCGTCTTGGCCTCGGCGCAGAGGAGAAGGCGGTCACCGTGCGAGAGAAGCGGCGCGCCGTCCGTGCTGTCGTCGCCCGGCTCGAAGTTGAGTAGGGCACCGTCGGCGAGCCGCAGGCAGTAGTAGTCGGGCGTGACCTCGCCGCCAACTACGCGCTCGCCGAGGCCGACGGCAGCCTCGATGATCATCTCGTCCGGGTCGCCCGTGATCGGGTTGATGGTGAAGCACACGCCCGAGACCTCGGGCTCCAGCATACGCTGGATGACGACGGCCACCGGCGCGGCCGCCTCATCCACCCTGTTGAGCACGTTGCGGTAGGTGTTGATGCGCGCTGAGCTGGCGGAGCGGCGGCACTCTTCCACCGCCTCCATCACCTCGTCAGGCCCTACGTCGAGGATAGTCTTGTACATGCCGGCGTAGCTGGCGTGATGGCCGTCCTCGACCGTGGCGCTGCTGCGCACGGCGAACATCGTGGCGCGCCCGGCTCTGGCCACGATGGCCTCGATGGCCGAGTCCACCTCGCGCTCAAGTTCAATGCACATGACGGCATCCGCCGGGATGACGACGCCCTCGGGCACGCGCGCGCCAAGTTTACAAAGTTGCCCGAGACCTGCCGCCTTCCCGCCGACCAGCCCGGGCTCCAACGCTATCGGATTGTCCAACCACAGTAGCTGACTGCCCATACTGATACCTCCGTGCGGGCCGAACTTCTGCGGCCCGGTTGGGGCGCGTATCAGCCTTTACCATTCATCTGTCCGATGACCTCGTCGGTTTTCACGACGTCGGCGATACCGCCGGCCAGCGAGGTGGCGACGGCGCGCATGATCTCGGCGTGCGGCACGGGGCCGAAGCCGACGTCGGGCATGTCCGGGCCGGCGTTGGCGTCCTCGACGAAGATGACCTTGTAATCGAGGTCGTGCGCGTGCCGGGCGGTCGTCACTGAGCAGT